>CBFHNK010000012.1:0-35847 GCA_965657195.1 uncultured Schleiferiaceae bacterium
GCGCCATACACCCCACCACACGTGCTCATCAAAGCCTCTAGTGAGTAGCTCGTCCCAAGGCTAACGTCCGCCGAATCCACCTGAGTAAAGTCGCGAAGTCCAGACACTGTGGGGCATGTGGTTGGGTTACTAATGCCGTAGTTGTCACCAAGTAAGTAGACATCCCGAATCTCGGTGTCGGCCGTAGAAGATGGGCCAACGGTGGTGCAGTAGGTCTGAGCAGACACTGTCCCAGAAAGGAACATCGCGAAAGCACCGAAGAGCCAATTAAGCGTAGTACGTTTGTTCATGTAATGGTATTCGTTAGGGTACAGATCGCAAATGTGAGGAAAAATGTCGAAAAAACCATCGGTCGTTCAACGATTTATCGTCTTCGTTAACGCATTGACGCTTATCGTTGGCGGATGCGCGCTGCCGACTCCGCCAGATGGGGGGCCGCGCGACACGGACGGGCCCGTGGTGGTCGTATCGAGTGTTCCACTTGGAAGCACCTCGGTGCAAACCAATTCCTTGACGTGGACCTTTGATGAGTACGTCGTGCTCAACAACCCAGTCGCCAGCATTCGAACGTCGCCTCCGATTCCCGGCGAGCCGCGGTACGTGTTAAAGGGTAAAACGCTTAAAATGTCGTGGGATGGCGGCCTCGAGCCCGACCGCACCTACATCATTCAGTTTGGAAACGGAATTCGCGATTTGCACGAGAACAACCCCATGAGTGAGCCGTTTTGGGTGTTTGCCACGGGTACTGCGATTGATTCGGGCCAAATCCGAGGAGTAGTCCTTAACCCCTCAACCGGCAAGCCTTGGGACAACCAGGCCGTAGTCCTGCACACGGGTGACGCTCCGGATTCCGCGGTTTTTTCCCCCCCGGTGTACGGGTCGCGAAGCGGTAAAGACGGTCGTTTTACCCTGCCCTATTTGGCCGACGGCAACTACCAAATCTTTGCGTTCAGTGACCCCGACGGCAATCTTCAGCTCGGAACCGGCGAAAAATCGCCGGTCGCCTGGTTTTCAGGGCGCGTCACCCCTGGAGACAGTCTGGTACTGTGGCTCTCCGACCCCACTGCGAAGCCCGACAGCGTTGCGCTATTTCGGCAGCTGCCGGCGGACTCATCTGGGGTACTCAAGCTGACCGTAGCCCCAGCCACCGAGGGGCCCTGGGTGCACCAACTGCGGCGCAACGGGATAGTGGTGTGGCAAGGTTCCGGTACCAATTCGTGGACGCTTGAAGGATTGAAACCCGGCACGTACCAACTTCAGAGCTTTGCTGACCTGAATGAAAACGGGAAACTAGATACCCCTGACTGGTGGACGCGCACCGAGGCCGAACGTCCGATCGTCGATCCCGAAGCGATTGAGGTTACTGTGGGCTGGACGGTAGAGCGCCAGTGGCTTCCGGGGGCATCCCCAGCACCGCAAACGGGTCCTGATCAGCCAGAAACGGGAAGCGCTTCCGCACCGCAGCAAGGTGAGTTGGGTCCCATTCGGCGGTAACGAGCCCCGACGTGTGTACCTCGGCTAACGCCAATACGTCGCCCCAAGGGCCGATGATGCGGCTCGCTCCGCTGTGGTCAACTCCGAACCCGTCGGTACCCACACGATTCACGCCTGCCACATAGCACTGGTTTTCCATGGCCCTTGCCGCCAAGAGCGTCGTCCACGCATTTTCGCGGGGCTCTGGCCAGTTGGCAACCACAAGTAGGCCGTCGTAGGCGGGGGTCCCGTCGGTATCGAGCGTATTGCGCAACCAGACCGGAAAGCGAAGGTCAAAGCAAACCGCCAGGCGAAGGCGCCATCCGCGCCAAGTGACCACGACGGGGGCGGTTCCGCGCTCAAAATCGCGGTGTTCGCCGGCCACCGCAAAGAGGTGGCGCTTGTCGGCGGTCGTGGTGGTTCCGTCGGGCTCGATCCAAAAAAAGCGGTTAGCCACTTTACCCGTTTCACGGGGCACAAACACCGATGCGCCCACGGCACACTGAAGTTCCAGAGCAAGTTCCTTCAAAAAGTTGACCGCGGTGGCCGAATGGGCCGCAACCTCGCGCGCCTGCGGCGTGGCAAACCCCGTGGCAAAGGCCTCGGGCAGCAGCAGCACGTCGACGCTCCCGGGCGCGGGTAGCAGCGTGCGAATCCGTTCAAAATTGGCATCCGGATCGCACCAGGCGATGTCGTACTGAAGGAGCGCCACGCGCAACGGGCTCAGGTTAGCGGGCATCGGAGAGCAGCAAAGGAATGTCTTTAATCAGTTGGTCCACCGCCTTAGGGTCGGTGCCGTCGTAGTAGCCTCGCAGACGGCCTTCAGCGTCGACCAGCACGAGGTTTTCGGTATGAATGAACGAGTGCTCGTCCCATCCCTGACCCTCTTCGAGCACCGCAAAGTAGCTGGTGCGCGCAAGGCGATTCAGCTCTTCGGGTGTACCCGTTAGTAGCCACCATTGGGCGGAATCGCAGCCGTTCCGCGCCGCGTAGTCCGCCAAAATGGGCACTGAATCGTATTCGGGCATGGCGGTATGCGACAGAATTCGGATCCGGCCGTCACCCGCGTAGGCGTCTTGGACCCTTCGCAAGCCGGCCGCCATATCCACACAAATGGTCGGGCATGTGGTAAAAAAGTAGCTGACAATCCGGACTTTGCCCTCGACGTCGCGGGCACTGCGGCGGGTCCCCGTTTGGTCCACCAAATCAAAGTCGGCCACTCGGTGGTCCATGCCCTTGCCCTCAAGGCTGTCGGCGACCAGTGCCGGATTCAAATCCGAGGGATTGAGTATCGGAAGCTGCCGCTCAGGGCGCTGAATGAGGTAGGCTGCGGTGACTCCGGTCACGAAAATTGCCAATAAAATGCCTATTTTTAGGTATTCGGACTTCGAAAGCTTCCAGGCGGGTTTTGGCACGGTCATGGCACGAAGTTCGGCAACGTAACTTTACCACCATGCGAAATCTTGTACTTTTTTCAGCTATCGCCGCACTTTCTGCGGCATGTACCCCCGAGGGCAGCGAAGTTTCGCTTGAAATGAGCATTCAGCCCAAGTGGAACGGTCAGGATCTCGCCTACAGCAGCATGACCCTGGTGCAACCCGAAACGGGCGACACCTTTCTTGTGGAGCGCGCCGACATGATTCTGTCCGAATTCGCGTTGATTCACGCAGATGGCAGCCGCCTCCCACTAGTCGACGAGGCTGGAGATCCGATTTATGCCTTTTTCAGCAAGGACAAGCCGTGGACGGTAACGGTTCCGGACAATATTCCAAAAGCCGAATACATAGGGATTGCGTTCACGATAGGGCTTGATTCCGCCCGAAACTTCGGGGACCCCTCACAATGGAAGGTCGGTCACCCACTCAACCCAACCGTGAACAACCTTCACTGGGGCTGGCAGGGAGGCTACGTATTCATGGCCATTGAAGGCTTCTACCAAAACAACGGAGCGCGCGAGCCCTGGCTCTACCACATTGCCAATATGGAAAACCGCATGCCCGTGGTAGTCAACGGCGTCCTCGACCTTCGCGGACCGCGCCGACTCGTGCTGAACTGGAACGCCGAAAAGTTGTTTTACTCCGTAAATGAGGTTCGCCCCTCTGAAGACGGAGCTTTTTCGCACAGCAGTTTTGATGGCGGAGTCGCCCATCGAATCTCTGAAAATGTGAGCCAATCATTCAGCTGGGTTGCACTTGAAAATGTGAAATGAAGTACTACGCACTTGCATTGATCGCCCTCGTGGCTGTGGGTTGCGGAGAGAATCCGCCGCCCACCACACCTTTTGCGCTCAATGTACCGCAAGGATTCCCGCCACCCCCCATTCCCGAGGACAATCCGCTTACCGTCGAAGGGGTAATGCTCGGACGCCGACTTTTTTACGACCCGGTGCTCTCAAGGGATTCCACGCAGAGCTGCGGAAGCTGCCACAACACCAGCTTCGGAATGACCGACCACGGACTGCAATTTTCAGTCGGAATCACCGGAGCCGTAGGCGACCGCAACAGCATGCCGTTGCACAACCTGGCCTACCACACCGCCTTTTTTTGGGACGGTCGCAGCCCGATGCTGCGCGATTTAACGTTGGTTCCGATTCAGGATCCGCGCGAAATGGACCACAGCGTCGAGGGCGTACTTGCGAAACTCAACGCGAGCCCCACGTACCGAGACCTCTTCTGGAAGGCGTTCGGGGTCAAGACCATCACGGCCGAAGAGCTCGGCTTGGCGGCAGAGCAGTTCATGCTCACAATTATGAGCGGCTCGAGCAAATTTGATCGCTTTGCACGCGGACTTGAGAGCCTAACTCCCGAAGAGCAACACGGTATGCAGCTTTTTAACGGAGAGGCCAATCCCAATTCCCCACTGCGCGGAGCCGACTGCTTTCACTGCCACGGCGGTAACCTCTTCACCAACCACAAGTTCATGAACAATGGACTGGACACGGTGATCACAGACCCCGGGCTTGGCGGGGTCACGGGCAACCCAAACGACATGGGCAAGTTTAAGGTTCCGTCGCTGCGCAACATCGCCTACACTCCGCCGTACATGCACGACGGACGCTTTCAAACCCTGATGGAGGTCGTGGACTTTTACAACAGCGGAACCCACGCCAACTCTCCGAACATCGACCCTGCTATGGGCGACATCATTCGAGCGGGCGGACTGGGCCTAAACCTACAGGAGCGCTTGGCGCTTGTCGCGTTTTTGAACGCCCTCACCGATACATCCATTGAGAGCGACACGCTCTTTCAAAACCCGTTCAACTAGTATGAAAAAGCTACTCATTGGTTTCTGGTTGCTGGTTTCTGGTTCTGCTTGGGGCCAAACAACCGAAGTGACGTTTTGGGTTGATGGGGTGTGCGGAATGTGCGAAAAGCGCATCGAAACTGCCCTTTTGAATACCCCTGGGGTGCGCTTTGCCGACTGGTCGACCGAGACCCATCAGGTCAAAGTGGCCTACAACGGTAAAAAGCTCACCGAACAGCGACTCCACGAGGTCGTTGCGGCTGTGGGCCACGACACTAAAAAACTCCGCGCCAAAGAAGAGGACTACGCCAAAGTCCACGAATGCTGCAAGTACCGGGAGCTCAATGCGCACTAGTGCTTTA
Organism: uncultured Schleiferiaceae bacterium; assembly: GCA_965657195.1. Taxonomy (GTDB): domain Bacteria; phylum Bacteroidota; class Bacteroidia; order Flavobacteriales; family Schleiferiaceae; genus TMED14. The sequence continues at coordinate 5,079 of CBFHNK010000012.1, forward strand.
GGCTTCTGGTTACTGGTAACTGGGGTTGCGAATGCCCAAGTGCGCGACAGCGTCGTCGCCATTGACGAGGTCGTGGTGCGTTCTGAGGCTCCGGATGCGGTAGTTCAGGCCCGTTCCGCCACCCTTACCACCTCGATTGGGCGGGGCGAACTCAAGAAGGCCGCCTGCTGCAACTTGTCAGAGAGCTTTGAAACCAATCCGTCCATCGACGCCGCGTTTACCGATGCCGTGACGGGGACGCGCCAAATTCAGTTGCTCGGACTCGACGGAAAGTACGCGCAGATTCAGACTGAAATGACTCCGCTCGTGCGCGGTTTGCTCGCCAACAGCGGGCTGCAGTTTATTCCCGGAACCTGGGTAGAAGGCATCCAGTTAACCAAGGGAATTGGTGCCGTAACCAACGGATTTGAGAGCATGACCGGCCAAGTCAACGTTGAACTCATCAAGCCCGACGAAGGAATTACCGCCGAAAAACCGCGACGTGCCAGCGCCAATGCCTACCTCAACAATGCAGGACGTATGGAGCTCAACGGCGACTACGCGCAGCGACTCAGCGCCAAGTGGACCGTCGGAACCCTTCTGCACGCCAACCAAACCCGCTGGTTTCGGGACATGAATATGGACGGCTTTGCCGACAACGCGCTGGGGGGACAGCTCAACGGCATGCTCCGCGCGCGCTACTGGGGGCAAAACGGCTGGGAGGGCATTTTTACCCTGCACGGAATGCAAGACACCCGCGAAGGTGGGCAGTTAGGGGCTAACGCGCCGAGCGTGCCCTGGACCTCGTCGGTCGCCCAAAAACGCACCGCATTCACCTCAAAAACGGGATGGGTCAACCCCGACGATCCCGACATGAGTGTGGGCATCATTGTCCATGCCTACCAGCATTCTTTGGATGCGCGCCTTGGGCCATTAGACCTTGCCCAAAGTCAGTTTCTTGAAGGAGACCAACGCGGCGGGATGGCCCAGATTCTCATTCGAGAGGGCGGCATGAAGTGGTCCCAGACTTCTGGGGTGAGTTGGTCGCTCGACCGGTACGTGACCGACTGGCACCACCCGGGTCTGGCCCACGACGATGTATGGGTCGAATCGGCTCCGGGGGTGTTCAGCGAATGGACGTTTGAGCCCTCACCAAAGTTTACCGCCGTGCTGGGGGCCCGCGCAGACTACCACTCGATAGCGGGGCTTCAGTACAGTCCGCGGTTTCACCTCAGGTATGCCCCCACCCCTCGATTTACCGTTCGGGGGGGCTACGGACGCGGATTCCGCATGGCGATGCCCGCCGTCGAGTCACTAGGCAGGTTCGCGAGCGCCCGAACCGTAAACCACGCGGTAAATCCTTGGGGCAGCCCTCAGAATATTGAATCCGGAACCACCGCCAGCCTATCTGGAGTGTGGAACTACGTCCACAACTACTATCCCGGAAGCGTTGTGTTCGACGCCCAAATCAGCAACCTCGACCGGGCCGTGCTGCTGGACTTTTACCGCTCTGCCACTGAAGTACTGTTTTACTCGTCTAGCATGGAATCCCGCAGTGCCAGCGTTCAATGGGAGCATCAGTTTTCAAAAAACTGGAAGGCCCGCGCAGCCTACCGCATTCAGGATGTGCGCGGAATGTACTTCGGAGTTTGGGATGCGGTTCCCTATGTTTCGCCCCGTCGGGCCATGCTTCATGCCGAGTACCAGTTCCGCCAAAAGTGGTTCGCCAACGCCACGTGGCAGCACTACGCGGGAATGCATCTGCCTCCTGGTCCCGGCGGCGTGGTACGCAGCATCAGTCCGGACTTTGCCCTTTTGCACGGGCATGTGCGGCGCGAATTCCCGTGGGGCGACGCATACATTGGCGTTGAAAACGCCCTCAACGTGCGCCAAGCCGAGCCCATCGCCGGAGTCGTGGATCATTTGAACAACCATCAATTTTTAGGTGCGGACGATCCGGGGTTTGTGAGCAACTTTGACGCAACGCGCGTCTGGGGGCCAATTTTCGGCCGAATGGTTTACCTTGGCATCAACCTTGCGTTGATGGGTAGCGATGACTGACTCTGTACTCCACTTGCGCGGCATTACCCGCGACTTTCAACTCGGTGCCCAAACGGTGTACGTGCTTAAAGGCATTGACCTAGATATTGAACGCGGAGCATATGTTGCACTGATGGGACCTTCTGGTTCAGGTAAGTCTACGCTGATGAACATTTTGGGCTGCCTTGATACTCCAACTGCCGGAACTTATGTGCTTGCCGGACGCGACGTCAGCCGAATGGCCGAGGCCGAACTTGCCGCGGTCCGCAACCAAGAAATTGGATTTGTGTTTCAAACGTTTAATCTGATTCCGCGCCAAACAGCCTTAGACAACGTCGCCCTGCCACTCGTGTACGCCGGAATCGGCAAAGAGGAACGCCTCGACCGCGCCGCCGACGTGCTGCGTTCGGTAGGGCTAGGCGACCGAATGGACCACCGCCCCAACCAACTTTCGGGTGGACAGCGCCAGCGCGTAGCCATTGCTCGGGCACTTGTCAACAAGCCTTCGCTCATTTTGGCCGACGAACCCACAGGTAACTTGGACTCGACGACCTCTGAAGAAATTATGCGTCTGTTTGACGACATTCACCAAGCCGGCAATACGCTGGTAGTCGTTACCCACGAAGAAGACATTGCGCAGCGCGCAAAGCGTATCATTCGCCTGCGCGACGGCATCGTGGCGAACTGAGCCGCACCCGTTCGCGTTACCTTCGGAGTATGACGCCATCGTTCACCTCCGAATTTCAGGCCCTCAAGGCCGCCGCCCCCCGCATTGCCTCGTTCCCACTGAGCCACCGCCGCAACCGACTCAAGGCATTGCGCGCGGAACTCATTCGCCGCCGCAGCGAGCTCCACGCCGCCATGCGGGCCGACCTGAACCGCCCTGAGGTTGACAGCGACCTCAACGAGCTGCTCCCGGTCAAGGATTCCATTGACCACGTGCTCGCCAACTTGAGCCGTTGGACGCGCACCGACCGCTTGCCGTTGCCGTTGACGTTGATTCCTGGGCGTGCTGAAATCCACCACGAGCCCAAAGGGGTTGCCCTGATTGTGTCGCCGTGGAACTTTCCGGTGAATTTGTGCCTGGTTCCGCTGGTGTACGCGGTCGGCGCCGGCAACACGGTATGCCTGAAGCCGAGTGAACTGGCGCCGGCATCCGCCGCATTCATTGCTTCGGTGGTCGAGGCTGTGTTTCCGCCCGATGAAGTCTGTGTGGTCCAAGGCGATGTGAGTGTGGCCGTGGCCCTACTCGAGCAACCCTGGAACCATATTTTCTTTACCGGCTCTCCCGGGGTCGGAAGCAAAGTGATGGCCGCCGCATCCAAGTACCTCGCCTCGGTTACCCTCGAACTGGGTGGAAAATCGCCCGTATTCGTTCACGACAGTTACGGCGCAGACGCCGCAGGGCGCCGCGTCGCATGGGCCAAAGGCCTCAACGCGGGACAGGTCTGTATTGCACCGGACTACGCACTGGTTCCGGCCGCCCAACGAGCAGACTTCATCCAAGGTTTTAAGGCGGGCGTGGCCCAGCACTACGGAGATTCCCCCGCGAGCAACCCCGACTGGGTGCGCATCATCCAACCCCGCCACTGGGACCGCCTGAACGACTGGCTCCAAGAGGCCATCGCTGAAGGCGCCAAGGTGTGGCAGCCCGACGCGCCGGACCGCGAAAAGCTTTACTTTCCGCCAACCCTCGTGTGGGACGCCCCCGAGCACCTTCAAGTCAGCTGCAGCGAAATCTTCGGGCCCATTCTGCCCGTGTTCACATATACTTCAACCGAAGATGCGCTGGCCCGCGTAAACGCAGGCCCCCAGCCCCTTGTGCTGTACATCCTCAGCCACACGAAGTCCTGGACCGACCGCATCATTCGCGAGACCCGTGCCGGCGGAACCGTCGTCAACGACTTCTACCTGCACTACATGCACCCCGAGCTTCCGTTTGGGGGTGTCAACAATTCCGGAATCGGTAAATCCCACGGAATCTGGGGATTCCGCGAATTCAGCAACGCGCGCAGCGTGTACCGACGCGGACGCTTTGCCCCCACTATGCTTCTAACCCCTCCCTACAAAGGATGGGTGAAGAAGGTGGTGGGTTGGCTCGTTCAGTAAAAGTTACTGGTTACTAGCAACTTGTGTTCCCACGCAGGCCGGTAAAAGCACCCCCGCAGTTTGGGTTATACTGCCAACGAGAAACCAGAAACGGCGCGGAGCGCCTTACAGTTCGCGCTGAACCTCAACCTCCTTGAAGCCTTCGACGATGTCGCCGACCTTGATGTCGTTGTAGTTGTTGATGTTCAAACCACAGTCGAGGCCCTTCTTGACCTCGCGGACGTCGTCCTTGAAGCGTTTGAGGGATCCGAGTTCGCCCGTGTACTGAACCACGCCGTCGCGAATGACGCGGACGCGGGTGTTGCGGGTGATGACTCCGTCCATGACCATACAGCCGGCGATGGTGCCCACCTTGCTGATTTTGAAGGTCTCACGAACTTCGATGGTGCAGGTGATTTCTTCTTTGACGTCGGGCGACAGAAGTCCAGACATGGCGTCTTTGATGTCGTTGATCGCGTCGTAGATGATGCTGTAGAGACGGATTTCGATGTCTTCTTTCTCGGCCAACTTTCGGGCTGAAGCGGCAGGACGGACTTGGAATCCGACGATGATGGCTCCAGAAGCTGAGGCGAGAAGGACGTCTGAATCGGTAATTCCGCCCACGGCCTTGTGGATGATATTGACCTGAATTTCTTCAGTGCTAAGGCGCTGAAGTGAGTCGGCAAGTGCCTCGATCGAACCGTCCACGTCGCCTTTGAGGACGATGTTGAGCTCCTTGAAGTCTCCGACGGCCAGACGGCGTCCGATTTCTTCGAGGGTAAGGTTCTTTTGAGAGCGTACGCTCTGTTCGCGAGCAAGTTGCTGGCGGCGCGTGGCGATTTGCTTGGCTTCGCGCTCGTCTTCAAAGACGGCGAAGTTGTCACCGGCGGTGGGAGCTCCGTCCAATCCGAGGATCGACACAGGAACCGATGGGCCGGCGACTTCAATCTTTTGACCGCGCTCGTCCATCATGGCGCGGACCTTTCCGCTGAATTGGCCAACGAGCATGAAGTCACCTACGCGAAGTGATCCGTTTTGAACGAGAAGGGTAGTCACGTAGCCACGGCCTTTGTCGAGCGTGGCTTCAATGACGGTTCCTTTGGCGAGGCGGTTGGGGTTTGCCTTGAGGTCGAGGATTTCGGCCTCAAGAAGCACTTTTTCAAGCAGCTTGTCGACGTTGAGACCCTGCTTTGCAGAGATGTCCTGCGACTGGATTTTGCCGCCCCAGTCTTCGACGAGGAGGTTCATTCCGGCGAGTTGCTCTTTGATGCGCTCGGGGTTGGCGTCGGGGCGGTCAATCTTGTTGATTGCGAATACAATCGGAACACCTGCCGCTTGGGCATGGCTGATGGCTTCCTTGGTTTGGGGCATCACTGAGTCGTCGGCCGAAACCACGATGATCGCGATGTCGGTAACCTGGGCTCCGCGAGCACGCATGGCGGTAAAGGCCTCGTGACCTGGGGTATCGAGGAAGGTGATGTGCTGTCCGTCGGCAAGTTGAACGCTGTAGGCGCCAATGTGCTGTGTGATTCCGCCCGCTTCACCTGCAATTACGTTGGCCTTGCGGATGTAGTCGAGCAGAGACGTCTTACCGTGGTCGACGTGACCCATTACGGTCACGATCGGAGAGCGCGGAGAGAGGTTTGCTTCGTCCTCTTGTTCGTCAGCCAATGCATCCTGAACTTCTTCGTCCACAAATAAGACGTCAAATCCGAATTCGTCGGCTACAATCGTAAGGGTTTCCTTGTCAAGGCGCTGATTAAGCGAAGCCATGATTCCGAGCGACATACACGTTGAGATGACCTCTGTTGGCGTCACTTTCATCATGTTCGCGACCTCGAGGAGGGTTACGAACTCCGTGAGCTTGAGGACCTTTTCGCCCTCTTGACGCTCGAGTTCGGCCATTTCACGGGCTTCTGCACGCTCTGCACGCTTGTCGCGGCGAATCTTAGATCCCTTGGATTTACGGCCTCCGCCGAGCTTCTCAAGGGTCTCTTTAATCTTGCGCTGGATGTCCTCTTGGCTGACTTCGCGCGGAGCGCCTCCACCTTGTGGTCCACCAGGACCGCGCTGACCGGGACCACGCTGACCTCCGGGGCCGCGTTGGCCACCAGGGCCGCGCTGGCCACCAGGGCCGCGTTGACCAAATCCACCGCCTTGGGTTGGACCACCAACACTTGCAGCTCCCGTAGTGGTTCGCCCACCACCAGCGGCTGGCCTTTGAAGACCGTCTGTCTTAATACGCTTCCGCTGACCTGAAGCTGGTTTTTTAGCAAACTGAGATAAGTCAATGACTTGTCCTGTCATTTTTGGACCATCCAACTTTTGGTACTGCGTTTCGTGGTGCACCGAATCTCCAGTCTTTACTTCTTCGTCTGAAGCTGCTTTTGCTTGGGTAGCCTCTGCCTCTTTAGGCTCAGAGATAACTTGCTCTACAACGACTGACGAGACCGGTTGGTTGACCTTGGGCTCTTCGGCCTTGGGCTCCTGATCGACCTTGGCCGCGGGTACTGGTTGAGGTGTCACCGCTACTTTAGGCTCGACCTCCTTGGGCGGAACAACGACCTTGGGCACCTGTGCTTCGACAGGCTTTGGCGGCATAGTTTGCGCGCTCAAAGCTGAAGGTTTCCTGGGTGCTAGGTCGATTTTACCCGAAACAACAGGGCCAGTAAGCGTGGCAGTTGCCCGAATAACTTCGGGCTTCTTTTGTTCGCGCTCAGCCTGAATGGCCTCTTTTTCTTCGCGCTTTTTCTGGATGAGCGTTTCTGCCTTGTCTTTGGACGACTTATCTGTGGCGAATTGCTGCGTCAGCAGGTCGTACTGGGCTTGATCAATCTTGGCGTTACGGTTGCGATCTACCTCTTGGGCCTTAGAGGCCAAGAAGTCAACGGCGGTATCCAAGCCGATGTTCAGCTCGCTAAGTACTTTACTGATGCGGATGGTGCTCATAGGCGCAAAGGTCGGGTCTATTTAGGAATTCAGTGTGGGTGAGGGCAAAACCGTTGTTTATTCGGCGTCAAACTCTTTGGTGAGGATGTTGCGAACGTCTTGAACCGTTTCGACCTCAAGATCGGCACGTCGGGCTACATCTTCAATGTCAGCACGAAGTACGGATTTGGCCGTATCGTAGCCTCCATTGCGGAGCTGTTCGATAACCCAAGCTTCGATTTCGTCGCTGAACTCGAGGAGTTCGACGTCCTCTTCGTGCACCACGTCTTCGCGGTACACGTCGATTTCGTAGTCGTTGAGCTTACTGGCGAGACGGATGTTGGTTCCGCCGCGACCGATGGCTAAAGACACCTGATCTGCAGGCAAGTAGACATCCACATGACGGCGCTCTTCGTCAAGCACCATATTGGTAATTTTGGCGGGCGAAAGCGCGCGCTGAATCATCAACTGAAGGTTATTCGTGTAGTTGATCACGTCGATGTTCTCGCCTCGGAGCTCGCGAACGATTCCGTGAATGCGCGAGCCTTTCATACCCACACAGGCTCCGACGGGGTCGATGCGGTCGTCGTAGGACTCCACGGCAACTTTCGCCTTCTCGCCCGGAATCCGAACGACCTTCTTGACGGTGATGATTCCGTCCAACACTTCGGGAATCTCAGCTTCGAAGAGCTTAGCCATAAATTCTTCAGACGTACGGCTGAGCAGGATGAAGGGCTTGGCTCCGCGAACCTCGACCAGCTTGACCACAGCGCGAACGGTGTCGCCCTTGCGGTAAAAGTCCTTTTCAGGAATCATGTCTTCGCGGCGCAAAATCAATTCATTCTGCTGGTCATCATAGATGATAAGCTCGCGGTGGCGCACGTGGTGCACCTCGCCGCTGATGATCTCGCCTTCCATGGTTTTGTAGCGCTTGAAGAGCTCACCGGAGTCGTGCTCTTGAACCTTTTGAACAAGGGTCTGGCGGAAGGCCAAAATGAAGCGGCGTCCAAGATCAATGATCTTGATTTCTTCAGAAACCTCCTCGCCGACCTCGAAGTCGGGCTCAATTTTAATTGCGGCAGCAAGGGCGATTTCGAGGTTGTCGTCCTCAACGGCTCCATCAGCTACAATGGTGCGGTTGCGCCAGATTTCGAGGTCACCTTTGTCCGGATTTACGATAACGTCAAAATTCTCGTCGGTGCCGTACTTCTTGCGAATTTGAACGCGAAAGGCCTCTTCGATAAACGACATGAGCGTTACGCGGTCGATGCTCTTTTCGTCTTTGAACTCGCCAAAGGATTCGATGATGGCTAGATTTTCCATAACTACTTAAAAGAAGAAACTTAGAAATTAAAGTCGAGTGTGATGCTGGACAGTTCCGCCAGCGGGATTTGGGTTTGCGTGGTCTGATCCATCTTGCCTTTGCCCAGCGTCTTGGGGACGCGCTCTGTGCGCTCCAGCGTAATGCTCGTGCCGTCGAAGGCGGCGAGCTTGCCCTTTTCTTTTTGACCGTTCAAAAGCTTGACCACGACTTCGCGACCAAGATTCTTGCGGTACTGGGCATCCACCTTGAATGGGGTGAACATTCCCGGCGAAGACACCTCAATAGCGTAGTTCTCAGAATCTTCGCCAAGTGCAGATTCTATCGCGCGGCTGATCGTCTTGATTTGCGCCAAGGTGATGTGCCCCTCGTTGAGGTCGGCATGTACCTTGATGTCGTTGGTGGCGCTCAGGCTTACCTCTACGGCAAAGGCGTCCAACCCCTGAAGGGTCGTTTCAACCAGCTGCTGCAGTTCGTGTTGGGTCATGTAGGCGTACTTTTAAAAACCTTTAAAAATAGTCGAGGGGACTTTGTGGGTCCCCTCGATTTTGGATTCAGAAAGCGTTGCAAAGATACGCAGGTTTATTTACCACGCAAACCTCAGGCTCGCACGCACTTGGCGCCCTGCCTCGAGGACTCCAAACGCACGTGCAATTGAGAGGTGGTGGGCAAACGCCGTGTTCGAGGCGTTGAGGACTTCGAGGCTCCACGAGGCGTTCTTCGTAAGCACACCCGTGAGGCTGGCGGACCAAAGACCGTAGGCCGGAGTGGCTCCGTCCAAAAAGAGCTCCTCGGTGGGCGAGAGTCGATTCTGGGCAAGGTAGTGGTCGTAGTGCAGTTCAGCATGAAGGCGCTGGTCGGGCAGTACATCATAGGCTATGTGGGCGCCCCAGCGACCTGGAGCCATGAACGGAAGCGGATTGCCCGCTGCGTCTTCGCCAATGCTGATGGCCGCCTGAGCATGCACGTGGAAGCGCTCTGCGGGGTGCCAGTGGGCGCGGGCCTCGGCTCCGTAGACGCGCGCATCGCCCTGCACATAGTAGAAGCGCCACGAACCGCTGCTGTCGTTGGGGTTGAGGTAAATGAAGTCGCGGTAGGCCTGATAGAAGGCGGTGAGCTGGGCGTCAAACCGCTCGCGCTCGTAGTTGATGCCGAGGTCGGCGTTCCAAAGTTGCTCCGTGCGCAGGTTGGCATCACCAACTTCAAACCGGCCTGCGCCGATGTGCGACCCGAAGGCAAAGCGCTCTTCGAGCTGGGGGCCACGGGTTCCGTGCGACATTCGTGCCTGAACACTCAGCGGTTTGCTGATGGCGTAGGCATAACGCAGCAGGGCGGCGTATCCTGCAAAGGCCCCAACCTCGCCGCGAAGGCCCGCGGAACGCGTGTGGCGACCTTTTTCAACACTGTAGTGCGCAAAGAGTGCCGACTGAAACTGTTCCGCATTCGGGTAGAGCCATTCGTGCGCGTGCTCGTCGTTGCGCAGTACGCGGAGTTGCTGGTGCGCCCCAAGCGTCAGATGCCCGTCGCCGAGGCGGCGGTCCAAGGTCGTGGTTTGCGAGGCAGTATGCAGGTTGAACGCGATGTGGGGCTCGTTCTCGTGGCCTGGTTCGGGTTCTTCACCCTCGTGCGCCTCGTCGTATTCAGCGCGGAACGAAGACTGAAGGCCCGTCACCGCCCGAAGCTTCCAGGTGCCTAGGTTGCGCTCGGCTTCCCACGCGAGGTGGCCCGCCTGGATGAGTTGGTCGCCGTGCTCGTGGTCGGGTTCTTGGCCCGGGGGGTAGTTTTTCTCGGGCAGCCCAAAACGACGTTGGACTCCCGTGAGTTTGAGGCGGTGCTGGGTTTTGCCTTTGTGCCAAGACCCCAATGCCCGAAGTGCAATGGTCTGAGAATGGGTTCCGTGCACCGTATCGCCGTTGCCGTCGCGGTACGCTGGGTTGAAGCCGCCGTAGGCTCCGACAAAGTAGATACCTGGCCCGCTGCGGTGCATGCTGTACTGGCCCGACCAGGGCATGCCGTTGGCGCCGCCGTTAAGGGTCAGCGACTGCTGGCTGCCGGTGGCGCGCGGACGCACGTCCGAGAAGTAGAGCACGCCGGCCATGGCATCGGTTCCGAGCGCGAGGGAGTTGGGGCCGAGCATCACCTCGACGTGGTCGACGCCCAATAGCGGAAAGTCAAGCCCGTGGTCTGCCCCGCCCTGCATGTTGTCGTAGCGCCAGCCTTGGTAGGCGGTAACGACGCGGTAGCCTCCGAGGCCGCGCAGAATGGGTTTGACGGTGTGCCCGCCCACACTCGCGAGTTGTAGGGCCGGAGCCTGACGGCTGAGCTGAAGCATGGCCGAGGGCCCTTGATCGGCCAGGGTGCGCACGGGAATGGCGAGGACTTGGGTGGAGAGTGCGGACGGGTTGTCGCGCTGGGCCTCGACCGAAGCCTCTCCGAGTTCAATGACGATTGATGTGTCGCGTTGGCCCCAAAGCATGAGGGGCAGGGCCGCGAGCAGCCCAAAAAGTAATTTGTTCATGATGTTTTGAATGAGTTAACCCGACGCGGAGCGGTTCCGCGCACAATTATCGGAGGTTAACCCACAGGCGGCCCACGAAGGGCAACCGCCTCAGAATCTGCATTCTTGGCCGAAGCGATACGGGCCACAGGCTCTTTGCGCCACGAAGTGCGGGGCATCAGTTCCCAGCCGATGGCGACGGGCTGAAGACCCACGAGGTAGGCCGGGTCGGTCCACTGGCAGGAGTCGTCACCTTCGTGCAGGTGTAGGCCCTGCTCGGCACAGTGCTCGTGGTGGTCGTGCGCGAGGCTGTGAAGCACGGGGTCCGCGATCCGGGTAAACCAGAGCAGCAGGGCGAAACCAAGCAGAATTCGACGCATTAGCACAAAGTTAGTTCAAACGCTCAAAGGGTATAGTGCGCCGATGGTTCATTGGGGCAGGGCGTTGTGTGCTTTGTCCCGAGGCACGTCAAACTCTTGAACGATTTTTGTGGTTATCTATGATTATGCGGAATTTTTTGCTTTTAGCACTTGGTCTCCTGCTCACAGTGAGCAAGACGAATGCGTGCACGACGCCCTCGGCCTTGAGCTTGGTCACGCGCACCAACACGACCATCACGTTGTCTGTGACGCCCGGCAATCCATTTCACCAAATCGAGTACGGCCCACTTGGGTTTGCACCGGGTAGCGGAACCTTGACTCCGTGGTTTACAAGCTTAACCCGAGTCATTACCGGCCTTTCAGGCTCTACAGGCTACGACTTCTATGTGCGCGACAGCTGTGCCAACGGCCAAAAGAGTTCATGGACGACGTACTACGGGTTTTCGACGACGTGCGCGAGTCCGGCAACAATTCCGTGGTTTGAAAACTTTGACCACCAATCGTTTGGTCAACGTACTGCTTTTAATGGTCTCGGAACCTATATGTGCGGATGGATCCCCAACCCTAACCAAGGCTATGCCTGGGTGACGGGGCCCGCGTTTCAGACGATTAACTTCTCTGGGCCCGCAAGCGACCATTCGGGCAGGAGCAAGTTTATGCTCACGGACCGTTTTAATAGTTTTAGCGGCAACAGTGATGCCATTTTGCGTACCCCCCAAATCAACCTTTCGGGGGCCACGCAGCCAAGCATCTCGTTTTGGTACCACATGTTTGGGACACAAATTGACTCCTTGATCGTGGAGGCGTCTCAAGTGGGTAGTTCGAATTGGGTTCGACTCGGATCGATTCCAGCAAACCCGTCCCTGTTTAGCAGCCAAACCAGCCCGTGGCGCCAGCAAACGTATCCCTTGACGACGTTTGCCGGACAAACAGTCAACATTCGCTTTATCGGAAAGGGCACAACTACATTCCCCACCTTAGGGCGAATCGCGATTGACGACATTTATGTTGGGCAGGCGTCTGGCTGTATTCCGCCTTCGAACTTTTTAAATACCGGGGTTCAGGCGAATTCAGCGGCGTTCTCGTTGGTTTTAGGTAGTTCTACCCACCACCAAATCTCCTATGGAGCTCCGGGCACGGCTGCCGGAAGCGGTTCCATTCACAGATTTTCGGGTACCACAACCACGGTCAACGGACTCACCGCAAACACCACCTACCAGGCCTACGTACGTGATTCGTGCGGACCCGCTTCATTCTCTGCTTGGGTCGGACCAGTAACATTTACCACTGCGTGCAACGCGTTCAATGCTCCCTGGTCGGAGAACTTTGACAACAGCAGCTGGGTTCCGCCCTCGTTTAACCAGCCTGGGACTTGGCCCAACTGTTGGAATAGATCCACAATTACTGGACTAACCATGCTCGTTGGTCCACCCTCGTTCAATACAGCCCAAACAGGCCCGAGCGAGGACCACTCGCCGGGGACCGCCGGCAAGTACATTTTTATGGATGCCATTGGGTTTGGGGCGAATAATACATCTACTCAGTTCTTCACCCCCTTGATTAACCTGACACCATTGAACGTGCCCGAGCTCACGTTTTGGTACCACGCTTTTGGCAATCAAATTTCTGGAGCCAAAGTGCACGTAATCAACAGCGCAGGGGTTGCAACCCAAGTGTGGTCAAGCACCGGGCAGCAGCAGTCCGCGGAAACAGATCCATGGGAAGAAGTCATTGTCAGTCTCGCTGCATTCGCAAACCAGACCATTCAGCTCCGATTCACCGGCGAATCCACCATTGCAAACGCATTCTTTTGCCAGCTGGCCTTTGACGACCTCGATGTGCATGAAACGCCATCCTGCCCGAAGCCAACCGGCTTTACTCCATTAAGTTCAAACAGCAATTCGGTAAATCTGTCATGGACAGGTGGCACGAGCCCATGGGTAGTGAAGTACGGTCCGACTGGCTTCAATCCAAGTGCCGCTGGAACGCGCGTGGTAGCCACAAGCAATCCTTTCTTGCTCAGCGGATTAACCGCCAATACAACCTACGACATCTATGTGAAGGACAGCTGTGGTCCAACCAGCGTCAGTCAGTGGTCCACGAGCAGTACGGTGACTACGGCGTGTTTGGCGGCGCCTGCACCATTCACTGAAGAATTTAATACCGCTCAATGGGTCGTAGGTTCTTGGCCTAATATATCAGGATCCATCAATTCCTGCTGGTCTCGGTCTTCGGGGTCAACGAACACGGATTTCTTTTGGACCGTGGGGCAAGGTCCAATGCAATCCGGAACCACCGGACCCAACCAAGGAGTCAATGGGGGTAAGTACATGTTTACAGCCGGTTTCGGCAGCAATGGTGGGAGTATCGCATTACTGACGACTCCATGGATTAATACGGCGGCTCTAACCGTACCGATGCTGCGCTTCCATAGTCACCTATCTGGAGCGCTAATTGATGAGCTCCAGGTGTTTGCAGATACGGGTACTGGTTGGAATTCCGTACTGGTCGTGCAGCCCGGAGCACAAAGCGGCGCAGCGTCACCATGGACACTGAACGAACTTCAGCTCCCCGCCTATGCTGGAACAACCGTGCGCTTCCGGTTCCGAGGGTTAAAAGACAACAGCTTTAACGGTTGGGCCGAGCTGGCCATCGACGAGTTTGGATTGGTAGAAGCTCCGATTCCGACCTGTACCGCGCCGTCTGCAGTTACGGCCACAGGCATTGGGGTGACCGGCGCGACCATCAACTTTACTCCGGGCGGAGGCGTTACGCGCATCGCTTATGGTTTGGCGGGCTATGTTCCGACCAACGCTACCTCGGCAGCCAATGGCATCGCTTCGCCGTACCCAATTACGGGATTAACTGCGAATACAACCTATGACGTCTACCTCAAGGACAGTTGCGCAAGTGGTTTGGCAAGCGCCTGGGTTGGCCCGTTGACCTTTACTACGCAGCCCTGCCCTGCCGTTTCGGCCAACTTCACCTCGGCCGTAGTGGGCATGAATGTGATTTTAAGCGCCCAAAACCTTTCACCGACCAATACGTACCAATGGACGGTGACGAATTCGAGCGGAACCGTGGTTGCGTCTCCAAATTCAGGTTCGACCACCGTGCCCATTGCCATGCAAGGCACCTATACGATACGGTTAGTTGTAGCCAATTTCTGCGGCAATAGCGATACGGTGCAAACCACCGTCAACGTGTGCGCGCCGTTGAGCGGCGGATTCTCGTACGGAGTCAACGGCAATACCGTTACGTTCACTAGTTTGGCCAACAACGCCACCGGTGTGGTGTGGACGTTTGGAGATGGAGGACAGAGTTCCGCAACGAATCCCGTGCACAGTTATGCCGTTTCTGGGCCCTACACTGTAACTATGAAGGCGTACAACATTTGTGGCGACACGGTGACGGCGTCTCAAGTGGTGATTACGTGTACGAACCCGACAGCCGAATGGGTCGCCAACATACTGTCCTCGAACGGAGCCGGAATGCGCGTGCAGTTCGAAGCTGGCCCGTGGTGCAGCCCCGACGTGGTTGGCTACCAGTGGTTGTACGGTGACGGAACTCAAGGTTTTGGCGCGAATCCGATTAAGACGTACGCGGTTCCCGGATTGTTCTACAACGTGTCGCTCATCGCGTCCAACGACTGCGGCGGAAGGGATACGTTGACCAAATCCCTGCGCACGGTCGGTTTGGATGAAGCGTCGGTCAGTGCCCTGTGGTACCCGAATCCCGCGGCTTCAGGACAGTGGATTTCGAGTCCGAGCGACGGCGATGTGGCGGTGTACACCCTCACTGGCCAGCGTTTGGCGTGGCCGCAGCGGGCGGACTCAGGCCGGGTGCTGGTACAGGTTCCCGAATACTGCCCCGCCGGGGTATACGTCCTGTGGCAGGGCGGACAGGCGGTGCGCCTAACGGTACAGTAACAGAATTGTAACCGTTTGTTAGCGTTTGTGCCTCGCGGGATAAACTGCGGGTAACATACTAGGCTGAGTTTTGAGGATCCTCAAAATCACCTAGTTATGAAAAAAATTATCGCACTTTTTGCACTGACCTTGAGCAGCTTGGCTGCCATGGCTCAAAGCAGCATCAGCGGCCAAGCGGTCGATGAGGCGAACATTGCCCTTCCGGGTGCAGTGGTCACCTTGGACGGCAGCCGCTCAACCACCACAGACTTAAATGGTCGCTTCTCTTTTACCGGAGTTTCGGCCGACAAGCACGTGGTGAAACTCGTGTATGCGAGCTACGTGTCGGTTGAAGCCGCAGTAAATACCTCAAACGGCAACCAGTTTGTGGTACTTAAGACGAAGCCTGGTACAACCGAACTCGGCGAAATCGAAGTAGTCGGATCGCTCCTTCAGGGTCAGGCCAAAGCCTTGAACCGCCAAAAGAGCAACATCAACGCATCGAATGTGGTGTCTTCGGACCAAGTCGGACGTTTTCCAGACGACAACATCGGTGACGCCGCGAAGCGTATCCCTGGTATCACGATGCAGAACGACCAAGGCGAGGCCCGCAACATTATTATCCGCGGTTTGGCTCCCCAGCTGAACTCGGTGACCATCAACGGCGAGCGCATTCCGTCTGCCGAAGGCGACAACCGCAACATCCAAATGGACTTGATTGCCGCCGACATGATTCAAACGATTGAAGTGTCTAAAGCACTTACCCCTGACATGGACGCGGACGCTATTGGCGGATCGGTGAACTTGGTTACTCGCGCAGCGCCCGCAGGACAGCGTATTGTGGTGACGGGCGGAGCCTTGTACAACTCACTCAGCCAAGCAGTTACGCCCAACGGATCGTTCACGTACGGAAACCGCTTTGCCAAAGATAAAGTCGGTGTAGTCGTGAGTGCCTCGAGCAAGGACCACGTATTTGGTTCGGATAACGCAGAGTTCGAGTGGAACTTTGACGACGTAGCCAACCCATACACCTTTGAATACGAAGTGCGCCAGTACGACGTGCGCCGCCTTCGCCAGAATCTGTCGGCCAACCTCGACTTTCGCTTGGCTCCAGGCCACACCATTTTTGTACAGTCGATGTACAGCAACCGCAAGGATTGGGAAAACCGCTACCGCTTGCGCTTCAAAGATGTCGAGCTTCAGGATGATGGCACCTACAAAGGCGAGATTCGTATGCAAACCAAAGGAGGCGCTAGCGATATTGACAATGCACGCCTTGAGAACCAGACAATGTACAACCTCGCCCTTCGCGGTGAGCACCTCTTTGGCAAGCTTCGTGCGGACTGGAGCGTGAGCCGTTCGTTCGCCAATGAGCTTCGTCCGAACGAGCGCTACATTCAATTCCGCAAAAAAAATGCAGCCATTTCGTTTGTGGATAATAATCCCACGATGCCATTTATGATGCCTACGTCGGCCGGATTGGCCCTATCGGACTATGGCCTGCACGAAATCACCGAAGAAAATCAAAATACGAGTGATGCCGACCTCAACGGCCGATTGGACTTCACGCTACCCATGGGCACCGGTAATTTTAAATTCGGCGTTCGCTACCGCAGCAAAGACAAGCAGCGCGACAATAACTACTTTGAATACGAGTATGTCAACGGAGACGACGAGCCCGCTTTTGATGACACTTCAATTAAGTACACTGCTTCTCGTGCCGACCGCTATATGGCTGGAGACTACTTTAACTACGAAGCTTCGAAGAGTTTTGTGTCTGCAGAGTACCTCGGCGCACTTGATTTAAACAATGCTGACCTCTTTGAAAAAAGCGAAATTGCCGAAGAATTTCAGGCTGCGAACTACGATGCCACCGAAAACATTGTCGGTGCCTACGCCATGTACAGCGGAACCTCAGGCAAACTTGACTACACCGCGGGTGTGCGTGTGGAAAACACCTCAAACGTTTACAACGGTTTCGCCTACAACATCGACGAAGAAACTTCAGAGCCAACCTCAGGTACGGGGAACTATACCAACCTGCTACCTAGCGTGCTCATGAAGTACAATTTGAGCAGCCGCAGCTTGATCCGCGGTTCGCTGACATCAACCATGGCACGCCCGAACTACTACGACTTGGTACCGTACATCTCCTTCTCACTTGACGACCGAGAGGCGGAATTCGGTAACCCCGAGCTCAAGGCAGCTACGGCGACGAACGTGGACCTGAGCTACGAGAACTACCTTCCGAATGTAGGATTGATCAGCGCGGGTGTATTCTACAAGCGCATCAACAACTTCATTTACACGGAATCCATCAACGATTTCGAGTACAAGGGAACGACATACGACGCCCAAACGCCGAGAAACGGTGAAGTTGCAACCATTCAAGGTTTGGAACTCGCGTTTCAGCGCACACTTGGCAAGTCTGGATTCGCTAAGAATCTGAACCTCTACACGAACGCCACCTTTACCGCTTCACAGACCACTGGGGTTCGCGACGGTGAGAATATCGCGCTGGCCGGAACTGCTCCGATCATGCTCAACGCTTCACTTGCCTACGACGCCAAGAAGTTCACAGCCCGCGTAAGCTTCAACCACGCCCAAGGATATATCGATGAGTACGGCGGCGACGCATACTCTGACCGCTTCTACGGCGACCAGAGCTTTGTGGACGTCAACGCGTACTACGCGCTGACTCCAAAGTTGCGCGTGTTCATTGACTTGAATAACTTGACGAACCAGCCACTGCGCTACTACCAGTTCCAAGAGCAGTACACGATGCAGATGGAGTACTACGGGTTCCGCGCCAAATTGGGCGTGAAGCTCGACCTCTAAGCTGATTAAGAGTTAGTTAAGGCCCCGCCGGCGCATGCCGGCGGGGTTTTTTAATTCCGCACGTAGCGGTGCGCTTGGGGCGAAACACCTCCGGCTTTCTCGCTGAGAAGCACATAGGTTCCGTCGACAAGCCACGCAAAAATCTCGCCCTGGGCCTCTTGCTCGGTGTACGGGAGCCGCGTCGGAACCCGCTGCAGCACGTCGCAGGCCGCCTCACTGGGCGCTGCGTCCCAGTAGTACAAACGGCCGTAGCTGCGCACCACGATCGGCGATCGGCCATTGGGCAGCTGTAGGCGGTCCGCTGCGGTCGTCATGTATAAAGGCAGGTCACCGAGGTACTTCGCGGTATCTCCGCCCAACGTCGGCTCAGCTGGAAGCACATAAAGCCGGTTGCGCATGTCGCGCTTTGACACGAGGTACAACCGGCCGTCAGGGTCGGCAAACATCGATTCGGCGTCGCGCGGGCCGTCGGCATAGATGTAGGTCCACACCTTGGACGTCGTCGGTTGGTGGCTTTGCACGGCGGAACCTGTGGTATCGATTCCCGCCGGCTCAGGGAGCGCATAAACCCGGCGCATCGGACGAAGCCCGTTGTTGTCGCCAATTTCGCCGATTCCCAACCACCGCTGTCCGCTGGCATCGGTCCAATGGGCCAGATCCTCCCAATCTTCGTTGGTCCAGCCCGTGGCGAGCTGCAGCCGGCTCATCACCCGACCGTTGCGCACGTCCACGAGGTAGAGCATGGGGCCAGCTCCGCCGTCCTCAATCACCCAGATCGCGTGCGGAGCCCACGAGCAGTGCACAGCCCCAGACGCCTCATCCAGCGCCACAAACCCAGTGCTCAAGCGCGGAATCGTATCAAAGCCCGGCTGCACCGCCAGCGACGTGACGTCGTAGTTTACCGAAAAGGGAACGTAGGGTTCGGGCTGGGGCTCGCGGCAGGACTGGGCGGCAGCTACTGCCGGCAGAAGACTCCAGAGAATGAGGTTGGTTGGGCGCATGTACAAACCTACAAACTTGATGTTTTGGTAACGTTAGGCCCTGGGCCCGAGTCTACCTTTAAGTATGATCTACCGCACCAGCCTTTTCGGTCTTGCCCTCGCGGCCCTCGCGAGCTGCCAACCTTCGGCGGAGCCGACTACTTCGGCCCCTGTCACTTATCCCGCGCACACCGAGGCCCCCATCTTTCGAAGCCTCATTTTTGGCGACTGGGGACGTATGGGCATTGACCCGCAAATGCAGACTTCCCAAGAAATGGCGGACTACGCCCGCGAATTTCCGCTCGACTTTATCGTGAGCACGGGCGACAACTTCTACGACAACGGCGTCACTGGGGTCGACGACCTCCACTGGACCCACTCGTTTGAAAAGGTGTACCGCGACTCAAGCTTGTTTGCGCCATGGTACGTCGTGCTGGGCAACCACGACTACCGCGGAAGCATTGAGGCCCAAATGGACTACCGGTCGCCGAATTCCGACCGCTGGAAGATGCCCGCCAAAAACTACGTAAAGACCTGGATCCGAGACGGCGTTAAGCTGGCGATGGTGTTCATTGACACTTCGCCGACCGAGGACCAGTACTACAGCGAAGAGAAGTACCGCCGCGTCTGGCAAGAGGATTCGGCGGCGCAAAAGGCATGGTTCCGCGCCGTAATGGATACGTTGAAGGCCAATTACCGCGTCGTGGTGGGCCACCACCCCCTTTATTCGGGCGGAAAGCGCATGGGCGCCAAAACGCAAAGCCACCTCGACCACTGGGGGCCGCTTTTTGCCACGTACCAGGTTCGCACGTACTTGTGCGGCCACGAGCACGACCTGCAGCACATTCAGGCCACACTTACGGGGGGGCACTCGCTGGACCACGTGGTGACCGGCGCCGGAAGCGAAGTCCGTGAAACCGGTGAAATTCAGCACGGTGCTTACGAGGGCGATCAGGCCCAAACAATTTTTTCATTAGCTGCCAACGGATTTATGACTTTGGACGTGCACCGCGACGCCGCGGTCGCTACCTTGTGGTCCGGTGGACAGCCCGTACACCAATTCACTATTAAACCCGACAACCTATGAGCCAGCCTACTGCCCAGCAGATTCTCGACACCCTTTGCGATGCCTACGGCACCACGTTGGCCGAAGTCATGTCGAACCTCGATGCCGAATCAGATATTCCGGCCGACGTTCAAGCCGCCGAAGAAGTTATGAAGATGGTCTTCAGCGGAATCATCAACGAAGCGTTTGACGAGGGCCGCGCCCGCACCGTCGAAATGGAAGAAGACGACCAGTTCGGCATTTTGATCGACGAAGATTTTCTCGAAGAGATCGGCTTTGAGCTCGATTTTGACGAAGTCGACGAGGACGAAGAAGAATAACCCAAATTTTACCTGCACCTAAGTTTGCGGCACGTGCTTTGTAAACAGAAGCTCGGAACCGCTTCTCGCTCTGCGTTTCGTAGTGTGTTAAGGTGTTAAGGTATACTGGTTCCCCTAGAAGCCCGCAGAAATGCGGGCTTTTTTGGTACTTTTAAGGATGGTTCGTTCAAAGGCAGTGTTTTGGTTGGTGGCATTATTGGCTACCGCTTATTTTCTTTGGCAAAAACCCTATCACGCTCGAGGCAATGAGCGTAACCAAGTCATTTCATGGGATGTAGCTGGTTACTACGCCTACCTACCTATGGTGTTTATTGAGCACGACGTTCAACTGGAAAAATCTTGGACTTTTGATGTAGCTCTCGTCGCTCTGGGGTTCCCTGAACATCCATCCGGAAACGGAAAGCACCAAAAATTCACCATGGGTATGGCCGTGCTTTACGCGCCGTTTTTTGCCGCTTCCCACGCGTACACCCTCGCCGTGAATCCCTCTGAGGCCCATGGATTTTCGATGCCCTACCGCGTCGGAATCGCCCTCGCCGGCCTCTTCTACCCGCTTTTGGGCCTTTCCCTGCTTCGGCGGGTGCTGCGCCACTACGTTCCCGATGCGGCGATTGCCTGGACGCTCGTCGCGCTCTTTTTGGGCACCAACCTCTTTTACTACGGAACCTATCGGGGCGCCATGAGCCACGGGGCCACCTTCATGCTCACCGCGGCAATGCTTTTTCACGCCGACCTCTGGCGCCGGCGCGAACAGGCCTGGCGGCTGCTGGTGCTCGGAGCCCTTGCGGGCCTCATCGTACTGATCCGTCCGGTCAACATCCTGATTCCGTTGGCGGTCGCCGCAATGTTCACGCTCGACGGCCGCCTCCCCAAGGGACTGCTCACCGAAAAGCGCTTGGCCTGGGCCGTGGGTGTGGCTGCGGCCGTCGGAATTCCGCAGTTAATCTACTGGAAGCTCAGCACCGGCCACTGGATCGTGTGGTCCTATGGCGCTGAGCGCTTTTTTTGGTCGGACCCCGCCTGGATCCAAGGCCTGTTCAGCTGGCGCAAAGGTTGGATGCTGTACACTCCGATGGCGGCGTTCATGATCTTCGGGTTTTGGGGGCTGGCTCGCAAAAAGCCAACATGGGGACTGGTGGTGGGGCTCTACCTGATTGCTCATGCCTACATCACGTTGTGCTGGTGGGCTTGGTGGTACGGCGGAAGCTTCGGGTCCCGCCCCCTAATCGACGCCTACGCGCTGCTGGCGCTACCGTTGGCCGTGTACTTCCAGCGGATGCTCGAAGAATCCCCTGCGTGGCTCCGCCGGTTAAGCCTTGCCGCTGTGGTGGGGCTTGTGGGGCTCAATCTGGTTCAAACCTACCAGTACAATTCCGGGTTCATTCACCACGACAGCATGTCGCGAGAAGCCTACTTCGAAGTACTTCAAACGTTTGACTACCCCCACAAAGAGTCCCTGGACGCGCCCGACTACGAGGCGGCGCTGGAGGGCCGGGCTGAGCGCTACTAAATAAAAAAAACCCGCCGAGCGCAAGCTCGGCGGGCATTAATCGGTCGACTCCGCTTAGTGGCGAATTAGCTTCGCAGTATGCACTCCGCGCTCGGAGTGCAGTCGTACGAAGTAGGCACCAGGTGCCCACAAAGCACTGGGAAGTTCCACTTCTTCAGCATTGAGCGAACTAGCAAATACGGGGCGTCCGAGGATGTCGTACACTTCAACTGAAGTCGCGTTGGCACCAAAGGCACGCACTACCGCATTGGCTGTAGTTGGGTTCGGAACAAGCTGCACCTTTACCGACTCCACTTCGGGAACCGAGATGCTGTAGCCCACCGCGTTCAACGCCTTCGCCATACGGGGGAGCGTGTACGCCATGACCGTGTCGATGTACAGCATCGATTGGGTCTTGATGTTCGGGTTGGTTTCGTTCACAGACAAGGGGTCGTTGGCATCCCACCAATCCCACGGGTTGGCATTCACGCGGAACGGCATCGCCATGTTCGGCGGAAGCATGTTGAACGTGTAGATGTTGTCTTGGTTGCCCACGTTGTGCGGATTCGTGCGCGCCTTGACACTGTAGGCGTCATTCATCGTTGAAGCGGCGAGCACGCTGTTGTTGCCAAACGTATTCGACACTTTCACCGCTGTGTGCGATCCTGCAACCTCAACCACCGGGAAGAATGCCCCAGCGATGGGAACGTTCACCATTCCGCGGTAGTAGGGAGCAAAAAAGTCGTAGCGGCTGTGGAAGCTCACGATCGGTGCGTCGCCTTGGGCCAACCAGGCGGAATCGCCGAGGGCTCCGCCCAAGTTGATGACCATGTTGACGGCATGCGGCACGCCTTTGTACAACTCGATGTTCCGGCCTGGCTGAGTCTGGTCCACCAATGGAAGACCTGTAACGGGATGGGTTCCGCTGATGGTCGCCTTGCCGCCGTAGCCGTTCCAGTCGCCTACAACGGCGGTGTCGATGTAGGGGTCGCCCGCATTGACGGTGCCGCCGAACATGCCGGTTCCGGCTGCAGTGTACTGAAACTTGGCCGGCGATGCAATCTCGGCAAGGTTGTCAATCGACGCGTAGGCCAAAGTGATGTAGCCTCCAGAGCCTGCGCCCATGAGCGAAATCGCGCTGGGGTCAATGCGGTAGGGATCGCCCAAGGCGAGCTTCGACGCACGCACGGCACGCACGCAGACTTTAGCGTCCTGCACCGCGTTGTACACGGCCATCAGGTTGGTTCCGCGGCGAAGGTCCAAGTTGGTCGAGTTGGCCAACCAGCCGAGGCGGTAGCTCGCCGAAACGGCTACAAATCCGCGGCGCGCAAATCGCTTGGCGATTTCAACGACTGCCGAATCCTTGCGGTCACCCATGGGCGAAGCAAGGCCCTTGGGCAAAAAGGATCCGGTGTGAAAAATGATGACGACCGGGCGAGCCATCTCAGTGTCAATGGCAGTATCGGGCATGTAGACGTCTGAATACATTGGAATCACCATCGGTCCGCCCATCGTGGCGGGAACGTACTGGCTAAAGTTGTAGCCATAGGCCACATCAGGAAGCACCGTGAGTTGTGCGTCGGTAAAGACTTCGTCGACGTAGCGCGACTGCGCAGAAGCCGTGAAGTTCGCTGTGGCCAGCGCCACGGCCGCCAACAGGATTTTTGTGTAGGGTTTAATCATACGTTTAGGTAATTAATGTTCAGAAACTTACGAAAAATTTTACTTAGTTGGTGCATCCCAGGTCAGCGAGAGGTACGTGAGTCGGCCCACGGCCGGACCCCCGTAGACCTGAACGACCGCCTGATTGAGCAGATTACTGGACCCCAACTTCACCGTCCAATGGGTGTCGGCAGAGGTCCACGAAGTCTGTGCATCGACCAGGCTGTAGCTCGGAATCCGCCCCGTAAACTGGGGCGACCCCTCAAAGAGGAAGCCTTCGACCCACTTGTACGCCAGGGTGTAGCCGCAGCGACCTTTGCCGAGCTTCCAGTTGAGGTCGCGGCCTGAAATGGAGAGGTTGTACTTGTGTTCCGGCGTGTTGTAAGCAGGAATAATGGGGTCGTCCACTCCAGAATTGAGCACGTTCCAAGTATAGTTTCCGGCCAACGTATAGCGCTTGATGTAGTAGTTGGCTCCGACACTAAAGCCTTGAGTGGTCACGCGCTCTTGGGCATTAGAGGCCAAACGGTAGGCCTGTGCGCTGCGAAGGCGGTCCGCCGCGCTTCCGCCCGGATTGTCGTCAATCTTGAGGGCTAAGTGGTAGCCAATGAAATCCGTGTACCAGCTATAGTAGTAGGTGGCGTCGAGGTAGAGTCGGTCCCACCATGTGCTGCGGTAGCCCAATTCGACGTTGCGCACCTGCTCGGGGCGAACGCCCGGCATGCTGTAGTACTGCCACTGCCAGTTGGCGCGGTCTTGGGGGCCAGCCGCCAAAAAGTCGCCGACCTCATCAATAGTTACCAGCGAATCGTAGCCGTTCAAGTTGCCCAAGAGGAGCGCCCGGCCCACATTGTAGTAGAGGTACTGGTCCTGAAGGGTTGGGTTTCGCACTGCCGACGAGAAGCCCAAGCGCCACACCGTTTGGGCGGTGGGGCGGTACACAATTGACGCCGCAGGTGAAAAGAGCCACTTAAAATTTTGGTTTTTATCCGCCCGCGCCGTGGCATTCAGGGTCCACTTATCGCCCCATTGGCGTTGGTACCCGGCATACATGCCCAGCTCAACGACGCGCAGGACCCGGCCGTTGGTGTCGCTGAACAAGGTTCCGCGCGAATTGGGGCGGTACTGGCGAAGGCTCGCCCCTAATGTGAGTCGCCCGCCCGCCACGTTAAAAGCACGCTGGCCGTGCAGGTGCGCCAGCGAGGACCGATCCCAAAACTGCGATCCGCCCTCGGTGAACGGGCGGGTAATGATCGATTGCTTCAGCGCCTCAAATGCTGCTGACCCTGGAATCAGCATGCTGTCGGGGTCGTAGGCCATGTCCATCCAGCTGCGGTTGTCGGCGTGAAACGATTGAAACGCTTCAGGATTGCTCGCCCACAGCTCGGCCATGGCGTCGCTGAATTCAGTATTCGGAAGTGTTTCACTCGGGTAAGCGTTTAAACCGCGGACTTTTTGCTTTTGAAAGATGTTCCAAAACGAGCGGTACTGGTTGGCCCAAAACCCTTCATTCAGCACCGAATCCTGCATGCGAAGTGCCGTAAAGTAGGCGTCGTATGTCTGGCCTGCGTCCTCGTGGGTGGTATAGGCGCGCACAAACCAATCCTCGCCCTTGCGCAACTCCACGCGGTTCTGAAGAAACTGTATACCCTTTAGGCTAAACCGGTTATCACCTTGGTAGACGGTGGTTCCGGTCCCGTAATTCAGGGCATAAATCGCCTCCACCCCATCCCGGCTACGGTAGTGCACTGAGGTGCTCATTTTTAGGTTTTCGGTATTGTAGTCTACGAGCGCGGATTCTTCGATGCCTCGGCGGTGGTAGGTTCCGATGCCCGCGTAGGTTTTGACGTCGCCCCCGTCGTCGTAGGCGATTTCGTCGCCGTAGCGGTTCACCGCGTCGTAGCCTCCGGGGTTGTCGGCGGCGGACTTTGAATCGTCGGTGGGGTCGAGGTTGGTCGCCTCCCAGTCGTCGGCCCGCAGCGCAAACAAATTGATTTTATAAGCCCAACTTGCGCTTCCGTCGGCCCGCTTAAACGCTTGCGCATGGCGGAACCCAAATTCTGCCAAGCGGCGCTCGCCCCCCTTAAACTGCACCGAGGTCCCCTGAAATAGGTAGGGATCTTTAGTGGTCATCGCGATCACGCCGTTGAATGCCGAAGGACCGTACAACGCGCCCACTGCGCCCGAAATCACGTCGACCTGCTGCACGTCAAGTTCGCTAGCGCCCAAAAAGTTGCCGAGCGAGAAGTTGAGGCCTGGAGCCTGGTTGTCGACGCCGTCAATGACTTGGAGGCTGCGCACCGGGCTGGTACTGTTGAATCCGCGGGTGTTGATGATCTTGAATCCGATGCTCGCTGAGGTGAGGTCCACGCCCTTCATGCTTCCGAGGGCTTCGTAAAAGTTGGGCGCGGGCGCCTCCTTCATGCTGGCCAAATCCAGCGCCTCGACGGTCAGCGGAGCCTGCTTTTGCTTCTCTGAAATCTTCGAAGCTACAATTTGCGCCTCGGCAAGTTCCAGCGTCGAAGCATTGAGCTTGATGTTCAGCGGATTCGCATTCCGCACCTCAGCTCTGTAGGGCTCGTACGCAAAAGCTTCCACCGAAATGGTCGCTGGAAGCTGTACCCCCTGAACGACGAACGCGCCTTCAAGGTCGGTAACCACCTTGGTCGAACCCACGGTAACCCACGCCGAAGGCACCGCCTCGCGGGTTTTGGCGTCGGTCACGGTTCCGGTGATGCGGGCCGTTTGCGCATAGATTGGCATGGCGAGCACTAGGCTCAGCAACCCAAGGATGCGGGCAACTAACTTCATAAAGGAGCGTTTAGGTCCCCGTAAAGTACGGATTTTCCGAATACTACGGGAACGCGACCGTCCAGCGGCCGCTCGCTACGCGGGTGTGAAATGCTTCGGCCAGCTTCGCCGTGAGCGGTCCGCCCTGGCCGCTGCCAATTCGGCGGCCGTCCACCTCAACCACGGGGGTGAGTTCGCCCATGGTTCCGGTGCCGAAGGCCTCGTCGGCCGTATAGAGTTCGGTCAGCGAAAGGTCGCGTTCCTCAGTCGGAATCCCCAACTCGCGCCCCATCTCCAGCACGATTCCGCGCGTGATACCCGGCAGGCAGTTGGTCGCGTGCGGCGTGAGCAAGTGGCCGCCCCGGATCATGAAGAGGTTGGTTCCGTTCATCTCGGCCACAAATCCGCGCTCGTCGAGCATCAGGGCGTCGTCGGCCCCTGCGACGTTCGCCTGAATCTTGGCCAAGATGTTGTTGATGAGGTTGTTGTGGTGGATTTTTGAATCTACAAACTGCGGACTGTTGCGGCGAATCGCCGACGTCACAATGCGCACTCCGGCGGCATTGTCGTATACGGGCTTCTTCCACTCGGCCAGCACAATCAGGGTGCAGCCCTTTTGGTTGAGGCGCGGATCCATTCCTGAGGTAATCTTCTCGCCGCGCGTCAGGGTGAGGCGAATGTGGCTGTCGCCGCGCATTCCATTCGCTTCAAGCGTTTGAAAGATGGCGGAACGGACTTCGTCCCGTGTCGGAACGTTGGCAAACGCCATCGCGTGCGCCGAAGCAAAAAGTCGATCGAGGTGGTAGTCAAGGGCAAAGATTCCGTTGGGGTAGACCCGAAGCCCTTCCCATACCGCGTCGCCACCCTGGACCGCGGAATCGAACACGCTCACCTTGGCCTGCTCGCGGGGCCAGAGGCGGTCGCCGACCCAGACCAGCAGGTTGGCGTTTTGTGGGTTAAACGTTTGAAGCATTTGAAACGAATTTAGTCAAGAGTGAGGGCGTGCGGAGTCAACTGTGCGTACCACGGCGCGGCCTCTTCGGCTAAGGCCTCGAGGTGTTCGGCCATGCGCGGGGGTTCAGGAGCCGCCGGGCCAAATCCGGTGGACTGATGCACTTGAGCATACCAGTGCGGAGCCCACACCCCATCGTAGGGCTTGGGGCCAGATGGCCACGAAAGCTGTTCCGGTCGAAAATCAAGGTTTAGCGCCGCACACAGCTTTTGAAAACCGCGCTCGGGATCACGCAGGAGCTGGTCCGAATCAACTACTACGTACTGGGAGCCCATCGACTGAAGCTGGTTGAGCGCATCGAGCTGCTCGCGCAGCGCCACATCGCGGAGCTGCACGTTCGGAACCACCTTGGCAAACGAGGCGATGACCTTGCGGGGACTTCGGATCCACAAAATGTGCTTCCAGCCCGCCGCGGGGGTGAGGTCCACGCCGTCCATGTGGTGCGCCATGTTTTTGAGGTACACCGGTTGGGGGTGCCCCGCGAGCTGCGCCCAAACCTCGGCTGGGTCGGTAGGCTGGCTCGCCAATACGTCCGCCCTACCGGGATGGCCTGCCCCATTTCGCGCCAAGTAGGCCGCATAAAAGGGCTCGTCGACCACCGACCAGCCCGGCCGCTGGGCAAAGCTGTACATCAGCGCAGTAGAAACGTTTCGGGGTCCCGAAAGGGCGTGTACGTAGCTCATTCCGAATGTCCAAAGGGAATATTATGGTGCAACAGCACATTCCACTGCACCGACGTCGCGGTTTGCGTCGTTTGCGCCATCGCTCCAAATTCCATTCTCATGTACCGTGAAAATGGGTAGCCAATTCCGCCAAAAAAACGATTGCGGTCAAACAAACCATCGGCGCCCGGCTGCACAAAGAGCTCGTTGTACACCGATACGTAGGGAACCCGAGTGCCCTGTTCGCCCCGATAAATAGGGGTGTTCAGCTGCACAAAGTAGCGAAGTCGATGGGCCCACTCGCTACCCATGAGGCGCTGCTCAACCCGAACACGTTGCCGTAGCGTTGCGCGTTGCCATTGGTGCGTGCTCATGAACTGTTCAAAAACTCGAAACTCAAACCGCAGGTCTTGATTCGCTATTTGAGTGGGGATGACTGCTGCACCCAACATCACACTTTGGTGGTCGTTTATCGTTCGCTGAAGCCCAATCCGCAGCATGGTTTGGATTTGTTGCTGAG
The DNA here is from genome assembly GCA_965657195.1 of uncultured Schleiferiaceae bacterium. Classification (GTDB taxonomy): domain Bacteria; phylum Bacteroidota; class Bacteroidia; order Flavobacteriales; family Schleiferiaceae; genus TMED14. The sequence goes on from CBFHNK010000012.1 coordinate 33,559, forward strand.
GCACCGAATTTATGCGCTGCTGAACGTCCGTAAAAACGGCCCATTTCGGCGCTACCTCATAGGTGCCAAAGTAAATTGCCCACAGTCCTAGGGGGTCGGTTTGGGCCGACAGCGGAACGCTAAAAATCAAAAGAGCCGCAACGCGAATCCGCAGAACCCATGCGATTTTTAAAAAGTACACGTCGAAAAGTTACGCTAAATTGGCATTATGAAAATGTTTGCAACACTCTTAGTGCTCACCCTTGTCCTTGGTCTATCTGTTGCGTGCGGATCCGCCAAAAGCACATCTGCCGTCAACCTGAGCGCCGCTCAAGCCAAGTACCCCGGGTACAGCATGGCGGACTTTACCGCGGGTCAGGCGCTGTACGCCGAGAACTGCGGCCGATGCCACCCCGCCTACGCCCCCGCCTCGCATACTGAAGAGCAGTGGGCAAAATGGGTTCCGAAAATGGTTCCGAAGGCCAACAAAAAAGCCGGAACCGTCGCAATCGACGATGCCGGCCAGGACTTGATTATCAAGTTCTTGTACGCCGCCTCGCACTAAGCCTTGGGCTCAAGCGCCCCTCGGCGGTAGGTCGCGTAGGAGGCCATCAAAATTCCGAGGATGACCAACGGAAAAAACGTTTGTGCGTCAGGTCCGTCCACCATGTAGTGGCTAAACGTCGCCGCGAGCAGTGAAAACGTAAATCCAGCATACGCCCATTCTTTGAGTCGGGCTGGCGCCATCGGTAAGATGATCACGAGCGCGCCCGCCACCTTCATGATGTTTAAAAACACCCGAAAGTAGTCGGGGTATCCGAGGTGCGCTACTCCGGCCTTAGCCATTTCGGTGTGGCCAGTGAGCGCGGGCATTACCCCTTCAAAGAGAAAAATGATGCCGGTGGCAATCCAGTAAAAAAGTCGGGTTTTGTTCATGGTTTGAGCCATTGGTTGAGCCAGTTAAAAAATTCGTGCTGCCACACCAACGCGTTCTGCGGGCTGAGTACCCAGTGGCCTTCCTCGGGGAAGTACAGAAATCGAGACGGAATTCCGCGCAGCTGAGCAGCTTGGTACGCCTCCATGCCTTGGTTGAGCGGGACCCTAAAGTCGTTGCCCCCGTGAATCACGAGCAGTGGGGCCGTCCACTTGTCCACGTGGTTTTTGGGGTTGAATTCGACGTAGGATTTGGGCTGGGGCTTGTCCCAGTAGGCGCCGCCCAAGTCGTGGTTGGCAAAAAACAGCTCTTCGGTGGTACCGTACCAGCTGTCCATGTTGAAGAGTCCACAGTGCGAAATCAGCGCCTTGAATCGGCCCTCGTGAATGCCCGCGAGCTGGTAGACGCTGTAGCCGCCGTAGCTGGCGCCCACGGCTCCGAGGCGCTCGGCGTCGACGTAGGGCTCGGCCGCCACGGCGTCAATCGCCGCGAGGTAGTCCTTCATCGCCTGTCCACCCCAGTCGCCTGAGATTTGCTCGTTCCACTCGCGGCCAAAGCCCGGAACTCCGCGGCGGTTCGGCGCGACCACGATGTAGCCCTGGGCTGCCATGACCTGAAAGTTCCAGCGGAAGCTGTAGAACGCGCTCACCGTACTCTGCGGCCCGCCCTGGCAGTACAGCAGTGCTGGGTACTTCTTGGCCGGATCAAAGTTGGGCGGGTACATCACCCAGGTTAGCATTTTTTTGCCGTCGCTGGTCGGAATCCAACGCTTCTCGACCTTGCCGCGCGCAATCTTGGCGTAGTCGGCGTCGTTGGCGTGGGTCAGTGCGACCGGTGCCTTTCCGCCCAGCTTGTAGAGTTCGTTCGCTTGGTTTTGGTCCATGCGCTCGGCTACGAGCGTCTTGCCCGCGTAGGCGAATCCGCCAAAGTCGCAGTCGCCCGCAGTCAGCGCGGTCACCGCCACCTTCGAACCCTTGAGTTCGAGGCGAATAAGTTGGTGCGAGGCCTCTTGGGTCACGTTGAGCACCATGCTCGAGGGGCCCACCCATTTGAGGTCGTTTACGTACTCGCCCGCCACGTCGATGCGGCGAGGCTGTGCGCCCTGCGTGCTAAGGTCGAGCAGGTAGAGCTGGTTGACGTCCGACTCGTAGCCGTCGGTAGGCATCGCCGTGAAGGCCAACGTCTTGCCGTCGGGCGAGATGCGTGGGTTTCCGTCGTAGCCGCCGAGGCCCGGAAGCTCCGTCGTCTTGGCCGTCGCCACGTCGTAGCGGTAGAGTTTTGAATCGGTGTGCAGCGCAAACTCCTTGCCGGTGCTCAGCTTGGCTGAATAGACAATGAACGACCCGTCGGGGCTGAGGTCAAAGGACTCGGCTCCG
>CBFHNK010000013.1:0-8334 GCA_965657195.1 uncultured Schleiferiaceae bacterium
CTTGCACGGTCGATGCAGCACGCCGCAGTGCGTATGCTGTGGACGCGGAACGCTCGGGATTTCAAGGAGTTTGCGAGCATCACCGCACTCTCGCCGGAGGCCTACCTGGCGGGAATTAGGAGTTAGAAACCAGAAACCGGCAGCAGTGCACTAGAAACTAGCCCCGAGCAACTCGTCAATGAGGCTGCGGTCGTTCATCAGGCGCGGAACCTTGTTTTGACCGCCCAGCTTGCCTTTGGACTTGAGCCAGTTGTGAAAGGTTCCGACGGGGGCGACCTGGATGCGCGGCGGCCTTAGGACCATGTCTTTGTGGCGCTTGGCTTCGTAGTCAGAGTTGGCGGCCTTCAGGGCGGTGTCAAGGGCCTGGCCAAAGGCGTCGATTGAGTAGGGCGGAGTCTGGAATTCGACCAGCCAGTCGTGGCCGCCGCCGGCTTCGCCGGCCGGCGCCCACCATGGCGCGGCGGTGTACTCGTCGACGAGGGCCCCCGTTTTGCGGCAGGCTTCGGCGATGGCCCGCTCGGCGTTGTCGATCATGAGTTCTTCTCCGAAGGCATTGATAAACAGGCGGGTGCGTCCGGTGATGCGGATGCGGTAGGGCGCCACCGAGGTGAATTCGACGGTGTCGCCGACGATGGTACGCCAGAGTCCGCCGTTGGTGTTGAGGACGACGGCGTAGTTGACGCCCAGCTGGACCTCAGCCAAAGGAATGGCACTGGAGTCCGAGCCGTTAAAATCGGCGGCGGGAATGAACTCGTAAAAGATTCCGTGGTCGAGCATCAGCAGCATGCCGTCGGCGTCGAGGCGGTCCTGCACCGCGAAGAAGCCCTCTGAGGCGTTGTAGGTTTCGAGCCGGCGCGTGGCGGCGGGCAAGATGGCCGAGAAGGAGGCCTCGTAGGGGGTGTAGGCGACGCCGCCGTGCACAAAAAGTTCGAGGTTGGGCCAGACGGCCTCGAGGGAGGTTTCGCCCCGGATTTCGAGGACGCGGCGCAGCAAAACCAGCATCCAGCTCGGGACACCAAAGAGCGAGGTCACGTTTTGGCGGGCCACCTGCTGGGCGATTTTCTCGATTTTGGCTTCCCACTCGTCCATAAGGGCGACTTCGTGCGAGGGGGTTGACCGCCAGCTCGCCCACATCGGGAGGTTGTCGATCATGATGGCGCTCAGGTCTCCGTAGTACGAGTGCTCGTTGAGCTCGTTGATCTTGGACGAGCCGCCCAGCCGCAGGCTGAGGCCATCGTAGAGTTGGGAATCCGGAACCTGTTCCGCATAAAACGCGAGCAGGTCGCGCCCCACCTTAAAGTGGTTGTCTTCGAGGGACTCGTGCGAAACCGGAATGAATTTCGACTTCGCCGCGGTGGTTCCGGAACTCTTGGCAAACCACTTGGTGACGCCCGGCCAGAGCACGTTGGCTTCGCCGCGCATGCTCCGCTCGATCCAGGGGTAGAGCTTGTCGTAGTTGACAATGGGCACGGCCGCCGCGAATTCGGCGTAGGTGGTCGTGGCCGTGAGCCCGTGCGCCTTGCCGTAGTCGGTCTGGGCCGCCGCGGTCATGAGCATGCGAAAAACTTGGTCCTGTGCGGCCAACGGAGCGTCGCGCATGGCCTGCAGGCGCGGAATCCGGCTGCTCAAGCGCCAGTTAACGAGGTCGGTGATGGGTGAAAAGGCCATGCGGCAGGGTACCTTTGGTGGGCAAAAGGTAGTTAAGATGTCGTTCACTTGGTCCGCAGCGCCCGTGCGCAAAATGATTTTGTCGGTTTCGGAACCTGCGGTGCGCGCATGGATTCCGCTCGGACGCCACCTCGTTGACGTCAATGCCTTGATTGGCAAGCCGTTGCGCCTCGAATGGCCCGGAATGGCCGAGTGCCAGTCCTGCCACGGAGTGTTTTCAGCGCTCCACGCCCAGGGTTTTTGCCGCAAGTGCTTCTTTGACAGCCCCATGGCCGGCGCCAGCATCGTGCGCCCAGAGCTGTCCACGGCCCACCTCGGCAAGGCCGACCGCGACCTCGAATTTGAGCGCACCTACCAGCTGCAGCCGCACACGGTGTACTTGGCGGACTCGGGCGGAATCAAAGTCGGCGTCACCCGCACCCGCCAGCAGGTCACGCGCTGGCTCGACCAGGGTGCGACGCGTGCCCGCGTGATCGCGGTTACCGAAAACCGCTACGAGGCTGGACTGATCGAAGTGGCACTCAAACAGCACTTTAGCGACAAAACCGACTGGCGCAAAATGCTGGCGGGCTTGGAATTCAGCGCGGACTTCGACGGAGCCGTGGCGCGCGCCCTTGAGGCAATCCCCACAGATCTTCAGCGCTTTGCACTGGCCGACGGCACCGACCACCGCGCGCACTGGTCGCTTGCCCCTGGATTCACGGCCAAGTCGGTCAAGCTAAGCCAGCCCGGGGATGTGCTCGAGGGCGTCCTCGCCGGCCAGCGGGGCCAGTACTTGGCCTTTACCGACGGACGCGTCATCAACGTTCGCTCGCACGAGGGCCTCTTCCTCGGCCTGCAGGGCTAAAATTTTGTCGAACAGTTTCTTGCGGTACTGGTCGTCCTCGAGGCTAGCCCAAAACAGTTCTTCGAGGGTCTCGGGCTGTTTGGCGTCGAGGTCAAAGTAGGGTTGCAGCTGCGGAACAAATCCGTACACCAAATCCAAGTCGAGTACCTGCGCCACCTGCGCCAACTTTTTGAGCGTGATGCTTCCGGACCATTCGCGCTGTTCGAGTTCGTGGGCCGAGCTGGGTGCAATCCCCATCCGCTTGGCAAAGGCCCTTGTCGAGAGGTGCCGCCCCGCCCGGGCGTGCTGAATCCATCCTCGGCGCGGAACCGCCGGCGGATATTCGAGCTGACGGGCTAACCAGTCAACTAATTGAATGTCAGTTTTTTGGAACTTTCGCATGTTGAGAGAAATTTTAAAATCCGGTTATACCCGAACAAAAACCGCCTCGGGCCCCACGAAGGTGCGCTCCAGAGCCGGTGGTCAAACGCTTAAATCCGGATATAACCGGATTTTACTTTTTTCGTCCTAAAATATATAACGAAAATGTTATAATTTAGCTCTATGAGCAACTCGATTCACGTACATGTAGAACGTCACGAAGACGGCACTTATTGGGGGACTACCCAAAATGTTCCTGGCGTGGTTTCTGCGTTTGGTGCCTCGTTAGATGAACTAAAGAACAACCTGAAGCACGCATTTGAATCCTACTTAGAGGTGGCTTTGGAGCAAGGGGAGGTTTGGGTCGAGGAAGTTCGGCTTCGGACCGAATGGGTGTTTTCAATGAACATGCAGGCCTTGTTTGATTTAGTGCCCGAAGTCAAAATTTCAGCCATTGCTCGAAGAGCGGGGATTAACGAAAGTTTGATGCGTCAGTATGTAACAGGCAAGGCGGTGGTATCAGAAGATCGAGTCCGTTACATTGAGCGGACGATACATGATTTAGGTCGCGAGCTGCAGTCGGTAAAACTTTAGTTCAGAAAGAACCTACGGTATAGCCAAACACCCGCGTACATGAAGGGGGTGTCGAGGGCGGCCACCAGGATTTTGAAGAGCCAGCCGTCGAGGATGTAGGTTCCGACGGTGGCGAGGGGCAAGGTTCCGACAAAGAGAATGCCCACAACGAGGGCGCTGTCGACGCCCTGGGAGAGCATGGTCGAGAAGTTGTTGCGGACCCAGAGGTGCTTGCCGCGGGTGACGCGCTTCCAGAAGTGAAAGAGGCGGACGTCGACGAGCTGCGCCACGAGGTAGGCGGCCATGGAGGCGAAGATGACGCGGACGGAGTTTCCGAAGACCACGTCGTAGGCGTCGTCGTCAACTTTTGAGAAGGGAAGGGCGGGCAGGAGTCCGCCGAGCCAGATGACGAGCAGCACGAGAAGGAGGGCGGCGAATCCGCTGTAGACCACGTAGTTGGTGCGTTTTTGGCCGTAGAATTCGCTGAGGAGGTCCGTCACGAGAAAGGTGAGGGGGTAGGGAAGGATTCCGACCGAAACCACAAAGGTTTTGAAGCCCAGGTCGATTTCGACGAATTTATTGGCAACGAGGTTGCAGACCACTAAGGCGCTGATAAACAGACCCGCAAGGGTCATGTAGAGGGCGAGGTGGCGCCCCTTGAGCTCGGCCGGAGCCAAGTCTTCGTGCAGCCCCACGGCGGGATTGAACTGGCTCACAGTAGGAGGGTTTCGCGCGCTTGGATTCCGCCTAAGCGCTGAATTTTAGTCTGAAGGGCTCGGAGTTGCGACTCGAGGTTGGCGCCGCGCAGGCTCACGCCAAAATCGCGCAGCGCCTTGCGCCAGGGCTCTTCGTCGATCGTGACGTGCTCGACGCGGTAGGATTCGATTCTGGCAAGGTCGGCACAGGACAGGATGGCGTCGGCCAGGCCGCCGAGCTCGTCGACGAGGCCAAGGGATTTGGCTTTGGAGCCGCTGTACACGCGTCCCCGCGCAATGCTGTCGACGACGGCGGGGTCGAGGTCGCGGCCCTCAGCCACGACTTGCTTAAAGCGGTTGTAGGTGCGGTCGACCGAGTTTTGGACCACGGCGAGCTCGCTCGCCGTGGGCGTCCGGTCGAGCGACGGAAAGTTGGCAAACGGATGCGTCGCCACCGGCTGGGACTTGATGCCCATCTTATCGTTCAAGAGTTCTTTGCCGCTAAAAAGCAGGCCAAAAACCCCGATGGAACCGGTGATCGTGGTGGGCTGCGCCCAAATTTCGTCGGCCGGGGCGGCCATATAGTAGCCGCCGCTCGCGGCGGCTCCGCCCATCGAAACCACCACCGGGTAGACGTCAGCGAGCCGAACCACGCCGCGGTGAATCTCGTCAGAAGCCAGCGCCGAACCCCCCGGACTGTTGATGCGCAGCACCACGCCCTGCACATCGTCGCGTTCGAGTAGCGCGTCCACTTGCTCGGTGAAGTCAAAATCGGCAATCGCCTCAGCGTCTGAGCCGTCGACCACGTCGCCCTCGGCAATCAGCACGGCGATGATGCCCTCGGCCTCGCTCGGCTCGAGCATCGCATAAAAATCGGAAGCTGAAATGATTCCGTCCTCGTCACCGCCCCAGTCGGCCACCGACCACTCGTCGGGGTACTGAAGGTGGTCGACCAGCGCGAGTTCCTGCGCGCGGTTGGCGGTCAGCAGCGGCTCGTGGTTGAGAATGTGGGTCCAGTCGGAATCGTTAATGCTCCGCCGCGACGCCCGAATGCCGGCTTCGACTTCGGACCAGATTCCGCCCAGCAACTCGGTGTACTGCAGGCGGTTGGCGGCCGACATGCTGTCGGCGATAAAGGGCTCTCCGGCACTTTTGAAGGCGTTGTCGGAACCGCGCACCAAATGCGCCTTCACCCCCAATTTGTCGAGTGCACCCTTGAAGTAGGTGGGGCTGGCACTGAGGCCATTGAGCACGACCATTCCGGCAGGCGCCAGGTACACGCGGTCTGAGACGCTCGCCACGTAGTAGCTTTTGGGGTCGTAGGCCTTGCTGGTCGCCACCACCGTCACCCCGTGGGCACGGGCGGAATCGAGCGCCGTACGCAGCTCGGTCAGCGCGGCCCAGCTCGCGTCGACCATGCCCATGTCGAGCCAGATGGCCTTGACCTGCTCGCTGCGGCCCGCGGCGTCCACCACCTGAAGCAGTTCGTACAGCGACATTTGTGCGGGCTCGTCGAGGAGCTCCGACCAAAATTTGTCGACTTCGTTGGGCTTTTCGTTGAGGGTTCCTTCAAGGGTGATCTGAACGATTGCACGGTCGCTCAGGGCGATTTGGGGCTTTCCGCCCGAAGCCGCGGCTCCGGCAGCAAACCCGATGAGTACCAGCACGAGCAGGAAGAGTCCCACAAATACGCCCACCAGGGCGCCAAAAAATGACTTCATAACTTTGCGTCTACGTGGATACCAAGGTACTAAAGGTCCTGCTCCTACTCGGAAGCAACAGCGAAGATGCCGCCACGGTTCTGTCGGAGGCGCGCGCGGCGCTTGCGCGGCGCGCGCCCATCACCCGCGCCGGAAGCCTGTGGCGCACCGTCGCCTGGGGCTTCGAGGGGCCCGACTTTATCAACCAAGTAGTTGAAATCGAATGGAATGGTGAAACTAAGGCTCTACTTTCGGAGTGCCTTGAGGTGGAGCGGCGGCTGGGCCGGATCCGCTCAACCGGAGGCCCCCGCTACACCAGCCGCCGCATCGACATCGACCTTATTCTGACACAACCCTTCATGGTTTTGGCCGATGCCGAACTGGAGCTTCCCCACCCCCGGATGCACGAGCGACGCTTTGTGCTGGAGCCACTTGCCGAGCATTGGTCCGACTGGCAGGCCAACGTTTTGGGGCATTCGGTTGCTGATCTGCTCTTTGTGTGTTCCGACCCCAATTCCGTACATTTGTACTCAAATTCAAACGAAAACGACTCATGAAGTACGTAGTTCTTGCCGCTAGCGCCCTGATGCTGGCATCTTGTGGAGTTAAAGATCTTGAGGCCGAAGTCGCTTCGCTCAAAGGCGAGTTGACTCGTGTTCAAAAGGACAGCGACGGCGACGGCGTAGCCGATGCCTTCGACCTCGAGCCCAACACCCCTAAGGGTGCGTTGATCGACGGTTCAGGCCGTGCGCTTGACCTCGACGGAGACGGCGTGCGCCACGAGCTTGACGTGGATCCGTTCAGCCAGCGCGGAGTTAGCGTGGACGCGAGCGGAGCCGAGCTTGACAGTGACGGTGACGGTGTACCCGACAGCAAGGATAAGGAACCTAATACTCCAGCTGGATCATTAGTGAATTTCCAAGGAAAGAAGATTGAAACCACAGGTGGAATCACTAATTCTGTCGCGAGTGCATTCATCCCTGAAGTAATGTTTGCGACCAACAGCGTTACTGTTTCAGCAGACGAGGAAGCCAAGCTTGCTGTTGTTGCCAAGATGCTGAAGGCGAATCCAAATATTCGTTTGCAGATCATCGGCCACGCCGACAAGACCGGTTCTGAGAAGACCAACTTGAAAGTAGGCGAGCGCCGCGCCAAGGCTGTGCTTCGCGTACTGACGACGACCTTCAGCCTTCCGGAGTCACGCTTCGAAGTTGTGAGCAAGGGCGAGAACGATCCCATCTCTAAGAAGAACCAGCACAACCGCCGCGTCGAGTTTGTGGTGATCAAGTAAGAGCGAGCGCGTAGCGCTAGCGAACAGGGCCCGGCCGTTAGGTCGGGCCTTTTTGTTTGGAGAAAAAAAGTAAAATCCGGTTGTACCCGAATGGGTTCCGGCAAAGTTGGCACAAGTAACTAGATACCAGTTACTTGTTGCTAGCTACTTGTCTGAGAATTCCTTCTTCCAGCGGTTGAGCAGCATGAGGGCATCCATCGGAGTGATGGAGTTAGGGTCGAGGCTTTCGAGTTCGGCGCGCCAGGCTTGGGCGGTGGGGTCTTCCCACTGGATGAACGAGAGTTGGGTGGCGGGCGTTCCGGATTGGGATTCGGTTTTAACCGGATTTTGCTTTTCTTCAAGCACGCGAAGTACGGAACGGGCGCGCAGCAGGACGCTCGGCGGCATGCCGGCCATGCGGGCGACTTCGATTCCGAAGGAGTGCGACGAGCCACCCTCGGCGAGGGTGCGCAAGAAGATCATGCGGCCGTCAATTTCTTGGATGCGGACGTGGCGGTTGGCGATTCCTGGAAAATGGTCCGCGAGCTCGTTGAGTTCGTGGTAGTGGGTCGCGAACAGGACGAGCGGCTTGAACGGGTGGTCGTGAAGGTATTCGGCGATCGCCTGGGCGATGCTGAGGCCGTCGTAGGTGGCGGTTCCGCGCCCAATTTCGTCGAGAAGGACCAAGCTGCGCGCGGTGAGGCCGTTGAGGATGGAGGCGGTTTCGGCCATCTCAACCATGAAGGTCGATTCGCCCGCGGAGAGGTTGTCGCTGGCTCCCACGCGCACAAAGACGCGGTCAAGCAGCGGAAGTTCCGCGCGGTCGGCGGCCACGAAGCTTCCGATCTGAGCCATGACGGCGTGCAGCGCGGTCTGGCGGAGCAGCGCCGATTTACCCGACATGTTGGGCCCCGTAATGATCCAGATGTGCTCGCCCGCGGAGTCCAGGTGCACGTCGTTGGGGATGTAGGGCTGGTCCTCGGGCAGGCGCTGCTCGATGACGGGGTGGCGGCCGGCCATTACCTGCCAGTTGCTGGTTGCTGGTTGCTCGCCGGCGGGCGTAGCCCGCGGCTCCGCGAATTGAGGGCGGACCCAGCGGTGGCGGCGCGCCAGCGCGGCAAAGTTCAGCAGGACGTCGAGTTCGGCCAGGGCGCGGGCGTTGCGCAGGAGCGCGGGAAGCGCGCGCTGCGCGCGCGCGGCCAGGTAGGCGGAGAGCTGGGC
>CBFHNK010000013.1:8344-35792 GCA_965657195.1 uncultured Schleiferiaceae bacterium
ATGCCCTCTTCTTGCTCCTTGAGCTCGGGGGTGATGTAGCGCTCGGCGTTAACGAGGGTTTGCTTGCGGATCCAGTCCTCGGGGACGCGGTCCTTGTGGGAGTTGCGGACCTCGAGGTAGTAGCCAAAGACGTTGTTGAAGTCGAGCTTGAGCGAGGGGATTCCGCTGCGGTCGGATTCGGCCTGCAGAATGCCTTCGAGGACGGATCGGGCGTCGCGCTTGAGGGCGCGGTAGCGGTCGAGCTCGGGGTCGACTCCGGGGGCGATGGCGCCGCCCTTGGCCAGCAGGACGGGGGGTTCGGGCGCCAAGGTTCTGAAGATGTCGGCGCACCAGGCTTCGAGGGGGTCGAGGGCTGCCAGCAAGTGCTCAAGGGGTTCGGATCCGTTGAGTTCTGAGGCCAGTTCATTGATTCGGGCTACGGCGTGGGCCAAGGCGCGCAGGTCGCGAGGGCCCATGCGGCCCGTAGCGAGCCGCGTGGCCATGCGCTCGAGGTCGGGGAGTTCGGCGAGGACGGACGCGGAGCGGCCGGCGGGTTCCGGTTGGTCGAGGGCCCAGGCGACGGCGTCGTGCCGGCGGCCCAGGGCCCGGGGGTCGAGGAGCGGCATGGCCAGCCAGCGACGAAGGAGCCGCGCGCCCATGGGGTTGGCCGTGGCGTCGAGCACGTCAATGAGGCCGACGCCTCCGGGGTGGGTCGATCCGAAGAGTTCAAGGTTGCGCACCGTGAAGCGGTCCATCCACAGGTGGGTGGCAGGACGCAGCCGCTGAATGCGCTCAATGTGCGACCAGTTGGCGTACTGCGCCTGGCGCAGGTAGTGCAAAAGGGCTCCGCACGCAACCGCGGCGAGGGGCGCGTCGTCGATGCCGAAGCCTTTGAGCGACGCGGTTCCGAAGTGCTCACTCAAGGTGCGGGTGGCAAAGACCGGAGCAAACACCCAGTCCTCAAGCCCGCTGGGCATGGCAGCGCCAAAAAGGCTGCGGTCCACGCCCGCTCGGCGGTTGAAGACCACCTCGCTGGGTTTAAACGACTGCATCCAGGGGTCGATCTCGCCCACGGGACCCTCGGCGGCAAAAAACTCGCCGGTGGACACGTCGACCAGGGCGAGGCCGAGCAGCGGCCCTTCAGTGTGCAGGGCGGCGAGGAAGTTGTTGCTCCGCGCACTCAAAAGGGTGTCGTGGTGGGCGATTCCGGGCGTAACGACCTCGGTGACGCCGCGCTTGACGATGCCCTTGACAGATTTGGGGTCCTCGAGCTGCTCGCAGATGGCGACCTTGAATCCGGCCTTGACCAGGCGGGGCATGTAGGCGTCCAGGGCGTGGTGCGGAAACCCCGCGAGCGGCATGTCGGCCGCCGCTCCGTTGGAGCGCTTGGTGAGCACAATGTCAAGGGCCTTGGCAGTGGCTACGGCGTCGTCGCCAAAGGTCTCGTAGAAGTCGCCCACGCGAAACAGCAGCAGCGCCTCAGGGTACTCGGCCTTAAGGGCGTTGTACTGGGTCATCAGCGGAGTTTCTGCGGGTTTCTTAGCCATAGCTCGACCTACCTTTACGGCGGAATTGCGAAGATAACCATGCGTAAACGGCTAACCGAGGAAATTCGCGCGGAACGCTCCGCGTCACCCACCGACCTGATCCCGGTGGTGGCTCTGCTTGAGAATTTGCGAAGCGCACACAACGTGGGCTCGTTCTTTCGCACCGCCGATGCCTTTGGGCTCGCGGAGCTCTGGCTGAGTGGCTATTCGTGCCGTCCTCCGCACATCCAGCTCGACAAGGTGGCGCTGGGCGCCACCGAAACGGTCGCGTGGAAGGGCTTTGTAGATGCGCCTGAGGCGATTGCTGCTGCCCGCGCCGCCGGAATGGCGGTGTATGCGGTGGAACAGACCGACGCGTCGGTTTCGCTGGCGGCGATGCCCACCCCGGCCGCGGGGATCCTGTTGGTGTTTGGCAATGAGGTAGACGGCGTGGAGCCGGCGACACTGGTGCTGTGCGACGGTGCATTGGAGGTTCCGCAGTTCGGGCTCAAGCACTCGCTCAACGTGAGTGTGTGCGGCGGAGCCGTACTCTGGGAGGCCTGCCGCCGCTACCGCGGACTTTGAGTCCTATCAAATTCGTAAATCGCGCACCCCAGGTAACTAGTAACTAGCTACTAGAAGCGAATGGTTGGGGAATGAAAAAACCCACCTGTTGGGGCGGGTTTTTGTCTGGAGCGAAAGACGGGATTCGAACCCGCGACCCCGACCTTGGCAAGGTCGTGCTCTACCAACTGAGCTACTTTCGCGTTAAGGAGTGCAAATATACGACGCTAAAAACATCTTGCAATAGAGTTTAGGCCAAAAAAGAACCGCCCCCTGGGATGGGAGCGGTTCGGTGCAATTGGGATTTCGAAGTCCGCCGGGCTTACTGCAGCACGATGCGCTGGGTGGACTGGCCGGCTTCGCTAGACACAACTACAAGGTACATGCCACGAGCGAGTCCGCTGAGGTCAACTAGTGAACGTGTAGCGTCAACAGTTTGGCTTGCAAGGGTTTGGCCATTGAGGTTTTGTACCACAATCGTGTAGGTGCCTTCACCAGGGAGCGTGAGGGTTAGCAGACCCGTGGATGGGTTTGGATGCACCCGCACGTTCAGGGCGCGCTCCTCAAGTCCTATGCTTTGGTTGCCCGGCGAGCCGACGTCGCCGCCAGTCGAAGTATAGGCTCCGCGCACGCCCACTGCGGCGTTGCCGAGGTAGGTGCAGGCAGTGTCAAATTCAGCGGAGAATCCAGCAATTGCAGCACTGTACTCAGCGCGGCAAATTTCGATCGGAGTGGCCGAGCTGTCAAAGAGAGCTACTCCGTCGCCGTTGGCGCTAAACCCAGGCTGTGAAGTGCTGAAGTCTTCGTTGACCAAAACCTGAACCCATGGGCCGAGGTTCCACGCAGCGCGGAAGGCTGCTTCGTTGGCGGCGTCAATCTGCGCTACGACGATAGCTTCGCCCGGAGCTACGGTGATGCTTGGGAAGACGACGGTTCCGGCGGCGTAGCTGTTGTCATCCCAGCTAAAACCGGCAAGGTCCACAGCGGTGGATCCGTAGTTGGTGATTTCAAACCAGTCCTCGTTGATGCTCGTGTTGGCATCGTTCGAGCTGGCCATGACCTCAGTGATGGCGAGGTCGTAGGTCACGGGGACAGGGTAGATGAAGTCGGCCAAGTAGCGTGGCAGGAACTGGTAGCCGCTGTTGTGCGGAGCGCTGTTGTCGAACTGACCGCCGATTCCGACGACGTCAAACGTTCCGACAGGGCAAGGTGCGTTGTACACGTCGGCGACGTCAGCGTCAATGCGGAGTTGGATGGTGTTTACTCCGTCGGTGACGTCTACGTTGAATCCGGATCCTGAATTTGTCCACTGCGTGGGGTTCACGACGGTTACGTTGTTCATGCGGATGAGCTGGCTTTCAGTGCTCTCGTCTAGGCCGGTGATCACCACCGGAGCGGCAATTGTGGCGTTCGTGCTCACCACGACGATCGAGTCGGCGTTGATTTGCGCCAGTCCGTTGAAGTGGCCGATGGTTCCGATGATGCGAACCACGTCACCCTCGTTGACCGTATAGCCGAGGTTTTTATTGCCGGCTCCGAAGACTCCGAATCCGACGCTGCCGTCGTGGATGGTGAACGCGACGTTGCCAGTCGAGGCGAAGGTCTGGGTGTTGACGCCAAGGACGGTGCCCTGGAGCTTGCACATCACTCCCACTGAATCTGGGACGAAGCTTGCATTCAGACCTTTTACCTGCGGAATCGTGTAGGTTGGAATGAACACATCGTTGTCGGCAATCGTAAAGGTGAAGGCCGACGGAGTGCCGATGGCGAGGCCACTTGAGGCAGCGGTCAGGGTGAAGACTACGTCTTCGTTGCCTTCAATGTTGCTGTCGTCCAAGATGTTGACGGTAAAGCTGATGGTGTCTGCCATGGCAGCAACTGGGAGCGTCAAGGTCGTTCCGCTGAAGGCGGGGGTTGTGGTGGCGTCGGTTCCGAGTACAAAACCAGCACCGGGCGCAGCCGTGATCGTCACGCTACCTGCGGCCATAAGGTGGGGCTGCACGCTCATTTTGATGGTGTGGCTGACGTTTCCTTCAAGCACGGTGGCGGAACCTCCGACAAATCGTACCGTGGGGCTCGTGGCAACTACTGGAATGATGTCGTTGGTGTCGCGCGGGAAAATTTGGTAGCCACTGGTGTAGGGCGAGCTGTTGTCGAACTGACCGACGACGCCGAGGACGTCGAACAGTCCGGCCGGCTGAGCGCTGTTCCACAGGTTGCAGTCCGCATCGATACGCATGGTAAAGCTGTTGGTTCCGTCGCTAATGGTAACGTTTTGGCCGGAACCGCTCCATGAAGAAGGCCACGTAGTCGCCGTCATGTTGTTCATGCGCACGAGTTCGCCTTCGTTGGTTTCGTCCATAGCGGTTATCACGAGCGGCGTGGGCAAGGGCTTGTTGGTGCCCCATACGGCGATGGAGTCAGGAACAATTTCAGTAAGACCATTGAATTGGTCGATCACTCCGTGGATGTAGAGCGAGTCGCCGCGCAGTGGGCTGGTGTAGTTGGCAAGGTCGGCTGATTTGTAGACGTTGATTCCGCCCGTAGCATCTTGAATGTAGAAGCTGTAGCCGGTGTTGCCGTCGAAGTCGATGGAGGTTACCACGCCCGTGATCGCGACCACTGCATTGAGTGAGTCCGCAACGCCGTTGGCGTTGACGCCGCGAAGGGTTCCGATGGGGCGAAGGCCGGTGGTCGAAGTGCTCGAAGCGATGATGTCGTTCGTGTCGCGCGGAAAGAGCTGATAGCCGCTTGTAAATGGAGAACTGTTGTCGAACTGGCTTACTACACCAATGATGTCCACAAGGCCAATTGGCTGTGAAGTGTTCCATAAGTTGCAGTCGGCGTCAATACGCATTGTAAAGGTTGTGCTGCCATTGCTAATGGTTACGTTTTGACCGGAGCCGCTCCATGTTGAAGGCCAAGTAGTGGTGGTCATGTTGTTCATTCGAACCAGCATGCTTTCGTTGGATTCATCCATTGTTGTCACTACCAGCGGACTTGGGACGGGACGGTTGGCCGCAATGACGGTAATGGTATCTGGCTGGATTTCGGTAAGGCCATTGAACTGAATCACGGTACCGTGAATGTACAGGGAGTCGCCGCGAAGTGGGCTCGTATAGTTCGCGAGGTCTGAAGATCGGTAAATGTTCATACCGCCTGTTCCATCTTGTACGTAGAAGCTGTAGCCTGTGTTACCGTCGAAGTCAATCGAAGTAACCGTTCCGCGAATGCGCACGACTGCGTTGAGTGAGTCAGCCACACCGTTGGCATTTACTCCGCGCAACGACCCAATGGTCCAAATGCGGGGACCCGTTGCAGTTGAACCAATGCTATACGTGCATGTAGGCCAGGCGGTCGTCGGAATCAGTGTGTTGTTGGTATTCCAGTTGGCCTGGTTGTAGATGGAGGCGCGAACGACAGCTTCCGTTCCACTGGTAACCGCAGAGTCACACTGAAAAATTCCGTTGTCAATGTGCGTTGCGGCAATGGACATGGCGTTTACGCCCAACGTCAAGGTGCTTGGGAGGTACGAAACGGTGCTCGTTGCCGTGCCCGTGGTTACAAACGGACTATTGCCAAGGGCTGCGATGAAGTTGGGCTGACTGAGTGTTCCTTGAAACGCGAAGATGTGGTCGCCGCTTGCGCTGATTCCGTCGAGTACTCCTACCGCGCTACCGCCACCAACTACGGTGGTTCCGCCCGTGGTGTTGTCGATCATGGTAACTACGCTTCCAACTGCTAGGCCGGCACTTGGAGCAGTATACACCACTGAGTCTTCGCCCGTGGTGCTGTAAAATGTGCCAGATGAACCCCAGCTACGGTCAGTAAATTTGATCACCGTATTGCCCGCGATGGGTTTAAGCACGACAAATTGAAACGCATCGGGAGCATCAGATGATATGGCCGTAAATGCCAAACTGCCTTGTGTCAAACTATGAACCGTGATGCTGCCAATCATCATGGCGGCGTGCGGGTCGCACTGATAGGTGTAGGTGCCTGCGGTCGTGAAGACAAAGCTGTAGGTCCAGGTTCCGCCCGCAGGTGATCCGTTGCCGAAGCTGACCGGATTGCTTGGGAAAATTGACGTTGAACCGTTCACGTTGTGGGTTCCGCTTACCTGAGTCCAGGTTACGGTGTCGCCCACCGAAATATTAAGGGTAGCAGGGCTGAAAAAGTTAGAGCCCACCTGAACTTGGTGGTTGGTTGCGGCGGCGCTGAGGCCGAGTACCGCGAGAATAAATGCGTAAAAATGCTTCATGATGATCAACTTAAGTGGTTCTGCAAAGGTAGTTGTGGGGTTCTGGGCGGGTGTTACGCGAACGTTATTCAAAGTCTAACGTGTTCTTAAAACGACTCACACGGCCGTTGCCGGCATCGACTACGTAGAGGATTTGGCGCCAGTAGCCGACCGCTACGGGGCCGTTGAACTGCATGGGGCCGGTTCCGCGGCCGCCAAATGAGACTTTGGCGTAGCGGGTTTCGCCGCTCGCGGGGGGCGGAGGGATGCCCTCTAACCCGTTGGCTGTGAACTGGTAGACGGAGTCTTTGGTTTCGTCGACGACAAAAAGGTAGCGGTTTTGGTCCCCAGCCATTGCGATGCCCACGGGTCGCTCAAAAAGGCCCGGCTGGCCGATCCAGCGGTCGGTTCGGTCTGGGTTGGGTACGCTCACGACGGGCTTGTAGTCGGCTCCAAACGGAGTTTCTACGAGGCTGATTTGCTGCACCTTGAGTTCCTGGTTAGCGTCGAGTGCGGTAAACCAGAAATCATCGCCGGCACGCGCCGTAAACTGGGGGGGCTGGGCAAAGCTTACAATGCCTTGGGGCTGTTTGAAGTAGTTACTGAAGAGTCCGGCCGAAGTGGTGACGCTCACAGGTGAAACGTAGCCGTCTTGGGCGTCAAAGAGCACCACAGCTTGGTCGGGGCCTTGGTTGGCGTTGTTGCTAATCCCGCCGCGTCGGGTCACGTAGTAGCGGTTATTGAGCGCGGGGTCTGCACTGGCGAGCACGGCAATTTGGCCGAATTCTGCATTTGCGTCACCCGTTGAAAACGTGGATTTGAAGTAAAACGGATGAACCGTTTTATGCGTGATTTGCGCGTAGCCGAGTCCGTAGCCGTTTGGAGCCGTTTGGTTGATGCGGTAAATGGCCGGAAGCGTGTACGCCACTCCGTTGATGGTCGTGTCGTGGGTTCCGATGGCCAACAAGTTGAGGCGGCGGTCCTGTCGCACTGTTTTGACGCCCGGAACGCTGAATCGACCCTGTTCCGCACCCGATTCGTCGAGGCAGATGATTTCTTGGGTTCCCGCGTCGACGACATAAATGAGTTCGTCGAATCCGATGCAGATGTCGGTCGGATGCACAAAACCGTCAAATGCGGGCTGAATCGGAACGTAGGCGATTTCGCGGATTCCGTAGTTCGGAACCTCAATAAAGTCAAGGTCCGTTTTGGACCCGAAGTAGTCCTCGCAGCCGGTCATGCTGAGGGCCAACAGGCCGAGGGCGAACGTCCAATACTTCATCGGGCAGCAGGTTGAAGGGTGAGGCTTAGTGCGGTCCATGTGCCCATTCCGGCTGTGGGTTGGACGCTGAGGTCGACGGTGGCCCGAGTGCCGGCAACCGTTTGGGCCACGCCCAGACCGAGGGTCGGGAAGGGCTGGCCGGATTGGTTGAGCAGGATTCCGCTGCGTACAAAAAGCTGGTCCGCAAAGCGGTATTCGAGGCCCGCGCGGTAGTTCTCGGCGTTGTCGTTGGGGTGCACGAGCTGCGCGGCAACGTCGAGGTGGTGCTTGCCGCGTTCCCACGCGCGGTAGTGGATGCCTATGGCGAATTCGGTCGGCAGGTTGGCGGATTCGAGTGACGAAAGCGAGTCGCGGTTGTAGGCCACGGCCCAGTACGAGCCCTTGAGGGCCACGGGCGCTCCGAAGTTGCGCAGTACGACGGCGAAGCGCAAACCCTCTTCTTCGAGGTGGTACTGAAACCCGACGTCGGCGGCGGCGCCCCAGCCGGTGTAGCCGGCGCTGTAGGATTCGTTCAACGCTTTAAGCGTTACACCCATTTGAAACTGTTCGGTGAGTTGCTGGGCGTAGGTCAGCGTGAGCGCGGATTGGGCGTCGTACAGCAGTCGGCCGGTGCCCTGGGGGCGGAACTCGGTGCGCTCTTCGTAGGCGCCCGTTTGCAGTCGCTGGATTCCGAAGCCCCACGCCGCGGTTCGGCCCTTGATTTTGCGGGCGGCAAAGACGGCGCCTTGCTCGAGGCCGCTTCCACTGGCCATGGAGGTAAAGACGATGCTGGATGCTTTGGTTCGGGCCAAGCCCGCGGGGTTGTAGCCCAGGCTACGGGCGTCGCCGCCGAGGACGCTCCCGACCGATCCCATGGCCGCTGAGGCCACGTTGTAGTCGGTTTTCAGAAAGCTAAAGGCAGCCTGGCCTGCACGCTCGCCGCCGTAGCTGGGCAGCCACTGGCTGTGCGCCTGTAGCCCAAGGGCCAGAGCGATAAGGGTCAGCGTCGTCTTCATAGCTTGAACTGAAGACCAAAGAGAAGTTGACGGGGCGGGCTGAAGCGCGAGGGGTCGCGCGGGTCAAGGCCGCGTTCTTGCGGACCGTTGAATTCGGGTCGCGGATCGCGCCAGGTGTTCGGAACGTCGTCGCCGTACTCGTACGCGCGACCCGTAACGGGGTTGATGAGTTGACCGTTTAAACGGTTAAATACGTTCAGCACATCAAACGCAAACTGTACGCCGCGTCCCTTCTTCTTGGTCACGAGGTCGTAGGTAATGCGCGCGTCCCACGTGTGCCATGCGGAACCTTGGCCCTGCAGGTACTGGTCGATTTGAATGGCGTACTGTGGGCGTCCGAGGTCGTTGGTTCCGACCAGGGTCTGCGGCGTGTAGCGGTAGCCAGCCGAGCCGCGGTACTGCACGAATCCGCCTAGGCCGCGCAGCGGAATTCCGAAGACGCGCAGCGAGGTGTCGGCTTGAAAAAACCAGCTGGAATTGATGTTCCACGGGCGGTCCCAGGCCAAAAACTGTTCGCGGCTGAGCGGAACCTCACCCGTCTGCTCAATCTGCAGCGCCGATTCGCGGGCGGAATTCGACTTGCCCCGCGCCGACTGAAGTGAAACGTTTGAAACCCAACGGGTCCAGCGGTTGAGCTGCAATTCGAGGCCCAATTCGACCCCCTGAATTCGGGCGTAGTCCTGGTTGATGTACATCGTCTTGGTCACCGGGCGACCGGTTGCGTCGCGCACAAACACGCGGCGCGAGACGATGTAGTCAAAGCGGTTGGAATTGTAGGCACTCAGCGTCACCCCAAAGCTGCGGCTGAAGGCGGCTTTGTAGCCGACTTCGTAGGCGACGTTAACCTCGGGGTCGAGGTTGGGATTGCCCAAAAAGCTCAAGAAACTGCGGTCCTGGTAGACGGGGTCGAGGCCGGCGTACAAAAAGCGCGGATGCGGTAGGCGCATGCTGTGGCCGTAGTTGAAGTAAAGCACGTGGTTGGGCGTTACCGGGAAGGTCACGTCCAAGCGGGGAAGCAGGCGGGCCTTCCAGCGCAGCCCCGCGAGGCCAATAGTTTTGTCGAGGTAGTCGGTGCGCACGGCGTCGACCACCGGCGAGTTGGGGTCGGCGATGGCTTGGTCGGCAAATGTTCCGGGCGCCCACATGTTGAGGCGCATACCCAAGGTGGCTTGCAGGCCCTTGTAGGTGATTTTGTCTTCGACAAACGCGCCGAATTCGCGCGGACGCGCCTTCCAGATGTCGTTCGACGATCCGATCGAGATGGATTCAGTCGCGGTGCTGTCGTTGAGCTTGATCGGTGCCCCGACCCACGGAGCCGTCACGTCCACCCACTGGTACTCGTTCCACTGGTTTTCGGTTCCGAAGGCGACTTTGTGCACGCCGCCCGCAGGGTAGTAGTTGGCCTTGATGCGCACGGTATACTCCTCGACGTAGTGGTCGTGCCAGGTGGGCGCGATTCCGCCGTTGTTATAGAGGCCGTCGCCGGGGCGAATGTATACGGTGCCCGAGGGGTCGCCTGGGTTAAACACGCTGACGGGGTACGAAATAATGTTGGCTTCGTCAAGGATTTGGTCGACGGTCTCTTCGCGAAACGGGCGTCCGTTGGCGTCCGCCCGAAGGTTGGTGAACAGGCGGCCCGCATTGACGCTCAATCCCCACTTTGGGCCGAAAATCTGCTGAAATCCTAGCACACTGAGGTTGGAGTGGTGCGTGTAGGTGGTCGCGCGGTCCAGGTCTTTGCTGCGGATGTACTGGTAGCCGGGGGTCAGGAGCGCGTCGAGGCCGACAATCTGCAGGCTTCGCGTGTTTTGGTTGATGTTGAGTGAATGCTGGTTGCTCAAGGTGAACTTGGCGCCCTTCCAGGCCTTGAGCCCGAGTTTGAGCGAGTGCGACCACTGGTTGTCTTGGCGCGGAGCCCACAGCGAGTCGTTGGCCTTGAACAGCGACGAGTGCAGCTGGCGCGCCACGGTCGGGAAGTACGTATCGCTGATGTCCACCGAGGCGCTAGTGAAGAGTGTTAAGCGTTTGTTGGTAAACGGAATCGGGGTCGCCAACGTCGCCTCGCCGCGGTCGGTAAAAAAGCTAGACGCGGCAGTTGGACGGCCCAGGTAGTCGCGCTGCCAGCGTCCCGAAACCTCAAGGCGATCTCCGCCTTCTCGGATCTGGGTGCTTACCACTCCGCTCGAGCCGCCGCCGAACTCGGCACTCGCCCCGCTGGTGGTTACTTGGATGCTTTGTACGGCCGAAGACTGGACGTTCACGCCAAACCCGGTGCCCGCCAAAGGGTCCTGGGCGCTGATTCCGTCTACCAGGTACTCGGTTTCGTAGACGCGCGCACCGCGGATTTGCAGGCCGTCGGTGGTTTTGACCACGCCCGCTTGGGTTGCTACGGCGTCTTCGACGTTGCGCACGTTCATTTGGCGGAGCTCGTCACTGCCGATGAGGCGTTCGCTTCCCGCTCGTTCGAGGTCGACCGCGGTCTTTTTACCCACCACCGTAACCGTTTGCAACTCGTTGATGTCGCTTGAAAGCTTTACGTTCAACGTAGTCGTTTGGCCGAGGTTGATTCGGACGCCGTTGATCTGCTTGGTTCCGTAGCCCATCATCTGGACCTTGACGCTGAATTCCCCCACCGGAACCTTCGGGAGCACAAATCCACCCTGTGCGTCGGTGACGGTGCTGGTGTAGGTTCCGACAATACTCACGCCGGCGCCGGGAAGTTCCTCGCCGGTCTCGGCGTCGCGCACTGTTCCGCGCAGCGCCCCAATTTTTTGGGCGGAAGCTCCGAAGCCGGCCAACAAGGCAAGCACGACCAGAAATTTAGAGGCTAAATTCATCGATCAGAACTTTTTGAAGGAGGTTGCGGCGAAGTTGGCCACTTTGGGCGTCGAGGCGGTGCAGGTCAAACGACAAGAACACGGTCTGCACGGCCCCTTGGCGGCGGCGAAGCACCCCGAGAAGGTTGTCGCCCTGCCAGCCTGAAAGCTTGGTCAGCTGGCCGCGGTAGAGCACTTCGGCGTCGGCGCTCGACACCATCGGAGTCAGTCCGATCAGCACATTCGAAGCCTTGAGGTTGGGGAATCCGCTCTGCTGGGCAACCACCGCTGAATCGGTGACGAGGCGCACTTGCCCCGAGCTCGTGACGAGGCCGTCGATGGGAAGGGTTCCGACCAAGTCACTGAGGTCTGAGGTCGAGCTGAATGAGGCGCTGACCAAAAGTTTACCGCCTGCTTCGCCAAAGCGCTGCAAGGCCGGAGCCATGTGGGCCAACGGCAACTTGGTCGCTCCGGATTGGGGATCCAGCATCACCGACGACGCGCTGTACACGATTAATGCCTCGTAGCCGCGAAGGGTGTGGCGGAATCCGGGGTTCCACGACCGCGGACGCTCCAGGCCGCTGTTGCTCAGCAGGTCAAGGATGTCAAATTCGACACCAAGCGCGGCTAAATCCGCCGCCCAGGCGGCATCGGCAGCGGCGCTGTGGCTGGCGACGACGAGCACGTCGGCCGTGGGCATCTTGACCTGAGTGAATGGAGCCGTGTCGGACGCAGACCACGAACCCGCGAGGTCGCGTGCCCGTACCTCAATGAGGTTGGGGGCTGACGTGTCAAGGGCATAGCCCCAGTTGGCGGCTGAAAGTTCTTGGCTACCGTAGTACAGCTCGGTCGCTCCGGTCGCCGTGAGTACAAGGCTGACCAGCTTTTGGTTGGGGTCAATCGGACGCCAGGCTCCGCCATTGAGGCGAAGCTCCACGTCGGTAATGCTGCTCGCTCCGTCGGGATCGCTTGCGGTCCACTGAAAGGTCAGGGCGTTCCACACGGGGGCCTCGGGAAAGCTTCCGTCCAAAAATTCCGCACTTGGCGGGCTATTTTTAATCGGAACCACCAACCGCGCAGGCGTCGGATCCACTCCCCCCTCGTTGTCGATGCTTCGCACTTCGACGGCGAGGTCGGCGGTGTCGATTCCGGCGGGGATTGCCAAAACCAAGGTGCTGTCGGTGCGCAGGGTGCGAGTCCAATCGCCGCCCGCCACGCGGAGTTCGTAAGCCGCCACGTAGCCGTCGGCGTCGCTACCCAGCCACGAGAGGCGCACCACCGAATTCAGTCGGTCGGGACCCGAAAGCGCAATCGTATCCAGCGAAATACGCGTTTCTGGAAGTTGGTTTTCGGCAGGTGCACCTGGCTCACAGCTTGAGAGCGCGGCAGCAACGACCCACCCCAACGCCACAAGGCGCAGGCTCCCGGCCAAGGGCCAGGAGCTGCGCACTTGCTTTAAACGTTTGAGGGCAGGCATGTTACGTACTTACAACTTGCTTACGCGGTAGGTGGTGGCGCCCAAGGCATGCTCGACGCGCAGTAGGTAGTTGCCTGACGCCAATCCGCTCAAATCAAGCTCATTGCGGCCCTCTTTGTGGCGGCCCTGCAGTACGACGCGGCCCTGCAGGTCGAGAAGCGTATAGACCGCATCCGAACCCTCGACGACCAAAATGTTCGCCGTCGGGTTGGGGAATACCATCACGCTCGGAACTCCGCACACGGGCAATCCCACGGTTGACTGCGGGAGTGCCGTTGAATCGAGCGAAATGTTGATTCCAACGAAGTCGTCGTTGTTGCGGGGCAGCACGCGGAAGTTGCTGAATCCGTAGAACAGGATGCCCTCGACGGCGTCCATGTTCATCGTGTCATTAACCACAATCGGGTCCACAAACATCTCACCGTCAATGGTATCGTAGCGCATGTCGGTCACCATCTGCACGTACAGCGACCCGTAGGCGGTGTTGGACTGACGGCCGGCCATCACGAGGGTGCGGTTCCAGTAGCTGGCGCCCACGTTTTGCGACACGGCAAAGTCTCCGAAGCCCAAGTTCGTGTTCGACACGTACAACTTGGCTTGGTTGGGGTCCTCGAGGCGCACGTAGCAGCCCTCGTGCTGTTCCCAGCCCCAGTTGGCCTTGCTGGCGCTGTCGCTCGGGTTGAGTACCGTCGGAACCGGCACCTGGCGGTTGCCGGTGCGTGAAACGCTTGAAACGTTCAAACGGGTCATGCCGAAGTATTCCTCCACCGTTCCGCTCACCAAAACCTCTTCTTCACGAAAGAACTGGGTGATGCCTGAGCCGGCGCACCAGATTCCGCTCCACGGACCGCCGTTGGCGTCCTGAATGTAGAGGTAGCCGAGGTCGTAGGGCTTGGTCGACGCAGTCACAATGCCCTTTACCGTCACGTTTTGGCCCAAGAACGGAGAGTTTCCGTTGCTCGCGAGGCTGTACTGAATGTCGTAAATCTTCATTCCGCCGGCGCGCACCGTGTAATAGTCAAAGTTGGGCTGAGCCTGGCCCACCGGAGTCGTAGGGTAGTACGAAACGTTGCCGTCGTCGTCCTTGGCTTTAATGTAGTAGCGCACTAGCGTGCCGTCGGGGGCGCTGGGCAAGCTGAACTCGTACTCGTCGGTCGACCCGGCGACCAGGGCCATCGTGGCCTTGGTGAACTGCGTGGGCTGAAGTGTGGCGTTCGTCGTGTAGAAGACGTGTACGGAATCGACGGTTCCGTCAAAATCCGTAATCGTGCACACCAAATCGGGGCTCTGGTTGGGCGTCGGAACCATCGGGTCGCGCTCAAACTGGCTGATGTAGGGCGGAGCGTACGCGATTTGGTAGTGCGACGCGTCGAACGGGTTCAGCTCGTAGCCGCGGGTTCCGCCGCCCGTAAAGCAGCCATTGCCGTCGTGGCGTAGCACCCCCTTTAGGCTGCTGTAAAAGGTACCTGGAACTGGAGGCACGAACGACCCAGTCACCTGCGGCGAAGCAGGATTAACCGTTTGGTAGCTGGGGAGCTTTTGCGCCAAAAAGCGGTCAGAAACATTGATTTTGTTGCCCGCGGCATCTACTACGTTGAAACTGATACGGTTTCCGCCGAATGAAATCACCTCGGTAACGGTCACGTTCTGGAATTCGACAAAGGCATTTTCCCACTGCTCACCAGTGGTTGGAATATTGACGCGCTGTGCATCGTTGAGAAGTCCGACGGCCACTGGAGCCGAGGTCGGAACCGCGCGGGTACCCAAGATCGTCATCGAGCTGGCGCTCGTGGCTTCGAGCTGGGTTCCGTTGTTGTAGGTTCCTACTTTGCCTACGAATTCGATCAGGTCGCCCGCCACGAGGTACTCGACGTTCGGAAGCGTCACCAATTGGTTTTGCGCATTCGTGTAGACGCCCATGACCTCCATTCCGCGAAACGCACCGGCGGCGCCCTGCGCCGCGGTGTCCACGATAAAGAAGAAGGGACGGTGTCCGCCCTGAACCGAACCCGACGGAACCTCAGATAGGTTGCCCGGAGTCACGACGATTCCGACGGTGCGCACGATCTGGCCTTCGAAGCCGGACGAGTCGTTGCATGCCGCGAGCTGCGACGGCGAAACGTACTGCAGCGTCGTGATGGGGTAGTAGGTCTGTGCCGCAGCCGAAAATCCGAGGGCCAAGGCGATCAAGTGTAGGATGTGCTTCATGATCATTTGATTAAAGTAAAGTGTCCAGAAAAAGTTTCGCCGGTGTCGAGGTTAAGAACGGTATATCGGTACAGCCCGTGGGCTACAATTTGGCGGTCCTTTGACAAAATGTCCCAGGCGAATTCTCCGCCAGGCAGCAGCACGGTCTGCTCACTGGGGTCGGCAAAGGTGCGGAACCAACGCTGGCTCAATTGATCCGATCCACCCGCGTCGTGCTGCAGCACGTCCAGCAGGTCGCCAGCGGGTGAATGCACTCGGATTTCGGCGCGTGCCGGCAAGTTGGCAAACATTAAACGGCGGCTTTCGTCCTGAAAACTACTGGTGCCCTCCCAGGCGGCTCCGGCATAGTACGGATTGGGGTAGACGTAGGGCGGATTGCTAGCCATGCTCACCTGGGCCGGCGTACCCGGGAAAGCCCGCACGCTGCTTTGGTTGAAGCTGGATTCCAGGGACTCGAGTTGGGTCGCGGGGTCACCTTGGTCAAAGGCGGTCACGGCAAGGGCGCGCTGCCATCCATTAGGGAGGTTCTCGAGGCGCAAACCGTAGCGGTAGGTTAGTGTATCACCTTGAAATTGAACGGGTTCAGTGAGTCGAATGGCGTCGAGTCCCGTCTCGTAGAACACGCCGTCCCCGGTCTGGTCCCATTCGCCGTACAATCGGAAGTCTTCGGCATTGCGCTGGTCGTCGTCGACGTCAAATCCCACTTGGCTGACGTACACGCGGTAGCCGGCGAAGTCTTCGCGTTGGCTGATGGGGTCGATGCTGCGCTCGCTGCGGTCGGTCCAAAAGAGATCGACATGGCCGTCGCCCGGAATAGCGCGTACTTGCGGGGCATCGGGAGGACTCGGAAGAATGTAGCGCGTGATTTCACCGTTGCCGTCGCGGTCTTCGCCAGCGTCAAGCACCCCATTGAAGTTCTGGTCCTCACCGTTGTAGCAGGTCTGGGCCCACTGGGCGTTGGCGAGCAGTCGGCTGCGCTGTTCGGGGCTGTTGACGGCGTTGGACTGCCCATCGTCGACCTTTTTGGCAAACACAAAGGCAAAGGCGACATTGATCTCGTCGCCGGGGGCGAAGTTTTGAAAGGGTCCCACGCTCACGAGGTCCGAACGGTTGCCCGTGGCGTTGAGCTGGGCCTGAATGTTGGCGCCGGTGCCGGCCGCGCAGGCGGCTCCGCTTGGATTTGACCAGCAGGGATCCAGGTTGAGTCCCTGCGACATCTTGATGTAGCGCTGGTCGTCGGTGGTCGGGAAGAAGTACAGCGACTGCCCGGAGTTGTTGAAAACCCATGCGTTGTAGTGGTCGCCAAGCCCGTCGACCTGCGGGTGGTGGAATCCGAATTTGTCTTCAGCCCCGAGAAACTTTTGGCCGATGTACGAATCCGTCCATCCCGGATCGCCGTTGGCGTCAAAGCAGTACGCCATCTGTAAGCTGTCTACGTAGCCGTTGCCGCCCTGTTGGTAGAACACGGCTCCGCCCGAGCCCGCCGGAGTGCGGTTGATGTTGCGCACCACAGTATTGGCCCACAGCGCGGCGTAGACGTCGTCGTAGGTTTCGATTCCGACATTCTTGAGCGTAACGTCCACAACTACAAAGAAGTCGCTAAACCTGTAGTTCCAGTTGTAGGTGTTCATCGTCATGGCGATGCCCATCGGAGTCAGGTGGTTGCTGATCGGAATCGTCGTTCCGGGAATCAATATGTTGGTGTCCACGCAGGTGGCGCTGAAGTCTTGGTGCGAAACCGCGTTTACGCGGTAGTTCGGGTGGTCCTTGAGCGACGAAGTCTCGCTGAGCGTCGAAGCCGGAGTAAATTCAAAACCACCACGGCCCGGAGCGTAGCCTTGGGGAGCGTCGTAGGCGGAGCTGCTCACGCGGATTCCGCCGCCTTGGTCGGTTCCGCCGACCCAAATTCCGGATTCAAAAAGGTGTTCGGTTCCCGAGCCGGCCGGGTATTCGCACGAGGGCATGCCGGTTCCGTCGCGGTAGCCGCGAAAGGCGTTGCCAAAGGTTCCGACGTTGGTAACCGTAAGTCGCGCTTGGCCCGCCGAAGTGCTTCGCTCTTGAAACGACTGTGCCCAACTCGCCCCGAAGGGTGCAGCACATACGAGGACAAGTAAAAGGCGTTTCATCGGAGGGAGGCAAATTTAGTCCTTCCGGACGCGTCAGTGATGCGCAGCGTGACCCAACCTCGGTACACGGCGTCGGAACGCCAGCGTGGCGCGCCCGCAGGCCAAACGCTTCGGGCGATCAGCCGCCCTGCGGCATCAACCACGTCGACGGTCCACTCTTCGTGGGCTTCGATTCGCTGCAGAATAACGTGCCCGTCAAGGTCTGTAGCGCGCTGTACATGGTCGCGGAATTCTTCAAGTCCTATACCGAGCCGGTCGACCTCGAAGTCGGCAACTACGGGCAAGTGGTCAGAGAGCTCATAGAGGGCGGTGAGTACGGTGGCGGGCACGGAATTATTGGTTCCGCTGTTGATGGCGCTGTTGAAGTGCAGGCCGTCGTTCCCTACGGGGTGCAGGCTGCCAGGTAGGTAGCGCATTCGCGATGCTGCGGTCATCGGAACGCTGTTGACCAAAATATGGTCGAGTCGGTCGTCGAGTCCGCCCCCTGAAAAGCATCCGTCGTTGGTTTGGCCGTCGCGCGTAGATTGGGTGTGCCACGCGGCGAAGGTCCCGTTGTTGTTCCAGTTGCCCAAGACATTCTCGGGATCTTTGAATCGGATTCCGGCGTTGCTGTAGTTCAAAAGCTGCTGAAATCCAGCTTCTTGACTCTTATTCATATTGAGGTCGCCCGCCAAGAGGTAGACGTCGTCGCGCGGGTTCGAAGCCAAGTGGTTCATCAAAGCCTCGCATGCTTTTTGGCGCGCAGTGAGGTCACCAGCGGTACTGCCTGCCTTAAAGTGTGCGGCGAATACCGTAAAGAACAGGGTGTCGGGGTTCCACGCGAGGAGGGAATCTTTGTAGTAGAACCGAATCACATCGATTCCGCGGACCAACGTGTTGTTTTGCAGGTCGTTGCTAATTATAGACTGCGACTTTAAACCTAATTTGGTCTGGTCGTAGTAGATGGCGTTGATCAGCGAGCTTCCGTTGGTGTAGAGGTCAGTGGCGGCCCAGCGTGAGATTCCGTTGGTATTCAGGCTGAAGTTGAGAATGCGCCCGTGGGCAGTGGCGTTGCTGCCGTCAACCTCATTGCACACCAAAATGTCGGGTTGGGTGTGCGCGACCACGGTGCTCAACCAAGCTTCTTTGGCCCCAGGAGGGTTGTTGGACGACGTACAAAAGGAGGTAAATGCCCTAAAGTAGGTGAGGTTGTAGGTCATTACCCGTAAGTTCACGGGGTTTTGCCCAGCTAATCCACTGGAAATCAATAACAAAAATAAAGCTGACCAAAACCTTTGCACAGCTTCAAAGTTAGGTCGCAATGAGGGGCTCTGGCATGTTGTTAAATAGTTAATTTGGTGGTAAATGTTTGTTAAGCGGGTAAAGCGCTTTGCCGCTTCACGTACTTTTGACGCATTATAAAACGGGTATGGCCAAGAAACCGACTATTCTTCTCGTCGACGACGACCCGGACATTCGGGAATTCGTGACGTTTAACCTCGCCAAAGAGGGCTACAATGTGGTCACGGCCAAAGACGGAGCTGAGGGCGTAGAAGCCGTTAAAAAGCATCGCCCTGATCTGGTCTTACTTGATGTCATGATGCCAGGGATGGACGGAATCGAAGCCTGTGAGGCCATTCGTACCAATCCCGACATTGCGTCAACGCTCATTGCATTCTTGAGTGCGCGCGGAGAGGATTACAGCCAAGTTGCTGGTTTTGATGCCGGAGCCGATGACTACATCACCAAACCTATCCGCCCAAAAGTTCTGGTGAGCCGTGTAAAGGCATTGCTGCGTCGCAATGTCAAAGAGTCGGAGCCGGTGGGAAACATTGAGCGAGGCGACCTTCTCATTAATCTCGAAAAATACCAAGTATTTCGAGACGGGAACGTGGTAGAAATGCCTCGAAAGGAGTTTGAATTACTTCACTTGCTCGCGAGCAAGCCGGGTAAGGTGTTTTCGCGGGACTCAATCATGGACCGTGTTTGGGGTTCTGAAGTCGTGGTCGGAGGGCGCACCATCGACGTGCACATCCGCAAAATCCGCGAAAAAATCGGCGACGACCGAATCAAGACGATTAAAGGCGTCGGCTACAAATTCGAGGAGTAACTTCGGGGCGTGCTCGACCGTCCAGAACGCATCGCTTTTTTTATCGCAGCCCTCTTAGGGCCCGTAGTTTGGTTTGTCATGTTCGCCATGTTCGAACTAGTGACCACCGACGATGGGGCTCTGCCGTTGCCGATCCAGGAGGTTCCGTACCTCGAGATCACCCTGTTAAGTATGTTCATCGCGAGCTCGACTGCGTTTTTGACGGAATACCTGATCCGCCGATTTCTTTATTCACGTCTGCTCAAGATCTACAAAGTCATATCGAACCCTGATCGCTACCAAACCTCGTTGATGGCAGATGCAGAAGAGATTGGCAAAGTTGAAATGGAGGTGGCCTCATGGGCACAGAAAAAGTCAAGTGAACTCAACAGCCTTCAGCTGAGAGACGACGTGCGTCGCGAGTTCATCGCCAACCTCTCGCATGAGTTGCGTACGCCGATTTTTAATATTCAAGGCTACGTACTGACACTGCTCGATGGAGTCAAGGACCAAAAGGTCCGCAAGGAGTACCTGAAAAAGGCATCTCGAAACGTGGAGCGTATGATTCGACTCGTTCAGGATATGGATGTGCTCGCGCGCTTAGAGTCGGACCAACTTGTCCTCCAGAAAGAGGCCTACAGCTTGACCGAGCAAATTGAGGATGCGCTTGAACAGATGTCAGACCGCATTGCGCAACAGGGTTTGACCGTAGTTCGCGATTTTGATTCCGAATCGGATTCGGCTGTCTTTGCAGATCCGGAGCGCATGGATCAGGTAATTCTGAATTTAATATCGAATGCGATAAAGTATTCACGTGACGAGCCTGGTGGATTTGTGCGGGTGGCGATCGAAGATTCCGGCGACAAAACCTATAACGTCATCATTGAAGATAACGGTCTCGGAATCGCCAAAGAAGACCTTGGTCGCGTGTTTGAACGTTTTTACCGCGGAGACCGAAGCCGAACGCGCACGAAGAAAATTGGCGGCACTGGGCTTGGATTGGCCATCGTGAAGCACATCGTAGAGGCCCATGGTCACGCGATTAAGGTGACGTCGACTCAAGGGATCGGAACCGCGTTTTCGTTTACAATGTCAAAGGCCTAGCTTTAGGCCGATAGCGAATAGCTTTGCCGCATGACTACTTTCGATTCCGAATTACAGGAGCGCCTCGAGGCTCTTCACGCTAAATACGCTACATCAGGACAGTCACTTGTGGACTTTCTCGACGGACTGCTGGAAGCGGATTACATCACCTACTGGGACTACATTCGGCTCGATAGCCTTCTGAGCCTGCAGCAGCCACGGACTCCGCACCACGACGAGCCGATTTTTATCATGTACCACCAGATCACAGAGCTTTACTTCAAGCTGGTGCTGCACGAACTCGATGCCGCGGTAGCCGCTCCGATGCCCGGGACCGCCGACTGGACCCCTGCCCATACCGAGGCGCTTACCGAGCACGTGCGCCGCTGCACCCGCTACTTTGGGGCTCTTGAACATTCGTTTGCGGTGATGACCGACGGCATGAACCGAGAACAGTTTCTGCGCTTTCGCATGGCGCTGATTCCGGCAAGCGGCTTTCAATCGGGGCAGTACCGCATGATCGAAATGGCTCTTGCGCGCCTGAACGAACTCGTCCACTTGGACGTGCGTGCCGACTACGCCGACGTGCACGACCCCCTCGCGCTTTTGGACAAAATTTACTGGCGCGGAGGCGCAACCATCGCCGCGACCGGTGAAAAAACCTTGACCCTTAAGCAGTTTGAATCCAAATACGCCAAAGTGTTTGCCGAGCGCGCTGTGGCCCTCAGCGGCCAGACGGTCTCGGACCGAGCCCGCATTTTGGTGGATCAGGGCGGAATGTCCGACGAACTTCGCCACGCGCTGCGCGAGCTCGACGCGCAAGTCAACGTCCGCTGGCCGATGCAGCACCTCAAGACGGCCGGTCGCTACCTCGCCAAGCAGCCCAGCGACACGCGGGCTACGGGCGGAACCAACTGGCCGAAGTACCTGCCGCCGAAGTTTCAGCTTCGCATCGCGTTTCCGTTTTTATGGACGGACGCCGAGCGCGAAGCCTGGGGCACGAGTAGCTAGCAACTAGTTGCTAGTTGCTGCGGAGCGTAGCTCAAGATTTCGCGCACCAGATCCTCGCTGTAGTCGGGCCACCGCGCGGGCTGAGGCGGTGGACTGTTGAGCCACTTGCTGAGCTTGAGCTTGGCTAGACTTGGTGCGTGCCAGGCGCCTGCCTTGCGCAGGGCCGCAGCGTTGCACTCCTGCTCGTACTGCCCTTTGATGGGGATGACCGCCAGACGCTTGCCGTGAAAAAGGGCTTCGGTGGGCAATTCAAAACCGGCGCTGCAGAGTACCGAATCCGATTCCGCAAATGCCGTTAAAAACGCTTCTGTTGTGACGGCTTCGGCGCGGAACGCTCCGCGTTGTATTGGTGCCGCCAAGTGGGGGACAAATGCGGTGACCGGAATCGGGCAGTCTTCGAGCGCAGCAGCCAAGGCGTCCACGCTGTACGCGGGTAGATAGACTAGCAGCTGCGGCCTTGGATTCGCCGTGATTGTGCGTATTTCACTGCGAATCAGGGGCGGACGCACGCCTGGAGCGACCGCCTGGACGTGAAACCCAATGGACTGCCTTGAGGGTGCGTAGTTTTTTAAAATCCACTCTCCGAGCGGGTTGCGGTGTTTGGGTCGGGGGGACAATGGGTGCCGCACGCCCGCTTGGTGGCTGAGTTCGAGTAGGCTTCCGCCCCGCAGCCAAACAGCCCACGCGCTCACGGGCTCAAAGTCGTTGACAATCAAGTCGTAGCCGTGAATGGGCGCGCGAAACACATCCCGAACAAAGCGCAACCAGCGGTTATTAAAGAGCGTACGGGTGATGCTCAAGCCACCGTGCGCGTTGTACTTCAGTGAGATTCCGCTCCAAGAGCGCTGCGTCCCGCCAGGCAGGTTCAGCTGACTCTCGGTCCCAGAAATCCAAACGTCCACTTGAGCGTGCTTTGCAAGCAGCGGAATCAGGTGCCGAGCCCGAGCCACATGTCCATTGCCCGTGCCCTGAACCGCGTATAAAATTTTCATTCGTCCGAATCTGCTTCGTTGAGAAGCATAGAGAGCAAATGCCGCGCCGAAGCATCGACTTTCTCATCTTCTTCTTCGACATCGCGTACATCTTGATGTTGGTAGATTGACCACGCCGTGCCGTCCCATTCTAAAGCGGTGAGGTTTTCGATCCAATCGCCTGAATTTAAGTACTCAATTTCGCGTTCTCCTACGTGAATTGTGCGCATTTGGGGCTGGTGGATATGGCCACAAATCACGCGCCCGTATCCTTTACGCACGGCCATTTCAGCTGCAGCGACCTCGAAGTCTCCGATGTACTTGACTGCTTTTTTCACGGAATCCTTGATCGTCTTGCTCAGCGAGTACTTCTCGCGGCCCATGCGTTCAAGCAGCACGTTGAGCCAGCGGTTGACCCAAATCAGCAGGTCGTACGACCACCCCCCCAGTTTGGCTAACCAGCGGGCGTTCTGGATGCTGGCGTCAAAAATGTCTCCGTGGAAAATCCAAGTTTTGACCCCACCAAAATTGAGTACCATTTTGTTGCGCAGGTGAATGTGCCCCAAGTCGGCGTCAGCAAAGCGACGCAGCATTTCGTCGTGGTTGCCTGTGATGTAGTAGATCACTGTGCCTTTTTGCGCCATGGTGATTAAGCGCTTCACCACTTTAAAATGGCTTTTAGGGAAGTAGGACTTCTTGAAGTTCCAAATGTCAATGATGTCGCCGTTGAGAATCAGGACGTCGGGCTGTATCGACTTCAGGTAGGCGAGGAGCTCACGGGCGTGGCACCCAAAAGTTCCTAGATGGAGGTCGCTCAGAACGACAGCTGGAAGATTTCTACGTGAACTCATTGAGTTGCAAATACCTAACTTCAGTGTAACCTCTACGTTATGCCATCTTTAGGCATTAAGTAGTTATCAACAGGGTTTTCACCCGCTCGTTGGGCGTATTTTAGGCCCGTCTATGAGTAAAAAGAACTCTAAAAAGCGCGTACTCCCTATCTGGTTGGCTGTCAGCATCGGATTAGGGCTAATCTTGAGCCTGTGGCTACTCGCAAAGGTGCTTCCATCGGCAGGCGATCCTGCATCCGCGGCGGGCGAAGAGGTTGATCCCGGCTTTCTATTTGGGTACTCA
The DNA here is from genome assembly GCA_965657195.1 of uncultured Schleiferiaceae bacterium. Lineage (GTDB taxonomy): Bacteria > Bacteroidota > Bacteroidia > Flavobacteriales > Schleiferiaceae > TMED14. Next base: position 31,825 of record CBFHNK010000013.1, read on the forward strand.
CTCAAGGACTACGACGCCCAGCGATTCGAGGTGGGAGACGGCGAAACTTTTGGTGGCCTAATGAACTCGTGGGGCATCTCCGCGCGTACCGTTAACGATCTTTTGGTGTTGGGTAAGGACGACTTCAACCCGCGTAAATGGAGGGCGGGTGACGCGTACTGGCTGCTTCGGAGTAACGACAGTGCCCAGCAGTTTACCTATTTTATTTACGAGCCATCGGTGGCACAGTATGTTGTTTTTGGACTTGGAGACAGCCTTTTTGTGAACAAAATCGAACGCCCCAAAGTCACCAAAGAGCGCGCAATTGGCGGCGAAATCGAGGGGTCACTCTATGCGACGCTCGAGAAGCAGGGCGTGTCTCCAGCGGTGGCGGTGAAGCTTTCTGAAGTCTACGCATGGACCATCGACTTCTTCAGAATCCAGGTGGGCGACAGGTTTGAGGTCATTTACGAAGAGTCCTATGTCGACGATACCGTCTTTGTGGGACCAGGTAAAATTCTAGCTGCACGCTTCGTTCACAACGGCAAGTCGTTTTACGCCTTTAAATACCAAAACGAAGACGGAAGCGTCCAGGGCTACTACGACCACGAGGGAGAGGGTATGAAGCGCATGTTCCTCAAGGCGCCCCTCGAGTTCGCCCGCATTACGTCGCGCTACACCATGCAGCGCTTTCACCCCGTACAAAAGCGCTGGAAGGCGCACCTCGGCACGGACTACGCGGCCCCCACAGGCACGCCCATCTTGGCGACCGCCAGCGGAACCGTCATCGCCGCCGCCTACACCTCAGCGAACGGCAACTACGTCAAGATCAAGCACAACGCTACCTACACGACCCAATATCTTCACATGAGTCGGATTGGCAAGGGTATTCGCAACGGATCCCGCGTCGAGCAAGGACAAGTAATTGGTTATGTGGGTTCGACTGGCTTGGCCACTGGCCCGCACGTTTGCTACCGATTCTGGAAGAACGGCAAGCAGGTGGATCCGCTCAAAGAGCCCATCCAGCGGGCGGACCCCCTTCCGCGTTCGCTGTGGGCTGACTTTGAATCGGGAATGAAGCCGCGCAAGGCCATTCTCGATTCCTTGGCGAATGGTTGAGGGCGGTTCGCTTCGCGCGTATCGTTGGATGAACTTTTCAAAGTATCTCCATTATTAATCGTACATTGTCCTGAAAATCAATAGTGTGCCTTAGGTGATGTCGTTTGTTTCGCGGCCGTTTACGTCCGATTTTCGCGCCAAACTTGGCCGGCTAACCCTGTATGCTGCGATTTTGAGCTTTTTGGTTCACTTGGGCTTGTATGCGGCGAAGTCGTGGTTCCCCGACCTGATTGTGGGGCCGCTTTTTGCGCATCCGATCAACGCAATCTATACGCCGTTCTCGGTGCTCCTGGTCTTTGAGACCTACTTGCTCGTCTACTATTTGCGCCGATCGACTACCATTTATGTGGCCAAGCAGTACGAGATCATCGTTCTGATCCTTATTCGAGGCGTTTTTAAGGATTTAACGCACCTTGAGCTCGGTCGAAATTTTCACTGGAATCCCGGCAATATTGAGCTCATTTGGGATTTGCTCTGTGTGCTCGTGATCTATGTGTGCGTGCTCTTGTTCTATAGAATCTCGGGCTATGTTACCGATCAGGAGTTCCCCAACCAACCTGAGGCCCTCAATCTGCGGCGCTTTGTGTACTCAAAGAACATCCTGGCGTTTATCCTCTTCGTAGTCTTGGCTGGACTTGCGGCTACGACGTTGTTTACATGGCTACAAACAGGTTCTGCGCTTGAGAATCCCGTGTCTGATTTGAATTCGGTCTTTTTCGACCAGTTCTATACGGTGCTGATTATCAGTGATGTGTTCATCCTTCTCCTCTCGCTGCTGTACAGCGATGACTTTCCGACCATCATTCGCAATTCGAGCTTTGTCATCTCGACGATTTTGCTCAAACTCAGCTTTACGGCGGAATCCGGAGTGGCACAGCTCCTCATCGTGGGCGGTGTCAGTTTCGGATTGGTGATGCTTTGGATCACCAATGCCTACTACCGTCTCGGAACCAAGCCCTAAAGTGGGTTAGCCCACCACGTTCACAATCCGGCCCGGCACCACAATGACCTTTTTGGGACTGCGTCCTTCGAGGAAGTGCGCCGTTTTTTCGTGCTCCATTACTGCAGTTTCGACCTCGGCCGCCGAAGCGGATGCCGGCATTTCGAGTTGAAAACGCGTTTTTCCGTTGAACTGCACGGGGTAGTTGATGCTGTCCTTGACCAGGTACTCAGGGTTGAGTACGGGGTAGGGGGCGAGTACCACGCTGCCTTCGCCGCCGAGTTCCGCCCAAAGTGCCTCGGCCGTGTGGGGGGCAAAGGGTTCGAGCAGCACCGCGAAGTCGCGCAGTGTGCGTTGTGCAAGCTGCGGAATTCCGCTCCATGCATTCACCGCAATCATCATCGCGCTCACTGAGGTGTTGAACGAAAGCGTTTCAACATCGCGCTGCAGCTTGTCAATCAACTGGTGAAGGGTGCGCAGCTCTTCAGGCGTGGCCTGGCCGTCGTGGCGCTTTTCCATCAGCCGCACAGACTTTTTCAAGAATCCAACGACACCCGACATGCCCTGGGTATCCCACGGCTTGCTCTGCTCGATGGGCCCAAGGAACATTTCAAACAGGCGCACGGCGTCGGCTCCGTACTGGTCGGCCAAGGCGTCGGGGTTGACGACGTTGTACTTCGACTTCGACATTTTCTCGACTTCGCGCTCGACCTTGATCGGGCCTTCGGCCGGAATAAATTCGGTTTCTGCCCAACTTGGCATCCACGTGCGAAGGGCGTCGCGGTCGACTTCGTTGCGCTCGTTGACCAAACTCACGTCAACATGAAGCTTTTGCGTGCTGTACTGCCCGGCGAGCTCGGCGCTGACCACGGTCTGCGTGCCCTCGATGCGGTGCACAAAGGCGCTGATTCCCTGAATCATGCCTTGGTTTACTAAACGCTTAAACGGTTCGCGGAACCCAATGTGCCCCAAGTCGTGCAGGGCATGGGTCCAGAATCGGCTGTACAGTAGGTGGCCGGTGGCATGCTCGCTTCCGCCCACATACAGGTCCACTTGGCCCCAGTAGTCGGCGGCGCTCCGGTCCACAGGCGCGTTGGCGTTCTTCGGATCCATGTAGCGCAAGAAGTACCACGAGCTTCCGGCCCAGCCGGGCATGGTTGTGGTCTCCAGCGGAAGGCCTTCGGCCGAAACCCAGCGCTCCGCGCGCGCCAAAGGCGGCTCCCCATCTTCAGTGGGCAAGTACTTGTCCACGGCGGGCAACTTCAGCGGAAGCTCATCCACGGGCAACGCCTCTGGAACCCCATCGCGGTACGCAATCGGAATGGGTTCGCCCCAGTAGCGCTGGCGTCCGAACACGGCATCCCTTAATCGGTACTGAACCGTCCGTTCGCCCAATCCGCGCAACTCCAACTCTAAGATGGCACGATCAATCGCCTCAACCGTAGCCAATCCGTTCAAAAATTCGGACGCCATGGCACGGCCCGACTTGGCCTCATAGGCCTCGGCCTGCACGTCCACGGGCTCGCTCGACGCCACCACCTGCACAATGGGCAAGCCCATGGCCTTCGCCAGCGCATGGTCCCGGCTGTCGTGCCCCGGAACCGCCATCACCGCGCCCGTTCCGTAGCCCATCAGTACGTAGTCGCTGGTCCACACCGGAATCGGAGCCCCTGTAAACGGATGCTCCACGTAGGTCCCCGTAAACACGCCGCTCACCGTCTTCGTATCGGCTTGGCGGTCGCGCTCGCTCCGGCGTGCCGCCCGCTCGCAGTACGCCTCCACTTCGGCCCGCTGGGCCTCGGTCGTCCACTCCCCGAGCATCGGATGCTCAGGAGCGACCACCATAAACGTGGCGCCAAAAATCGTGTCGGGGCGGGTAGAAAACACTTCAAGCACGTCGGCTCCGCGGGCTTCGCCCGCTCCGCTGGTT
>CBFHNK010000014.1:0-29727 GCA_965657195.1 uncultured Schleiferiaceae bacterium
CACGTCGTTCGCCGTTTTGTACAGCGCTACCCCGAGACCACGGTCGTCAACGTTGACGCGCTGACGTACGCCGGCAACCTTGAAAACCTCGCCGATGTCGATCAGGCCGCCAACTACCGCTTTGAGCGCGTCGACATCCGCGATGCTGCTGCCGTTCAGGACCTCGTTGACCGCTACCAGCCCGACGGAATCATCCACCTCGCGGCCGAGAGCCACGTGGACCGCTCCATCACCGACCCCATGGCATTCGTCGAAACTAACGTCATCGGCACGGTCAACCTGCTCAACGCCGCACGCACCGCGTGGGCCGGAGCCATGGAGGGCAAGCGCTTCTACCACATTTCGACCGATGAGGTATTCGGAGCCCTCGGCGCCGAAGGCTTCTTCACTGAAGAGACGCCCTACAGCCCCAACAGCCCCTACAGCGCCTCCAAGGCCAGCAGCGACCACTTTGTGCGCGCCTACCACGAGACCTACGGCTTGCCAATCGTCATTTCGAACTGCTCGAACAACTACGGGCCGAACCACTTTCCCGAGAAGCTGATTCCGCTCATGATTCACAACATCATCGAGGGCAAGCCCCTGCCGGTCTACGGCGACGGCAAGTACACGCGCGACTGGCTGTACGTCAAAGACCACGCCTCAGCCATCGACGCCGTCTACCACGACGGACGCAACGGCGAAACCTACTGCATCGGCGGATGGAACGAGTGGCAGAACATCGACCTCGTGCACCTCTTGTGCCGCACCATGGACGCCAAGCTCGGCCGCCCCGAGGGCGACAGTGCCCAACTGATCACTTTTGTCAAAGACCGCCCGGGCCACGACAAACGCTACGCCATCGACGCCACCAAAATCCACCGTGAACTCGGCTGGAAGCCGTCCGTGACCTTTGAGCAGGGCCTCAGCGAAACCATCGACTGGTACCTCTCGAACGAAACCTGGCTGCGCAACGTCACCAGCGGAGCCTACCTCGACTACTACAGCGCCCAGTACGGCGCCTAACCCGCCGCATGACCGAGGTTCTTGCCGTCATTCCGGCGCGCTACGCCAGCACCCGCCTTCCGGGCAAACCCTTGGCGGACATTGACGGCAAGCCCATGATCCAGCACGTCTGGGAACGCGTCTCGGCCGTCCTGCCCGCCGTAGTGGCTACCGACGACGCACGCATCGCTGATGCCGTCTTTGCCTTCGGAGGACGCGTGCGCATGACCTCGCCCGACTGCCCCAACGGAACCGCCCGCACCGCCGAAGTTCTCGCCCACTGGGAGGGTCCGCGCCCCGAAATCGTCCTCAACGTTCAAGGCGACGAACCCCTCGTTCAGGCGCATGACCTCGAAACCCTTGTGCGCCTCATGCGCCGCCCCGAGGTCCGCATCGGAACCCTCGTGACGCCCGCCCGCGCCGCCGACTTATTTTCTCCCAACAACTGCTTTGTGCAGCGCCTGCCCGACGGACTCTGCACCAGCTTCAGTCGAAGCCCGGAGTGCTGCAGCATCCAAGCCTGGAGGCATGTGGGCATGTACGGATTCCGCGCTGACGTCCTTCCCCAGCTCGTCGCCTTGCAGCCCACCCCCGGCGAACTCCGCGAGCGCCTCGAGCAGCTTCGCTGGCACGAATCCGGATTCCCCATCTACAGCGCCGAAGTGGCCGCCGCCGGAATTGGCGTGGACAGTCCCGAGGACTTGGAATACGTGCGAAGGCTGCTGGCTACTCGTTAGTAGTACGCCGCGAGTGCTCTAACACCTTCAAGGTCAGCCAAAATCCATCACGAAGAAATGGTGGCCGCCGAGTATTTGGTTCGGAATGCAATTCTAACTAAATGATAGATTTATATCATAAAGACCTCCGAGTCAAGTAATATTTTTACTTAAAAAGAAAACGATGGGAACATTTATTAAATGGGGTTTGAATTGGAGGAAAAAATTTCAGTGGGGTGAGGCGTTCAATAAGCCTGGACACTGTTTATTCGCAACAGATGAGATGGTACGTCAGGATCAAAATGATTTAATCCCATTGGAGTTGCACATACAATTAAATTGTAGATGTCAACCTAATGGCTCTACTCGATATGATGTCGGAGCTATTTGCCTTGTGGAAAATGAAATCGGCCCTTCAGGATTTTATGAACCAAAATTGTTAAATAATTTTAAAATAGAACTTGAAGCCAAACTCCCGCCTGGAAAACTAATGTGGCCTGCATTTTGGCTGTACTCGTCTTATGGTGAAGAGAATACTACAGGTTACAAATATCTTGAATTTGATATTTTTGAAGGTTGGAGTGGACAAAATGGCAACTATAAGGTTAAAACTAAACCTGGTAATGGTTGCATGAATTCAAAAGATGAAGAGCTAAGTTATTTGGTTCAAACAATTCATGGGGTCAAGAAGAATGTGCTTCAACAGAAGAAAAGGGCAGTATATAAGAACTTCAGAAATGAGTATGAAGTTGAAAATCTGACCACAGAATATCATAAATTTTGTATTGAAAGAACTGATCAAAAGATTTCAATGTTATGTGATAATGACGTAATTATCTCAATTGGTAAATCAAATAGGCGGTTCAAATATTTGACAGATCCTGTATATTTAATGATCAATAATGGAGCATGTTGTAATAAGCTAGATAGTGATACAACGGACTCTATTTTATACATTCGAAACGTCAGCATTCAAGAATTATGAACAGACTAATTCTCACGTTTTTTATACTGTGTTCCGTTGGTGAAGGGTGTGCACAAGTTGCCATATCTCAACATTTTTCGACGGCATTTGGACAAACTGCCTTCTCCCTTCCCAAAGCAGCTAAACTGTACCAGAACACCCTATTCGTGGGTAATCACATAGAGTATGGAATCACAAATTCCACCTCAATTGGGATTGGCGTCTGTCCAGTTTATTTAAAGCAAACCGGATTTCAGATTTTTAACGCGGTAAATATTAGCCAGACATTCAAATTTACCGAGCACGAAGCGCTAAAGCTTGGGGCAGTTGGCGGTCTTGGATTTGCGCCGAAGTATGCTGAATTAACCGATTTCGGTGGATTGTATGCCTTGTATTCTCGAAAAATTTCAGATTATGATTTAATCACAGTTGGCTACGGATATTTTGGATCCTCAACTTATTTTCCTCCCTATCTGCATCAAGTAAATTTGAACCACAAGCATGCCTTCAAAAATTCTCGGCTTGGAGTTGAGGTCGGCGCAGCAGTAGGGTGGTCCCAATCAAATTGGGGATTTGAAGATTGGGGTACAATTTGGCGCGTTTTCAATTTTAGGCCAACCCTTGTACTCACGAAGAAGTTTGACAGTGGTAATTCCGTATTTCTTGGTATTTCCGGATTGAAGTACGCTGACTGGGCACCAAGTAGTGTGAATGGCGATTACGGATTTATATGGCCTTCATTTGGTTATTCACGCTATTTCTGAAATTTGATGGCACGAATCCGGATTCCCCATCTACAGCGCCGAAGTGGCCGCCGCCGGAATCGGCGTGGACAGTCCTGAGGATTTGGAGTACGTTAGGTCGTTGCTGTCTGCTGGTAGCTAGTTACGGGCGACAACTTCAATACCGCCCTAGGTACCAATTAGCCAACTACCTCGGTTACCCAACATCCATTATTCGGTTTTAACCGGATTTTACTTTTTTTCAATTTTGCGAAATCAAGCAAATAATTGAAATTCAGATAATTAATTCAATTATCCGTTTAAAGTTTACAACAGTACTCAAGGCTGGCCAACGAGCCAATCTCAGCCAATCTCAGCTAAATCGGCTAGCGGAGCTTTCGCGCCACCATAATCCCGTCCCTAAAGGGTAGCAGCTGGTGCTCCACCCGCGGGTCTGCAGCCACATGGGCGTTGTAGGCGCGCAGGGCGTCGGTTTCGGGGTCGCTGATGCTGGGGTCGGCTACTTTTCCACTCCACAGCACATTGTCGGCGAGAATGAGTCCGCCGGGACGCACGCGATCCACCACCATTTCGTAGTAGGTGATGTAGTTCTCCTTGTCGGCGTCCAAAAAGACGAGGTCCCAGGTTTCGTCGAGCTGCGGAATCAGTTCACGCGCGTCGCCCACCCTGAAGTCGAGTTGCGCGGCAAATGGCGAGTCCGCGAAGTACCCGCGTACCCGCGTTTCGAGCTCGACGTTCACATCCAACGTCACCAGACGCCCTTCGGGTGCGAGACCTTCGGCCATGCACAGGGCGGAATAGCCGGTGTAGGTTCCAACCTCAAGAATGCGGCGCGGACCCAACAGCTTGCTGATCAGGCTCAAAAAGCGACCCTGCTGGTGCCCACTGCACATGCGCGGCATGAGCACCTGCTGCCAGGTTTCGCGCTCAATGCGCTCAAGCAGGGGCGAGGGGGGAGCCGTAAACTGACCCGCGTAGTCGTCGATTTCGGGAGGCAGAAATTCCATAGATTGTTACTCAGAAAGCGTTCCAAGGTAGCGCAAACGGCTAATCCCCGCGGGATCAAACATGCGTTCAGCCACGTCGCGAAGCTGTGCCACGGTCAGCGAATTCACCTTGGTCACCAGCTCGTCAAATCGGTCGATGCGGTCGTACACCAGCAGCGACTTGCCAAGCCCTGTCATCAGTGCCTGGCCGCTCTCTTGAGCCAGTGCCATTTGGCCGAGCAGCTGAAGCTTGGCCTGCTCAAGGGCGCGCGGAGTCAAACCGTGCCGAAGCGCTTCAAGCTCCTTGCGAATCAGCCGTTCGGCGCGGTCGACCGTCTCGAGGTCGGTGCCCGCATAAACGCCCCAATGCCCGCCGTCGGCGTAGGCGTTGATAAAGCTCTCAATCTGGTACGCGATGCCGTGGCGCTCGCGGATGTTCATGTTCAGCCGGCTGTTCATCGCGGGCCCGCCGAGCACGTTGTTGAGCAAAACGGCCGCGGTATAGTCGTCCTCGTGCACTGAGGGGGCTTCTCCGCCCAGAACTAAATGGCTTTGGTTGATTTCTTTTTCGATGCTTACGTCAAAGCGAGCCGGCTTGGGCGCGGTCACGCGCTCGGGTGCGGAACCTTCGGTGGTCCAGGTTCCGCCAAACTCCTCGGCCATCCGCGCGAAGCGAGCCACTGAAATTCCGCCCACGGAACTCAGAACCGCATGCTCGGGCCGGTACAGCGCCCCAATGAAGCGCAGCACGTCGGCACGTTCAAAGCGCGAAACCGTCTCGCGGCGGCCCAAAATGTTCATTCCCAGCGGGTGATCTGGGTAGAGCAGTGCGTCGAATTCGTCAAACAGGGCTTCAGACGGATTGTCCTTGTATCCGTCCATCTCGTCGAGAATCACTTCGCGCTCTTTCGGTACCTCGCGTTCCGGAATCGACGCGTGCTGCACGATGTCAAACAGCAGTTCCATAGCGCGGCGGTAGTGCTCAACCATGAAGCTCGCGTAGAGCAACGTGTCTTCCTTGCCCGTGTAGGCGTTTAACTCGCCGCCCACGCCTTCTAAACGGCTAAGCACGTGAAACGCTTTGCGGCGGGCCGTACCCTTAAAAATCAAGTGCTCGGTGAAGTGGGCGAGGCCCTCGTCCTCTCGCGTCTCGTCGCGCGAACCAGCCTTGAGGTGCAGGCCAATGTGGCCGGTGGGCGAAGCCGTAGGCTGGTGTACCCAGCGCAGCCCATTGGGTAGCGTGGCGACGACAAACTCCGGACGGCTGGGCGTTCCCATTCTACAGAGATGGCGGAATCACCGGTCCGTCCAATTGGTCAACGGTGCGAAGGATGGTGCGAAAGGCTAACGCCTTAGAACCAAACTTGGCGGCCGATTTTTCTTGAAGGCCAGGGGCGTGGACTTGCTGGTACAGCTGTAGGTCCGCTAAATCGTGAAAGCGGTACTGTGCCGCATAGGTGGGGCCGGACTCTTCGTCGACCAAAACCTCGTGCAGGGTGGCGTCGGCAAACATTCCCGTCGCCAGTACCTCAGGCATGTGGGTGCCGAGCATCCACTCGAGCCATTCCTCGTGAACGCTCGCGTCCACACTCACCGTGACGTTGTAGGTGTACATTACTTCGCGGCGTCCCAGTTGTCCCACAAGCGCTGAAAGTGCAGGTCCAGGCTGTCGTTTTGCTTGAGTACAAACCGGACTTCGTCCAGTCGCGTGTGAATGGTGGCCAAAAGCGGAAGCACCATGTTCTTCTCCATCTCGAGCCCAATCCGCGTCGAATCTTCGCTAAGCAGCCGCTCGCTCCAGTCGTGGTGCAGCGCGTCCAGTTGGTTGCGCGAGGCAATCAAGAGGCGGTCCCACTCTTCGCCGCGGCGCAATGATTCGAACTTAAAAAGGGCGCGGTGGCTGTTGCGCAGCCATTCAAAGTCCTCGCGAAAAATGGAATCACGCGCGGAATCGTACGTCTTCGTCTTGGCGATCTCAATGTGGCGATCCATCCGGTTGAACGCGTTCATGAATTCCGCGCTGTCGAGCGACTGCAGCACCGTGTTCGACGAATCGACGGTGGTGCGCAGCGCCATTACCTCGTCCCCGAGTGGTCCGCGACGGCCGCAACCTACGAAGCTTAAGGCCGCCAGCCCTAAAGCTGCGGCGCGAAGTACTAACGAATCCATTCAAATCCAGTATATGCGGCCAGTGCCTTCGGAATCCGAATGCCCTCTGCCGTTTGGTTGTTTTCAAGCAGCGCGGCCACCACACGTGGAAGCGCCAGCGACGATCCGTTCAAGGTGTGCGCCAAGTGCGGTTTGCCGTCGGCCTCGCTGCGGTAGCGCAGCATCAATCGGTTGGACTGAAACGTCTCAAAGTTGCTCACAGAACTTACCTCGAGCCAGCGCTCTTGGGCCGCAGACCATACCTCAAAGTCGTAGGTCAGGGCAGAGGTGAATCCCATGTCTCCGCCGCAAAGGCGCAGCACGCGGTAGGGCAGTTCGAGGTCCTGAAGCAATCCGGCCACGTGGGCGACCATCTCCTCGAGGCGGTCGTAGGACTTCTCGGGGTGCTCCACGCACACGATCTCTACTTTGTCGAACTGGTGCAGGCGGTTCAGGCCGCGCACATCCTTGCCGTACGAGCCGGCTTCGCGGCGAAAGCAGGGGCTGTAGGCCGTTAGCTTCACTGGCAGGTCTGCCTCTGGAACGATTTCGTCGCGCAGCATGTTGGTCACGGGCACTTCTGCCGTCGGAATCGCGTACAGCTGGTCCTCGCCCACATGGTACATCTGGCCGTCTTTGTCGGGCAACTGTCCGGTTCCGTAACCTGACGCTGCATTCACAAAGTGCGGAGGCTGTACCTCGAGGTAACCCGCCGCCGTGTTGCGGTCCAAAAAGAACTGGATCATGGCCCGCTGAAGCCGTGCGCCTTGCCCGGTGTAGAAGGGAAATCCCGCTCCGCTCACCTTGACGCCGCGCTCAAAATCGATGAGCTTGTAGCGCTCGGTCAACTCCCAGTGCGGAACCGCGTTTTCAGTCAACGCCCATTCGGGGCTCCATTCGCTCACCACTACGTTGTCGTCAGCAGACGTACCTGCCGGCACGGAATCGTGCGGCATGTTGGGCAAGCGCAGTAGGTGCTCGCGCTCTTGACCTTCGAGCAGCTCGAGTTCACTCGCGAAGCTTTGAATGTGCGACTTGATTTCGGTGGTGCGGGCTTTCACGGCGTTGGCCTCGTCGGCGCGTCCGTCGCGCATCAGTCCGCCGATCTCTTTGGCGAGGCGGTTGGCTTCGGCCTGAAGGGTTTCGGTTTCGGTTTGAATGCGGCGGCGCTGCTCGTTTAACGCAAGCAGGGACTCAATGGCGGGACGGGCATTGATGTTGCGCTTGGCGAGCGCGGAAATCACGGCCTCGGGGTTGGTGCGGATGGTGTGAAGCGTCAGCATAATCTTAGAACTGGTACAAAACTACAAACCCCCTGGCGCCGAAGCTTCAGGGGGTTGGTATACTTAAAAACAACTAATTAAGCCTCGCCGCCCTCGGTAAAGGGAACGACCGAAACGAAACTCTTGTTTCCGGCTTTCTTTTGGAACTCTACGATGCCCTCGCTCAGCGCGAACAACGTGTGGTCCTTGCCAATTCCGACGTTAGATCCGGCATTGTGATGCGTGCCGCGCTGGCGAACAATGATAGAACCGGCCGTAGCGGGTTGACCACCAAAAATTTTCACACCTAGTCGCTTCGACGCTGATTCGCGTCCGTTCTTGGAACTACCTACACCTTTCTTGTGTGCCATGGTTCAATCGAATTATTCGGCAGCCGCAGTTTTAGCGGCCTTCGTGGTTTTCTTTTTGGGCTCTTCAGCTACCTCTTCGGTGGCTTCAACTTTTTTGGCAGCGGCCTTTTTCTTGGCACCAGACAAGCTAATGTCGGTGATCAAGATTTGGCTCAGGGCCTGGCGGTGGCCGTTCTTCTTCTCGTAGCCCTTGCGGCGCTTCTTTTTGAAGACGATAACCTTGTCACCTTGAAGGTGCTTGAGAAGGGTAGCTGAAACTACAGCTCCTTCGATAACTGGGGCGCCCACGCTTACGGTCCCGTTGTCCTCAGCCAACAAAATGCGGTCGAAAGAGATCGACTCACCTTCTTGGTTGGGCAGACGGTTGACGTACACGCGCAGATCTTTTTGCACTTTGTACTGCAGCCCTGCTATTTCTACAATTGCGTACATAACGAATTTTCTTAGGGGTTGCAAAGATACATAAAAAAATCCCCTCCACCGCAGATGCTGGCCTCAATTTTGCAGAAATTGGTGGCTGTAAGGTTCCGCGGCGCGCGAGCAACTAAGTCGTTGTACCTTCGAAACCTTGTAAAATTAACGCCATGAAGAACCTTTTCCTCGGATTCGGAATCGTCTTGGCCGCCGCGCTCCAGCCGCTGCAGGCCCAGATCAAGTTCGAATCCTTTGACCTCCCCAACGGCCTGCACGTCATCTTGCACCAAGACAACAGCAATCCTTTGGTCGCCGTATCTGTCCTCTACCACGTCGGTTCAAAGGACGAAATTCCGACCCGCACCGGGTTCGCCCACTTCTTTGAGCACTTGCTCTTTGAAGGTTCCGAGAACATCGGCCGTGGCGAATACATGCAGCTCATCCAGTCAAATGGCGGAGCCTTGAACGCCAATACCAGCAACGACCGCACGTTTTACTACGAAATCCTTCCCTCGAACCAGCTCGAGCTCGGCTTGTGGATGGAATCTGAGCGCATGCTTCACGCCAAGATCGACCAGGTCGGTGTGGATACCCAGCGCGAAGTCGTCAAAGAGGAGAAGCGCCAGCGCGTCGACAATCAGCCCTACGCGAGCTTCCTTTCAGAAATGTTCAAGCGCGCCTTCAAGCAGCACAACTACCGTTGGGTTCCGATCGGATCCATGGACCACTTGAACGCTGCAACCCTCGAAGAGTTCATGGCCTTCTACAAAAAGTACTATGTGCCCAACAATGCAACACTCTCTATTGCGGGAGACATCGATGTGGTCCAAACCAAGGCGATGATTACCAAGTACTTTGGCGATATTCCTGCCGGAGCCACCGTGCAGCGCCCGAGCGCCTACGAACCGCCCCTCGGTGGTGAGATTGTCGACACGATCTACGACAACATTCAAATTCCAGCTGTGTTTGCTGGCTACCGCATGGTGAGCGAGACGCACCCCGATACCTACGCCCTTCAAATGCTTACTACGGCACTGAGCGACGGCCCGAGTTCGCGCTTCTCAAAGCGCATGGTCGACCAAGACCAGAATGCCCTGCAGGTGGCCGCATTCCCGTTTGCAATGGAGCACCACGGCGTGTTCATCGCCTTGGCCTTGGCCAACGGCGCAACGTCGACCGGAACCCTCATGACCACCATGGAAGAGGAGATTGCCAAAATGCAGCAGGAGCCCCTTAGCGAAAAGGAATTCACCAAGCTTCTCAACAAAGTCGAGTCCGACTATGTCAACCGCAACTCGGGAGTGGCCGGAATCGCAGAGAACCTCGCCAACTATCATGTGTACTACGGCGACGCCAACCTAATCAACACTGAGATCGAGCGCTTCCGCACCGTGACGCCCGCCGACCTACAGCGCGTGGCTCAGACGTACCTCAAGCCAGAGAATCGCGTCGTGCTTCACTACTTGCCCAAATCCGCTCAATAAGCCATGAAACGTATTCTAATTGCCTTATCGCTCGTGGCTTCGGTAGCCGCCAGCGCCCAAATTGACCGCAGCATTCGCCCGACCGCCGCTCCGGCGCGCACTCCGACCATTGCCCAGTACCAAAAGTTTCAACTCAAGAACGGTCTGACCGTCCTTCTCGTGGAGGATCACAAGCTTCCCCGACTCAGCCTCAGCCTCACCATGGACGTGGGCCAGGTACTCGAGGGCGATAAATCCGGAACCGTCAGCCTGCTTGGCGACCTACTCAGTGAGGGCACCAAGGCCTACACCAAAGAGGCCCTCGACGAGAAGGTCGACTTTATCGGAGCGCGCCTTAGCACAGGCGGAACCAGCGTCGGTGCCGGCGGCCTCAGCAAGTACGCTGAAGACCTCTTCGCCCTCAGCGCAGAAGTAGCCCAGCGCCCGATCCTTCCGCAAGCCGGGTTTGACAAAATCAAGGAGCGCACCCTCTCTGGCCTCAAGAGCCAGAAGGACGACCCCGCGGCCATTCAGTCCAACATCTTTAACGCCCGCGTCTTCGGAGCCAATCACCCCAACGGTGAGCTGACGACCGAGGCAAGTGTTGCCAACGTAACCTTAGCCGACTGCAAGAAGGCCTACACGACGTACTGGAAGCCCAACATCGCCGTCCTGACCATTGTCGGAGACATTGACTTGGCCCGCGCCAAAGCGCTGGCTGAAGCCCACTACGGCGGCTGGAAGGGCAAGTTCACCAAAAAAGCAAGCTTCCCTGCTCCTGCTGACCTGAGCGGAATCCAGATTCAGGTGGCCAACCGCCCTTCGAGCGTGCAGTCGAACATTCAGATTGGCAACACCATTGAGCTTCCGATCGGTCACCCTGACCTCGAGGCCCTGCGCGTCATGAACGAAGTGCTTGGTGCGGGTTCAGCGGGCCGCCTCTTTCGCAACCTTCGCGAAGACAAGGCCTACACCTACGGCGCGTACTCTTCATTCGGAACCTCTCGCTACACCACCGTCATCGAGGCCTCTGCCGAGGTGCGCAACGCCGTCACCGACAGCGCGGTAGAGCAGTTCCTGTTTGAAATCAACCGAATCCGCACCGAGGCGGTGACCGACGAAGAGCTTCGTTCTGCCAAAAACAACTTGGCCGGCGGATTCGGCCGCTCACTCGAGCGCCCCGAGACCGTGGCTAGTATGGCCGGCAACACGTTGCTCTACAACCTGCCCGCCGACTACTACAACGGCTACCTGACCCGCCTCGAGGCGGTAACGGTGCAAGACGTGCAGCGTGTCGCCCAAAAGTACTGGAAGGCCGACAAGCTCTTAATTAGCATTGTGGGCAAGGCGGCCGACATCGCCAAGCCTCTTGAGCGCCTAGGCTACCCCGTCAGCTACGTGTCATTTGAAGGCCAGCCCACTGAGGCGCCGAAGTTTGACGCCGTTCCGGCCGGACTGACCGCCGCGAATGTGATCGAATCCGCACTTCAGGCTATGGGCGGAATCGAGCGCATCAACGCACTTCAGTCAGTGAACTGGAAGCAGGAGGCGAGCATCATGGGCATTACCATCAACTCTGAGGTTGCCTTCACGGCCCCCAGTACGTTGATCCAAAAGCAGACGTCTCCGATGGGAGCGAGCGAAACCCGCTACGAGGGCGACAACGTAACTGTGATGCAGAATGGCGCCGCCAAGGAGCTTTCAGCCGATGAAAAGGCGGAGCTCATGGCCGACCGCTTCTTGATTGACGAAATTGGACTCCTCAAGCGCAGCGACCTCAAGCTGCAAGAGACGAAGGTCGACGTCAACGGCGAGGCCTGCTACGCCATCGAGATCCCCAAGGCCGGAAGTGACCCCGTGGTCAAGCTGTACAGCATTGCAACTGGATTGCGCATTCGCGAAGCCCGCACCCAAGAGGGTCCCCAGGGCAAGGCGGTGGTCAACGTGGACTACAGCGACTACCGCGAGGTGGGCGGAGTGAAGTTTCCACACGAAATGAAGGTTCCGCTTCAGCCCGGAATGGACCTGATCTTCAAGACGACTTCACTCGACGTGAAGTAAGCGGCGCGTTCTGCCTCAAGAGCAAAGCCACTAGCCCCTCGGGCTGGTGGCTTTTTTTATGCCTTTTTGTTGACGAGGTAAACCCCGAGAATGATGGCGAGCATTCCGGCCAGGTGGTGCGCGAGAATGGTTTCGCCCATACCCACGCCCCATGCAAGGGCGACCACGGGAATGAGGTAGGTCGTCGACGCCGCCATCAACGGAGTCGTCAGGACGATCAGGCGGTTGAATAGGACGGTGGCGATGCCGGTTCCGACAATGCCCAAAAAAGCCAGCGATGCGATGGCGGGCCCAAAGTGCTCCATGCGGACCGTGTTCCATACCTGCGTAACGCCAAGGATTCCGAGCGACATCGGAACCGTCAAGAGCATCACGAACAAGGTGATTCCGCGCGGCGACAAATGGCTCAAACGCGACCCGATGGTGTTGATGCTCACGCCGTAAAAGCCCGCTGCCAAAATGGCCAAAAGCAGGTAGTTGGGGTTGATTTCTTGGCCCGGAACCACCGTGCGCCACGGACTTATCAGCAGCACCGCGCCCAGCAAACCCAGTGCGACGCCCCAAACTTGGACGCGGCGAAGCTTCCGCCCGAAGGCCAGCACACCCACCAAAAGGGCAAACACCGGAGTCATCGCGTTGGCGACGCCCACCACGCCCGACGGAACATGCGCCACGGCAATCGGAAAGAGTATGTAAGGCAGTGAGTTGCCCATGAGCGCCACTACGAGCAACGGACCCAGGTCTTCACGGCGAAACTCGTGAAAATGCTTGCGCGAAATAATGAGGATGGCGACGGCGGCAAACAGCAGCCGCATGGCTCCGATTTGAATCGCTTCAAAGCTCTGAAGCGCGATTTTCATCAGCATGAACGACGAGCCCCAGACCAAAACAAGTCCGATAAAAAGCCCCCAGGCCAAGCCAGAACGATTCATGAGGCGGCAAAGGTACGCTACCTTTATGACCATGAATGCACGGCTTGTGAATGCTCCATGGTTGCTCCGCTTTTTGCGCTGGGCCATCGTCCTCAACCTCTTGGTCATGCTCGCCGGGTCGGTGGTCCGAATGACCGGATCCGGAATGGGTTGCCCCGACTGGCCGAAGTGCTTTGGACTGGCGGTTCCGCCCACACGGACTGAGCAGGTCACCTGGTCTCCCGACGCGGCCTACCACCAAGGTCAAATGATTTTGCGCGACGGCGCATTTTGGGTAGCCCAGGCGGACCATGCGCCCCAGCCTGAATTCAGCGAGCAGCTCTGGTCGAAGTACACCCGCCACGACTACGCGGTATTCAACCCCGTGCACACGTGGATTGAGTTCCTCAACCGCCTCTTGGGGGTGCTGCTCGGAATCCCCGTGCTGCTCGCCGCCGCCGCCAGCTTCGCCCACATTCGCCGCCATCCCTGGTGGGTTGTGACCATGTTTGCCGTGCTCTTCACCCTCGGATTTGAGGCCTGGCTGGGCAAGGTGGTGGTCGACGGAAACCTCGTGCCGCACCACATCACCTACCACATGCTCGGCGCCTACGTGCTGCTTGCCCTGCTTACGGTCCTCTTTCGCAACGTGCACAGCTTGGCTGAACAGAACCTGTGGCGGGCCGAACCACCCGCGACCCACGAGCAGCTTCGTCCGATGCTATGGGGTTTTGTGGTCCTTGCAGCCCTGCTTTTGGGGCAAACGGTGCTCGGAACCGGCGTCCGCGAAGGCGTCGACGACCTCGTCCACCAGTGGGGATTTGACGCGCCCCGAGCTGGATGGGTGGCGCAGCTCGAGCCCGGAGTACTGGTGCACCGCAGCGCTAGCCTAATCCTATTGGCTCTTGCGTACTGGCTCTACCGCCGGAGTGCGGGCCTTGCCGGACTTCGCGCCCGGGCCGGATTGGTCCTGATGATTTTTATGGCCGAGGCCGTGGTGGGTGCCCTGATGTACTACCTCGAGATTCCCAAGGGATTGCAGCCGATTCACCTCATGCTCAGCGCAGGGGCTTGGATGCTCTTGGTGGACGCGGTAGCAAAAACAGGCCTTATCCTTCGCGCCATTCGAGGGTCTCGAGGTAGCGCGTGAATTCCGCCTCAAAAAACTGGTGCACGGGGGCTAAGCTGTCGGCGTTCGGATGGGCGTAGACGTATAGGGCTCCGCGCACAAAATTGCGAACGCTGTCGGTGGCATAAAACTGTATGGCACTGGCCGCGTTGCCAGTAATGCGAAAAAGCACACCGTACACGCGGAGCGAGTCATTGACGTACACCATTTGGTTCATACCGTCTGCGGCCACGCTGTGCTTCATCGCGAGGTCCTGTGCGTCGTCCACTAAAGCATCCAGGTTGCCGCGCACGGGCAGGTAGGTAAACTGCACGCGGCCCTGGCAAAAGGGGTACACGAGGTCGCCCCAGCCGTCTTGATTTTTAGCTTCCCAGCGGGCGCTCGGATGGTGGTCGAGTTCAAAATCGAGCCCGGTGAGGCGCTGCGGCGTGCTTTCACTCGGAACCGCAATTCTCGGGTAGCCCTTTGGCTTGGGAATCGCGGCGGAACTAGGCCAAAACAGCACCGCAGCCACTGCGGCGGCCCCGGTAATCCCGGCGGTCAGAATAATCCGACTAATCTTCACGGCGCGAAACTTTAACCCGAACAATTCTACGGCGGTCGCAGGCCTCTACGGTCCACGCGAGCGGACCCAATTCCCGCTGCTCACCTTTGTGCGGCATGCGCCCGAGTTGCTCTAGGATGAGTCCGGCCAGGGTATCTGCCTCGCCACGGTCGCGGTCGAGTGCGTCGGGCTCGAGGTTCATGGTTCGAAGGACGTCGTTCAGGGGCGTGCGAGCCTCAAACACAAATGTTTTCTCGTCAAGTTGGGTGTGGCTTTGTTCTTCGGTATCAAACTCGTCGTTGATTTCGCCCACGATTTCTTCCATGACGTCTTCGAGGGTGACCACCCCAGAAACTCCGCCAAACTCGTCCACGACTACGGCCAAGTGCATTTTTTTTGCCTGGAAGTCCCCAAGCAAATCGTCAATCTTCATGTTTTCAGAGACAAACATGGCAGGGCGAATCAACTGCTGCCACGACGATCCGTCTGCCGAACCCAAGAGCGGAAGCAAGTCCTTAGAGTGCAGCACCCCGATGATGCGGTCGCGCTGACCCTGAAACACGGGAATCCGCGAATACCCGCTCTCTGTGACGACCCGCAAGACTTCGGCCAAGGACGACTCTGACGAGACGTCAATCAAATCTTGGCGCGGCGTGCAAATTTGGCGAATACTGGTCGACCCAAAGCGCACGATTTCGCGGAGCCATTTCTTCTGTTCCGTGTTGGTCGCACCCGAATCCGTAAGCTCAAGGGCTTCCTCGAGTTGCGCTACGGTGACGTTGTTGGACCCGGTTCCGCCCCGGCTCAGTGCGCGCGAGGTTACCATCAGGCTATGGGCTAAGGGCCGAGAAATCTTCATTCCGGTGGCAATCGCCGCGGCCATGCGCTGGCTCACGGTGACGCGCTTTTGGTTGGCCACGGACTTGGGTACCACTTCGCCCACAATGAGCAGGACGACGGTGGCCACGCCCGTTTCCCAAAACGCCCGAACCCACGAGGTGCCGCCTTCAGAAAGTGCTTGGCCAATCCAAAGTCCCCACACGAGCACAAAGCCCAAGTTGAACAAGTTGTTCCAAATCAGTAGGGTGGCCAATAGAGACTCTGGGTGCCTGCACAGTTCGAGAACTTTGTGGCCTTCGGGTTGGCGTTCCAGCTCATCTTTTTCTCCGGGGGTAAGACCAAAGAAGGCAACTTCAGAAGCCGATGCCAATGCAGATCCTACCAACAAAATGATAAGAACGATAAATGTGAACGTCGTAGCACTTGCGTCCACCGCAAGAAACCACAAACTAGGGAGGGGGTCAGCGTCCAAAATATGGGATAAAGTTCACCAAATAGGGCTTAGAACTGATCGTCGCCCTCGTAGTCGTCATCATCATTTGTGAAGGACGAATTATCCTGACTACTTCGATAGCTGCTCGCGCTTGGCGAACCTTGATGCGTCGAACTCCCTTTTCTACTGACGTACTCGTCCTCACGACCTTTCATCGGATTAGGTCCGAGCATCGTCATGGAGTCCGCAGAAATTTCAATATTGTAGCGGGTTTGGTTGTGCTCGTCGGTCCATTGACGCGAACGAATCTTACCCTCGATGAACACTTTATCCCCCTTGTGCAAAAAGCGTTCGCAAACTTCGGCTAAGCGCGGGCTGCGCACTACAATCGTGTGCCATTCGGTACTTTCCTTGCGGTTGCCGTCGCGATCAGTGAAGTTTTCGGTCGTTGCGATGGGGAATTTCACGAGCATTCCTCCGTTCTCAAATCGGCGAGCTTCGGGATCTTTGCCCAAATTGCCGATAAGCATGACTTTATTTAAGGTACCTGCCATAAGTATACGATGTACAGTTAGTAACGATGCCGTCAAATGTACGGGAATTTAGTCAACCAATGGACAAAGGCTTGGGGCATGCCGCGCTTGCTCCACTGTTCGCGAGTCAACCAAATTTCGGGCTCCGAACTTCCTTCGAATTCCGGATAAAAATGCACGCGTAACTTCCTGTGGCTGAGTCGGTGGTCGAGCACTTGGGGCGTAAATCCGGGCGGAACCGTCGCAAGCTCCGGTAGGGTATACAACCCAGACCAAATTCCGCCCAGAGGCCGCTGCACTAGGCCGAATCGGTCACCGCGCCGCGGAACCGCAAAGTGAAGATCCTGCTCGGTCACCTTCAGCGTGCGTGATTTAACCGGACGCTGCTCGGCGGAACCAGCGCTGCGCGCGGAACACAGTTCGTGAACGGGACACTCGCTGCATTTAGGCTTTTTGGGCGTGCAGAGGGCCTGGGCCAAGTCCATTACTGCTTGATTGAAGTCCCCTGGGCGCTTCGGGTGCATGAAGTTTAAGGCCAACGAATAAATGAACGCTTTACTTCGGCTGGTCTCAATTGGCTCGCTCCAGTCCGCTAAGCGGCTGTACACGCGAAAGGCGTTTCCGTCAAGTGCCGGAACCACTTCGCCGTCCACAATCGACGCAAGAGCTGCTGCGGTGTAGGGTCCAATCCCAGGAACTTCGAGCCATTCCTTCGTGCCTCGGGGCCAGCCCGTACGCGCAATTTGCTTTGCCCCTCGGTGCAGCAAGTCTGCCCGACGGTAGTAACCAAGACCGCTCCATAGGCCTTTGATTTGGGTATCTGAAGCCGCCGCGAGGTCCTCCACGGTGGGTAGTTCCTGAAGAAAGCGTTCCCAGTATGCGCGTCCCTGTTCCACGCGAGTTTGCTGTAAAATCACTTCGCTGAGCCAAATGGCATACGGATTGCGGAGTTGACGCCACGGTAGGTGCCGACCCGACTTGTCGTACCACTGCATGATTTTTTCTGCAACTGCGGGGATTTCTGTTGGTGATTGCTTCAATTCGGTCTATCTTTGCGCCCGCTAAAATAGCCCGATATAGGGCTCATTATTAAACGTTTTATCTCGTCAAATCATGACCAAAGCAGACATCGTAGCCCGTATCGCAGATCGTACCGGTATGGAAAAAGCAGACATCCTCGCCGTAGTAGAGGGCTTCATGCGTGAAGTAAAAGGCGGAATGGAATCCGGCGACAACGTATACCTCCGGGGATTTGGAAGTTTCGTACTGAAGAAACGTGCTCAAAAGACTGGCCGCAATATTTCGAAGAACACCACTTTAGTGATTCCTGCGCACTTCATTCCGTCATTTAAGCCTGCGAAGACGTTTGCAGAGTCGGTCAAAAAGAATGTAGCCGTTAAGTAATTACGGCGAACCTTCAGTTCTCTATTTCAATGCGCACCTTGTGGATAGCAGTCAGTGTCCTTGTCCTAGTGGCAGGGCTGTTTTTGCTGTTGCCCACCTCGCCTGATTCGAACGCTGACGCCCCCGCTGAGGTGGCGTCGAGTCCGCTCGACGATAAAGTGCGCGAGGCAGTACGCCTCATTCAAGAGGGCACGGGCAATCCCATGGAGGCAATCACCCTACTTCGTGAGGTGGTTGAAGAGGACCCCAAACATCGAGATGGATTATTCTATCTCGGTGAGTTTTCACGAATGTCTGGTCAGTTAGACCGCGCGTTGGAGCGTTACCAAACCCTGCTCGAGTACTACCCCAGCGATGTCGAAGTCGCCACCCGGTATGCTGAAACCCTCCATGACCTCGGTCGTGGCGCTGAAGCGCGTACCTTCATAGAATCGTACACCGCAGAGCACAACCAATCTGACGTCAGCGGATTAACGCAGCTACGTGATCTCTGGAACGAGGGGGATGCTGAGGCACCCGCCGGATCCAATTCATTAACCCATTAAACGATTTAGTTATGCCAAGCGGAAAGAAACGCAAGCGCCATAAAATGGCCACTCACAAACGCAAAAAGCGCCTTCGTAAGAATCGCCACAAAAAGAAATAAAGGCTGAACAATGCGTACCGAGCTTATTATACAAGCCAGTGAATCGGACGCCATCATCGCCTTACTTCAAGACGGTCGTTTGACCGAACTCGTCTCTGAAAACGAGCAACAGCAGTTTTCAGTAGGAGATGTGTACCTCGGGGTTGTGCGCAAACTTGCGCCCTCCCTAAATGCGGCTTTTGTCGACGTAGGCTACGAGAAGGATTCCTTCTTACACTACCACGACCTTGGTCCCCAAATTCCGACCTGGCAGAACTACCTTAAAAAGGTCCGCCAGAGTAAGTACACGTCAGATTTATCTGAGGTCGAAATCCTTCCCGAAATCGAGAAGGACGGAGCTATGGAGACCTTGATTAAGCCGGGCGATGAGGTGCTGGTTCAAATCACGAAAGAACCTATTTCGACCAAAGGTCCAAGGGTTACTTCTGATATTTCAATTGCGGGTCGATTTATTGTACTCGTGCCGTTCAATGGTCGAATTTCGGTATCTCAAAAGATCCGTGATCGAAAAGAACGCGAACGCCTGCGCAAACTTGTGCAGAGCATACTCCCCAAAGGCTTTGGCGTCATTGTACGCACGGTGGCTGAAGGAGTTACCCAACAAGATATTGAGACTGACCTCAATGATCTAGTGAGCCGTTGGAAAACACTGTACCGCAACGTTCGGGGCGCAAAGCCCAAGAAGTGTGTACTGCGCGAAATGGATCGGGCCTCAGCCTACCTGCGCGATGTGTTTAACGACAGTTTTGATCAAATCGTGGTTGACCACGAGGCACTCTATGACGACATCAAGGGCTATGTGGAAGCGATTGCTCCCGAGCGCGCGAACATCGTCAAGTTGCATACCTCTGCGATTCCGGTATTCCAGCACTACGGTGTGGACCGCCAAGTGAAGAGCGCGTTTGGTCGTACGGTGAACATGGGCAAGGGCACCTACCTGGTGGTCGAGCACACCGAAGCCATGCACGTCATCGACGTAAACTCTGGCAACCGTTCAGGTAAAGGCGAGAGCCAAGAGGATCATGCCTTAGCGGTAAACCTCATGGCGGCTGAAGAGATTGCGCGCCAGCTTCGATTGCGCGACATGGGCGGAATCATTTGTGTTGATTTCATCGATATGGCCAAAGGCGAACATCGCCGTGAGCTGTTCGAAAAGATGAAAGACCTAATGTCCTCTGATCGTGCGCGCCACAAAATCTTGCCACCTTCTAAATTTGGTTTGATTGAAATCACGCGGCAACGCGTGCGTCCGGCTCAAGCCATAGAAACGAAGGAAGAGAATCCGGACGCGCTGATCGATGCGCCAATCACGTTGATTGACGCACTCCAGCACAAGTTTGAGCAACTCACGGCAAGCCGCAAGCAGAAAGGAAAGTCGGATGCGATTTACCTCCACGTGCATCCGTTCTTGGCGTCCTACCTTAAGCAGGGTTGGTTCTGGCAAACGCTCGAGTTTAAGTGGTCGCGCCTCGCGGGACACAAGCTTAAGGTCGTGTCTCGCGATGCTTTTAAGATGCTAGAGTACCGCTTTGCGGATGCCGAGGGTAAAAAAATTGGCTAATCAAAGCGTTTGTAAATGTTAAAGGCGGCCTGAAAGGGCCGCCTTTTTTGTTTCTTCGCAGTATGGCATTTTCCCGTTCCAAAACCTACACGCTCGATACGGCTCAGGCAGCAATTCAGCGCTACTGTGCGTTTCAGGAGCGCTGCCAGAGCGAGGTCGAGGAGCGGCTACGCTCGATGGGGGTGCTACCCGAAGCCCAAGCTGAACTCGTTGCCGACTTGATGGCCAACGGCTTCTTGAACGAAGAGCGCTTTGCCCGTGCATACGCCCGTGGCAAGTTTCGAATCAAAGGTTGGGGTCCGCGCAAGATTGCCCAGGGGCTTCAGGCTAAACGCGTTTCGAGTGCGTGCATCAGTTTGGGACTATCGGAGCTCAGTGTTGAAGAGGTTCACGAATACCTTATGCGCCAGCGCGAAAAGTACCCTGACGACCAAGAGTTTTTGGCTTGGGCGTACCGACGGGGCTTTGACCGGTCTAGTGCGCTGCAGGCGCTCCAGGAGGGCTAAATCGCCCAAGATGCCAGTCCGTCACTGAGGCGCTGAACTTCTGCGTCGCCCACATCGTAGTGCAGTACGGCTCTGAGCCAGTGGCGGTCCATTGCGATGAGTTGGACGCCCAATGCGCTCAGGTGGGTTAGGAGTTCGCTTCCATTAAACCCGTCCTGAAGGCGAAAGAGCAGCATGTTGGTCGCTGCGGGCTTGATTTCGGCCACGTAGGGCAGCTGCGCCATATAGGTGGCCAAGGATGCGGCGCGGTCATGGTCTTCGGCGAGGCGGTCGACGTGGTGATCCAATGCGTAGATGCCTGCTGCGGCGAGGTATCCGGCCTGCCGCATTCCGCCCCCAAAGCGCTTGCGAATCCGGCGCCCTTCGCGAATAAAGTCCGCGGAACCCAAAAGCACCGAACCCACCGGGGCGCCCAAGCCTTTTGACAGGCAAATAGAAATGGAATCGAAGAGGCGTCCGTAGTCCTCGGGCTGCTCGCCGTCGGCGACGAGGGCGTTGAACAAGCGGGCTCCGTCAAGATGGTAGCCGAGGCTGTGCTGCCGCGCAAATGCTCCGAGTTCACGAAGGGACTGGATGCCGAGCGTGGTTCCGCCACCTTTATTTGAGGTGTTTTCGGCCACCACCAAGCGGGTAGGGGCAGCGTGCACGTTGTCCATGGGCTGAAGCAAGGCTTCGGCATCGGCTGCTGTTAGGCGTCCGTAGTTGTCGCCGCCGACGCGAACCTGTACCCCGCTGTTGAACGCCAAACCGCCGCCCTCGTAGTTGTACACGTGGGCCAGCTTGCTGCAAATCAGTTCGTCCCCGGGGCGGGTGTGCACGTTCACGGCGATTTGGTTGGTCATGGTTCCGGACGGGCAAAACAGGCCAGCCTCCATGCCAAAGCGCTCGGCGAGCACGGATTCAAGGCGCTGTACCGTGGGGTCGTCACCCAGGACGTCGTCGCCAACAGGGGCCGCTGCCATGGCGCGGAGCATGCCCTCAGTGGGGCGCGTAACGGTATCAGAGCGAAAATCAGCAGTCAAAGGTTTCATAGGTTCGAAGGTAGGGGGTGGTGTACTTTTGCAGCCATGATTTCGCCCGAAAAAATTAAGGATTACCAGCAGCGCATTGTCGACCTCAAGGGCTACTTGCGCCTCGAAGAAAAGCGCATTACCGCCGCGAACGAAGAAGAGAAAACGGGCAATCCAAGTTTTTGGGATGATCCCAAAAAAGCGGAGCAAACCATGCGCAAAATCCGCGAACTGAAGTACTGGATTCAGGGCTACGAGGCGGTTCAGGCCCAGATGGGCGAGGTAGAGGCGTCGGTGGAATTTTTTCGCGAAGGACTCCTCGAAGAATCCGAAGTGGATGCCGCCGCAGCACAGCTCGAAGAGCAGCTGAGCACGATGGAGTTTCGCAACATGCTGAGCGGCGAAGAAGACAAAATGAGCGCCGTGCTGCAGGTGACGGCGGGCGCGGGCGGCACCGAATCCTGCGACTGGGCCGGAATGCTTATGCGCATGTACCTGCGGTGGGCCGAGCGCAACGGGCACAAAGTCCGCGAGCTGAACTTTCAAGAGGGCGATGTTGCCGGCGTCAAGACCGTGACGCTGGAGATCGAAGGCGAATACGTATTTGGCTACCTCAAAGGCGAGAACGGGGTGCACCGCTTGGTGCGCATCAGTCCGTTTGACTCGAACGCGCGCCGGCATACTTCGTTTGTGAGCGTGTACGTGTACCCGCTGGTCGACGACACCATCGATATTCAGGTCAATATGGCCGACATTGATTGGGACACCTTTCGCTCGAGCGGAGCCGGTGGCCAGAACGTCAACAAGGTCGAGACGGGCGTTCGACTGCGCCATAAGCCGTCGGGCATCGTGATCGAGAACACCGAGACGCGTTCGCAGCTTCAAAACAAAGAGAAGGCCATTCAGCTCCTCAAGTCGCGGCTGTACGAGCAAGTCATCGAAGAGCGCAACGCCAAGCGCAGCGAGATCGAGGCCGGAAAGAAGAAGATCGAGTGGGGATCCCAGATCCGCAACTACGTGCTGCACCCCTACAAGCTGGTCAAGGATGTGCGCACCGGCGTCGAAACAAGCGATCCCGACTCGGTGCTCGACGGCGAACTGGATGCCTTTCTCAAAGCCTACCTGATGTCTGACGGTCAAGCGTCCGGAGACTTCGCCGACGACGGACTTTAACCGCGCTCGGGACGCTTTCGTACCTTCGGGGGGATGCGTCGACTGCTGCACCTCATCGTTCTCTTCGTGGCGGCCATGGGCTCGCTCACGGGGCAGGTGCTGTTTAAGCCAGATCCTATTATTGTCCCGAACGCTGGCCAGTGGCCGCGCGAGGTTTTGGCGATGGCAAACCTTGATGCGGCGCGGGTTTGGGTACTTGCTGACGGCTTGCGGTTTGCGGCTCGGCTCCCCGGCGAGTCCGACAGTGTAGCGGTGTGGACCGAGCGCTATGTGGGTTCTCAGGGCGGAACCTTAGACCTCAACCCCAGCAGCCATCCCGTAACGTACGTGCTCGGACGCGGGGCGGCAGCCACGGTTCGTGGATCGAGCCAGGCATGGGTGCGCAACGTCTACCCAGGCGTAGACCTCGAGCTACGCATTGAGTCGGGTCGCCTCAAGACCTGGTGGCACGGCGAAGACCTCAGCGGTATCCGTATAGGATTTGAGGGCGCAGTGCCCCGCCGTACGCGCAATGCCCCCGAGGTGCTGGAACTTGAGACGCCGGCGGGTTCCGCACGCATGGATGCAGCTAAGGCCTTTGATGCCCAGGAACGCGAAGTGAGGGTACAGTGGCAGCGCCACCCTGAGGGCTGGACCCTTCATGCCCCGGGAGCGCGGCGCATCGATCCGACCTACGTGTTCAGCAGCTTTAGCGGCTCGGTGAGCGACAACTTTGGGTATACGGCGACCTACGACCTTCAGGGGCGAACGTGGCTGGGCGGAGTGGCCTTCGGAACCCAATACCCCACGCAGAACGGAGTCCAAGCCAATTTTGGCGGCGGCGGAGTCGACATCGCCCTCATGCTGTTCAATCCGAGCGGAACGGGCATTATCTCGTCGACCTACCTCGGAGGGGCGGGCCAAGAGCAGCCGCATTCGCTGCGCGTGGCGCCCAACGGAGACCTTATTCTCATGGGGGTGACCAACTCACTGAATTTTCCAACGACCGCTACCGCCTACGACACGTCGCTGGCGCATCAGCCTGCGGGCGGTTCGCTCGGCGGAGGCGGAGTCGTTTTTCAGTCGCCCACCGACGTGGTGCTGGTTCGCCTTAATCCCACGGGTTCGGCGCTGCAGGCCTCGACCTACTACGGACGCTTTGGTTACGACGGGCTGCAGGACGTCAGTACGCCCCACTACGGCGACGAGGCGCGCGGCGACGTTTGGGTCGACGCGGGCGGAATCTGGATCGCCACCGCCAGCCGGTCCCGCGGCTTGGCCACCTGGCCCTTGGATACGTCTCGGGGCGGAACCACCGACGGCCTGCTCGCGCACTTCAGCCCTGACCTCGACTCCTTGCGCTGGGCGACGTACGTCGGCGGTCCGGGCTTGGACGGTTTGACCTCACTCATTCCAACGCCGGGCCCCAATGGCGACCGCCTGGCGGTGCTCGGATGGACGTCCGGTATGGGCAATTTGCCGGGCTCGGGGGTGACTACGGTTCCGAATGGCCAAGCAGAGGCCTACTACGCGCTGTTTGATCCGTCCAATGGCCAAATGCTGGGGCAGACCTACCTCGAACCCCAGTACTGCACGTCGTACGGGTTTTTGGCCGCGCAAAACCCAGCCGGGGCGTATGCCGCCGTGGGCGATTCAAGCGCCGTGCTGCTTTCGCTAGGATTGGGTACGCTATGTCAGGGCTCGGGCCCTTACGTTGGTCCGCTGGCGCCGACTCCGGGGCTGTGGCAAAATCCGAATTCAACCCAAATCCTCGCGTGGATCAAGGCAGAGGGCGATAGCATCTACCGCACGCAGTACGTCGGCAACGGCCAGCTCAACCGGCGCATTTCGCCGACTGCCCTTCAGGTGGACGACTGCGGAACCGCCTACTTCTCGGGCTGGTTCGGAAACCTCAATGGGGGATTGATCACCAACCTCTACACGAGCCCCAACGCCTACCAGTCGACCACGGACGGCAAAGACTTTTACTTCTTGGCCTTGGACCGTCACGGCAACCCCGAGTACGCCAGCTACTTTGGGGGCAACGGGGCCGACGAGCACGTCGACGGTGGAACCTCGCGCTTCGACCCCAACGGCGTGATCCACCAAGCCATTTGTGCGGGCTGTGGCGGGACCGACAACCTTCCCATATTTCCGCCCAACGCGCACTCCGCGACCAACAATGCCTCGAACTGCAATATGGCGGGCGTGCAGATTGCCTTTGAACTCTTGGCTGCGGCCGCCCAGCTCGACCTTAGCGTTGACACGATTTGTGCGGGCGACAGCCTCTACCTCACCGGAACCACCAGCCGCACCGACGTCCTCACAGTTTCGTGGGGAGATGGTGCTACATGGTCTGGTCCCCCCACACCCTTGCCCGGCCACAGCTACGCCGTGCCCGGACCTTATGTGCTCTCGGTGACGGCTCTTGACACCATTTGCCTCACCCAAGCGGTTCAAACGCTTAATCTCTGGGTGCTTCCTGGTTCGGCGGTTGCAGCTGATGCCGCTCTCGACTACGACCCCTGTGATCCTTCGCGAAGTATCGCCCTGCTTCCTGGTGCCAACTTAAGTGCCGAGGTTCTCGTGCTCTACAGTGCCAGTGGTTCGGTAGATACCGTGCTACCGCCGTTTGCGTGGACCGGAACCTCCCTAGTGAATTCCTATTCCGCCTGGTTGGTTGCCTTCGACAACGTCTGTGGGCAGCGCGACAGTCTTCAACTTTCGGCAGAATTTCGCCCGGTGCTCAGCCTACCGACGGCTAGCGTCACGGCGCCCTTCTGCTTGGACGGTCAGCCGGTGCGCGGCCTTGGGCAACGGGGCAACGCTGACGTGAGCTACTGGCGCATTCCCGGCGGCGCGGTGGTACAGGGTCCCAACGTGCAGTGGCCCGCAGCACAGGCTGGCAACCTCAGTGCGTGGTTCGTCGTGGCCGACACGGTGTGCGGAATCAAGGATTCCGTCCAAGTCACCTACCAAATTTTTGGCGCCGACATCGACAGTCTGCAGGTGCCCAACGTATTCACGCCCAACGGGGACGGCATTAATGACGCGTTTCAGTTGCGCGGAACCGAGGCCAGCGCACTCGCCCAGATCAACCTGGTGGTGTACAGCCGCTGGGGCCAAGAGGTGTTTCGAACCAACGACCCCCAGTTTGCGTGGGACGGACGCTACCAGGGTCGGGCACTTTCGCCTGGGGTCTACCTCTACCACCTCACGTGGCAGAGCCAGTGCGGCACGTCCGGCGACCAGCACGGGGCGGTGACCCTCAACCAATAAAAAAGCCACCCAATGCGGGTGGCTCGATTCAAATGGCTGTCTGGCTTAGTGACCGACCATGTCTTCGGGACGAACCCAAGCGTCGAATTCCTCAGCAGTGACATATCCCAGTTTGAGGGCGGCTTCTTTAAGGGTGCTGCCTTCGGCGTGGGCTGTTTTGGCGATTTTGGCCGCCTTGTCGTACCCGATGTGGGTGTTGAGTGCAGTGACCAGCATCAGTGAATTCTCAAGGTGTCGCTGAATGATGGGGTAGTTGGGTTCGATTCCAGCTGCACACTTGTCGGTAAACGAAACGCACGCGTCGCCGATGAGGCGTGCGCTCTGCAGCACGTTGGCGGCGATCAAGGGCTTGAACACGTTGAGCTCAAAGTGTCCAGTGGCTCCGCCGAGCGAAACGGCCACGTCGTTTCCGATCACCTGAGCGGCGACCATGGTGAGGGCTTCGGGCTGGGTCGGGTTGACTTTGCCGGGCATGATGCTCGATCCGGGCTCGTTGTCTGGAATGATGATTTCGCCAATACCTGAACGTGGACCCGACGAAAGCATGCGTACGTCGTTACCAATCTTCATGAGCGAAACCGCCACGCGTTTGAACGCCCCACTGAGTTCGACCATGGCGTCGTGCGCGGCCAAAGCCTCGAACTTATTCGGAGCCGTGGTGAACGGCATTCCCGTGAGCTCGGCAATTTTTGCGGCAACGGCAACGTCGTAACCCTTGGGGGTGTTGAGGCCGGTGCCCACGGCGGTTCCGCCCAAGGCCAACTCAGCGACCATTACGAGGGCGTTGTTGATGGCGCGAATTCCGTTGTCAAGCTGCTGCACGTAGCCGCTGAACTCCTGGCCCAGGGTCAGGGGAGTGGCATCCATAAAGTGGGTGCGGCCGGTCTTGACCACATTTTTGAAGGCGTCTGCTTTGGCAGCCAACGCATCGCGCAAGTGGCGCAATCCAGGCAGCGTCGTGCGTACCGTCTGCATGTAGGCCGCAATGTGCATCGCGGTGGGAAAGGTGTCGTTCGACGACTGCGACTTGTTCACGTCGTCGTTGGGGTGCAGCACCTTGTTCGCGTCCTGCAGGTTGCCGCCACTCAGCACGTGGCCGCGGTAGGCAATGACCTCGTTGACGTTCATGTTGCTTTGGGTTCCGGACCCGGTCTGCCAAATAACCAACGGAAATTCAGCGTCGTGCTGGCCCGTGAGGATTTCGTCGCAGACTTTGCCAATGAGCTCGGCCTTGTCGGCGGACAAAACGCCCAAGTCGCGGTTGGTCAATGCAGCAGCCTTTTTCAAGTATGCAAAAGCGTGCACGATCTCTTTGGGCATGCTGCCTTCAGGGCCGATTTTGAAGTTGGTGCGCGAGCGCTCGGTTTGGGCGCCCCAGTAGGCGGTGGCAGGCACGTGGACTTCGCCCATCGTGTCGCGTTCAATGCGGGTTTGTGTGCTCATGGGGCAAAATTACGCCCGACAAAGGGCGTAAAGAATTGACCTTCGTCACTTATCTTTGCCCCGATACGAATTCAACGTACCCTTCAACGCAGCGCACTATGAAATTCCTCGGATTCCTCCTCGCAATCATGATCATCCTGACCGGATTTAGCATGCTCGTATTCCTCGCGCTGTTTGTAGGGTACTGGCTGACCTTGATCGGTTTAGAGCGCGTAATGCCCGAGCGCATCTACAAGTGGCTCGAAGGCGCTAAGCGCTAAGTCACGCACAAATCACACGTAAAAAGGCGCCCCATGGGCGCCTTTTTTGGTTGAATAAGGATCTGGAACTATACAAAATCCTCGCCGCGACGCATCTTGACGTCGTGCACGAACTGCTTGATTTCTTGCTCTTTGCTGCGCGGGCAAATCAAAAGGCGGTTTTCACTCAAAATCACAATATAGTCCTGCAGTCCGTCGACCACGGCAACCATGTCCGCTGGGATGTGGTAGGTGTTTCCGCTTGCGTCGTACGACAGCACGTGGGTGCCGCCTCCGGTGTTTCCGTGCACATCTGCTGCGCGCTGCTCGTGTACCGCGCCCCAGCTTCCAAGATCAGACCAGCCAAATTCGGCCGGCATCACAAGCACCTGCTTCGCTTTTTCAAGGATTCCGTAGTCGATGGATTCGTTCGGGCATTCGCCGTACATCGAGCGAATGAACTCGGCTTCGGTGGCGGTTCCGTAGTGTTCCCAACCGGCGCTGAAGCCTGAATACATCTCGGGCATGTGCTTTTCAAACGCGCTCAAAATGGCGTTGGAATTCCACACAAAAATTCCGGCGTTCCACAAAAACTCACCGGTGGCGATGAATTGCTCGGCCATCTCGCGGTTGGGCTTCTCGGTGAACGTCTTAACGGGGTGTACATCGTCAGCGTACTCGGACTTCTCGGGGCGGAACTGAATGTACCCGTACCCCGTTTCAGGGCGGATGGGGTTCATACCCAGGGTCATGAGGACGTTGTGGGTTCCTGTGGTAGCCAGTGCCGAGGTGAGGCGCGCGGTGAATTCCGCTTCATTCGTGACCAAATGGTCGGCGGGCGTCACGACAAAGTTGGCGAGTGGATCGCGCTTTTTCAGGACAAATGCCGCATAGGCCACGCACGGAGCCGTGTTGCGTCGGGCTGGTTCGGTTAAAATCCGCTGGCGATTGAGTTCAGGAAGTTGCTCCAGACACGCATCCGCATAGTCCACGTGGGTCACGACATAAATGTGGTCGGCCGGCACCACCGACTTCATGCGTCGAAATGTCTGCTGAAGCAGGGTTTCGCCCGTCCCGAGAATGTCGAGAAACTGCTTGGGTGTTCGCGAAGTAGAGGTTGGCCAGAAGCGCGAACCGACTCCGCCTGCCATGATTACGGCGTAATTGTGTTCCATTGCCCAGTGGGTTAGGGCGCAAAGGTAGGGAAGTCCCTGAGGTCGTACCTTTGCCGCCTTGATCGTTTTCGGTCATTTACGCACCATCCGCATGAAGAACATTGTACTCTTTGGCCCTCCAGGGGCAGGTAAAGGCACGCAAAGTGCCCTGCTCGTCGATGAATTTGCATTGGTTCACCTCTCAACGGGTGACATTTTTCGCCGCAACATTCGCGAGGCGACCGAGTTAGGTCGGTGGGCGAAGTCCTTTATGGACCAGGGTCAATTGGTTCCGGACGACGTGACCATTGCCATGCTCAAGGACGAATGGACCAAGCATCCTGATGCGGCCGGGTTCATATTTGACGGATTCCCACGCACTTCGGCCCAGGCTGCGGCCCTTGACGAAATCCTTGCGGATGCCGGGACAGGTGTCACTGCGATGATCGGCCTTGAAGTCGACGACGAAGAGCTTGTCACTCGTCTTTTGGCACGAGGTGCAACTTCGGGCCGAGCGGACGACGCCAACGAAGAGGTGATTCGTCAGCGCCTTGCGGTGTACGCCCTCGAAACCGCTCCGGTTCAATCCTACTACGAGGCCCAGGGCAAGTACCGCGGCCTCAATGGCGTGGGCAGCATTGAGTCCATTACGGACGAATTGCGCAGCCTTATTCAATCTCTATAACGTACTTTCCCGTGGCAGATTCTAATTTTATTGACTACGTCAAGGTCTTCTTGCAGTCCGGCCACGGGGGCGGAGGAAGCCGTCACTTCTTTCGCGCCAAGGGCCTACCTAAGGGTGGTCCAGATGGGGGTGACGGTGGTCGCGGT
>CBFHNK010000015.1:0-29036 GCA_965657195.1 uncultured Schleiferiaceae bacterium
TGAAGGCGGGCGTGCAAACCCTTCGCCTCGCCTTTGACGGCGGCGAACTCAACATAGGCCGACTCACGTTCGCCTACACCGGTCCGTTAGGCACCAGCCTGCCCGTAGCCGACGCCGGAACCAACCAAGTCGTTCTGCTGCCCACCACGGGGACCACGCTTTCGGGCGCGGCCAGCCAGGGCTCGCCCGCCATGCAGTACCAGTGGACCCAGGTCTACGGCCCCTCGGTGCTGCAGCTCGCGTCGCCGACTGCAGCTTCGACCGCAATTTCAGGATTGCAGCAGGGCATCTACCTCATGCGCCTCACCGTCACCGACGGTCCGCACACCGACATGGACGACGTGTACGTGATTTCAGGAACGTCCACCAACGTTGCCCCTAAGGTCAGCCTGACTCAGCCCAAGCTGGGGGCGCGCTACCTCGAATACGACGCGGTTCCTCTGGCGGCCTTGGCGTCAGACCTCAACGATTCGGTCGTTCGCGTGGACTTTTACGCGGGCAGTACCCTCGTGGGCCGCGATACGGTGGCGCCGTTTGCGCGCACGTGGGTTCCGACCGCCGGGACCTACACCATCTCGGCACGCGCCTTCGACAGCTTCGGAGATTCGAGCACCTCAGCCCTTGTCGAGGTGGTGGTCGACCCGGCACCGCCCTGCGAAGGAACCTCGTGGGACGGCGACTTCAGCTACCGCTTCTCGCCCGACGACACCAACCCCACGCTCACCTTCATCCCCAGCGGACCGGGTGTGGGCGTGCCCACCTGCATTCTGTACTACGGAACCGATCCCGGCGCCCTCCCCGGGTATCCGGTGACGCCCAACGTGCCCTTCACGCTCAACGCGGCCAAGGGCAGCACGATCTACTTCTACTACACCTACTCGTTTCCCGGAGCCGTCGAGAAAAACAACGCCGCCCACAAAGACAGCTACGTCGTGGGTAGCTGCGTCAACATCGGGCTGGGTGAAGAGCAAAGCGACCGCATCCGAATCGCGCCCAATCCCGCCTCGTCGTCGGTGGTGGTATTCGGAACCCATTCCGGCGACCGCATCCACCTCACAGACGCCACGGGTCGCGTGGTCCGGAGCGCCGTAGCGCAGGGTGACCGCGAGTCACTGTCGGTCGCGGACCTGCCCTCAGGCCTCTATCTTATTAGGGTGCAGTCCTTGGGCGGAACCGCGACGCTTCGCGTCTCGGTGGTCCACTAACTTCTGCGCCTAAACGTTAGCCGCGTAGGCTGCAAAGCGGTCCAGAATCATCTGCCAGCCCATGCGCTGCATGTCGTGGCTGTTCTCAGATTCGGGATCAAATCGCTCGGTCACGATGCAGGCGCCCTCGCCATCGTCGGCGAAGTCCACGGTCCATGTGCGGCCGTCGCTCATGGTGAGTGCGAGGTGCGCACAGTGTTCAACCGCGGTGTAGGTGGACTCAAAATCGAACCCAAACGATCCGTCGCGGGCTTCCATGCGCGAATTCAGGGTTCCGCCCACGCGCACGTCGTTCGACGCCGTGGGGCAGCACCAGTCGTCGCCGGCAAAATTCCAGTTCACAATGTGTTCGGGCTCGGTAAAACAGGCCCAAGCGGTGGCGCGCGGAACCGAAATCCGCACCGATACTTCAATCATGCGCTAAAGGTAGTGCGCGACGCCCACGGCAAAGGTCCAGACTTGGCGGCCGTCGAGTCGCTGGTCCAAAAAGAGGGTAGGGGTCCATTCCCAGCGGTCGTTCATCGGAACCTCGCCCTCAACCGCCACGCGCATCAGGGGCTTCCACTCGGTGTTTTCAAGGGTGAGTCCGCCGCCTACTCCGACCAAAAGGTTGTGGTTGAGGCGGTAAAAAACGTCCAATGTCGTGATGAGCGGCATTTCGAGTTCGACCTCTTCGCCGTCCGGAAGCGCAACCATGTAGTTTTCAATTTCGACGTCGCTGTGCCAACCGAGTGACCAGTTGTCGGAAAGGTGGTAGTCTACGTCGAGGCCCCACGATGGCACAAAATACACTCCGTCACCCGGTACTTCTGGAACCATTCCGTGACCCAGCAGCAGCGCTACACGCACGGGATGCCGGTGGTGGTGGGGATCCGCTTGGTCCGCGGCGGGTTGGTGCTGGGCGTGTAGGGCCGTCAGTGCGGCGGCTGCAATTAAGGTAAGCAGGCTCTTCATGGGGCAGAATTCTGCCGCAAAAGACTTGACTTGGGCGAACCTAATATGTGATTTGGGTCACGATTGGGCCTTGATTCCGAGTGCGAGCGACGTCATCGTCAGCGAACCTGCCAAGGCGTAGTCGTTAAACACTTCAAGCGCTTCATCGGACTCACGCAGCGCCAACGCATACAGCATGGGTAGGTAGTGTTCGGGGGTCGGAACCGCGTACTGCACCGCAGTACCCAAGCGGGCGTACTGCGCCAGCTCGTCGAGGCGCTGGCCCCGCACGCGTTCCATCAATACATCGTGCGCCTCAGTGGCCCAGTCATAGGCAAAACCTACCTGGTTCATGCGGTCCCAGGCCACGCGGCCAAGGTTGTGCACCATGTTTCCGCTGCCCACGATGAGCACGCCCCGACGCCGCAGCTCCGTCAGCTGCTTCGCCAAAGCCACATGCTCGGCCGGAGTTTTTCGGCGGTCCAAACTCATTTGCACCACTGGCACATCCGCGTTCGGAACCAAGTGCAGCAGCACACTCCACGCACCGTGGTCAAGCCCCCATTTGTCGTGGTCGAGGGCACCGTGGGTCAGTTCAGCTCCGGCCCCCGCCAGCGCCGGCATCCCGGGCGCGGGGTACTGCACTTGGTACAGCGACTCCGGGAAGCCTCCAAAGTCGTGAATCGTGCGCGGCTGGCCCATGGCGGTGAATTGGGTTCCAAACGTTTCCCAGTGCGCCGAAATGCACAGAATGGCCCGAGGCTTCGGAAGCTCAGCGCCCTTCGCATGAATCCCTCGGGTGAAGAGGTTGTCTTCAATGGCGTTCATCGGGCTGCCGTGGCCCAAAAAGAGCACCGGCATGCGTTCGGTGCGGGTGCTGCCCAGCCAGCGGTCCAGTTCAGCTGCGGTCACGGTGCGGCTTCGATCGATTCGCGCATCGCAGCGGCAAACGTGGCCACGGGCTGGGCTCCGCTCAACCCGATGCGGTTGTTGAATACAAAAAACGGAACCCCACGCACATTCAACTTTTGAGCATAGGCCACGTCGGCGTCCACTTCAGAATGGTAGGACGTCGGATCGCTGGCCACGGCGTGAGCAGCCTCGCGGTCCAGGCCCGCGCGGGCCGCCGCATCGGCGAGGGCGTCGGCCCCGTTGAGGTTTACGCCCTCACAGAAGTAGTCGCGCATCAGTTCTTCTTTGAGCCGAGCCGCTGCCTCGAGCGACTGGGCGCGTGCCCACTGCAGAAGTCGGTGCGCATCGCGGGTTCGCACCACCTTGGCCTTGGTGAAGTCCATCTGGATCCCCACCTGGCTTGCCCGGTAGGCCACAGCTTGGGTCATGCGCTCGGCATCGGCCACACTCATTCCTTTTTTGGCGGCCAAATTCACGGTGCTGAGGGTTCCGAGGTCGGAATCCGCCACGCCCGGGTCCAACTCAAAGCTGCGAAAGCGGATTTCGGCATCTGAGATTCCGAGTTCGGCCAACGCCCCCTCGAGGTGCCGCTTGCCGATGTAGCAAAAGGGGCACGTAATGTCACTGAATACATCGACGGTCATGATGCAAACGTACAACTAAATGTTTAAACATATAAAAACTAGTTACTCGTAGCTGGTTACTTGTTTGAGTTTCTCGCTCCTAGTTACTCGTTCTCGTTCGAGTTTCTAGTTAGTGGTAATTGGTTTAAACCAGAAACCAGCAACAAGAAACCAGAAGTATGCGTCTCGCTACGACCCCAAAGCCACCTGACCCTTGAGGTAGGCTTGCCATGCGCCCTGAACGTACTGGCCTCCGGCGTACACCAGGGTGAAGGCGTTGGGTCGGTAGGTGAGGACTGGCTGCACCAAGAGGTTGGCGTTGAACGCGTCCCACTGGCCGACCAAACGCAGTTCGGTAGCGCGTGTAAGCGACCATTCGAGGCCGCTTCGGTAGATGAATCCGCGGTAGATAAGTTCTGAACCGTTGAGTTCGTGCATTTGGGCGTGGTTCAGCATGTGGTTCCAGCGCAGTTGGCCGGCAAACTGAACTTGGGCGTTGACCGAAATATTGCGAGTGCGTCCCAGCCGCAAATTGGATTCGTTATAGGCGATGCTCTGGCCGGTGTTGAGCTCAACACCCGCGTTAAACGTTTGGCTAGGGCGCCAGTTGAGGTTGGTGCCCAAGGTGCGCAGGTTGCTGAAGTGAACGCCTTTAAACACTTCGTCAAAGCGAAAGCGGTGAAAAAAGCTGCTGCGCAGGTTGCCGCCCCACTGGATCCAGCCCCAAACGAGGTGGTGGTTTTGGCGCAGATCGCCGTCAAAGTACCTGAACTGCGTCGCCTCGTTGTACACGCCCCAGGTCTTGACCCACTTTTTGTTGGGGAATGCGTTGTAGCTGGCGCCCAGCTCGTAGCGCATCCAGTCGTTTTGCGGTTCGAAGCCCATTTCGGCCCTGAAGGTGGGGCTTTGGCCCATCACGTCGGCGCGGAGCGTCCAGTGCTTCGACTGGCGCACCAGTCCGCCGTACATCGCTATGCCTTGAAAGCGCTCGCCGTCGAGGGCGGCTGTGCGCCCTTTGAAGTTTTCGCCTCCCGAGATCCAGTCGGCATTGGGTTCGCGGGTATCGCTAAATGCGACTTCGGCTTTAAAGCGCAGGGCGTCGCTGATCCGCAGGTTGACGTCGGCTGCGGCGAGCGAACCGCTTCCGCCGTCGAAGTAGGTGCGCTGGGTTCCGAGAAGCCCAATGCCCGACGCATAGGGCAGGCGGCGCTGAATGCGTGCGATGGTCGACCAGTTGGCACCAGAGGTTCCGTACGCCGAAAAATTGCGCCCCGGAACCAGGTAGGGCGACGCCGCATCGTAGCCCGTGAGCACGTAGCTGCGGTACTTCTGGCCCTGGTTGGTGAATTTGGTCAGCCCCAAGGGGTTGGCAATGCTGCGGGTGTAGACGTAGTTCTGGCGCGTGGCGAACTGGTCGCTACCCTCGATAAAGAAGGGGCGGCGCTCGGGGTAGAAGAGCGCAAACGACGAGTTGACGGCCACCTGGGCGACGTCGGCTTCGACGTTGCTGAAGTCGGGGTTCAGCGCGATCTCGACTGAAGAGGCGGCGTCGAGTCCGATGAACGCGGAACCACCCACCTTAGCGCCCGGCTGCACGGCCGACCTAGGCTCGCCCACGGCGCTTCCGAAGGCGTAGGGTATGAGTTGGCGGCGGAGCTTGGGTTTGATTCCGTCCAAAATCATCGAGTGGGCAAACTGGCAGTCGGCGCAGAAGATTTCGCGGTACTGGGGGTTGGCCTGCACGTTGATTTGCACGCCTTTGGTGTAGGTCTGGCGAAAGAAGGTGAACTTCCAGCGCTGGCGCTTGCTGCTGCCAAACTGCAGGGCGTTGAACGGAATCCGTAGTTCGACGGTGTATTCGCCAGGGCTGCGCGCGCCTTGGGCCTCAAATTCGACGTCGTACGAAACGTCCATTTGGTCATCCATGTGGTTGGCGGGGTCGTTTTTGCGCACATCGAGCTGGACTCCGTACGCGTTGGAGCCCAAAAAGACCATGTTGCGCGTGTCGCCGTAGACGTCGAGGGCGATTCCGACAAAGTCGTCTTCCCAAGCCGCGTCGCGGCGGTTGAGGTTGGCCCTGAAGTCGGTGGGGTCGACGCTGCAGCGAAAGGCCACGTACAGGGCCTGGTCGTCTTTGAAGATGAAGCCTTCGGTGGCCAGCGGGGCAGGGGTGTTGTAGCCGGGATTGATCTCCCAGCTGAGCGGTAGGCTCAAGGCTCCGGACCATTCGCCAGCCGCCATGGATCCGTCGATGACGACGCGGTCGGGCTTGGTCGGAACTTCGTGTTCGGTGACCGAGATGGTCTGGCCGAAGCTTGCGGTGCATGCCGCGAGAAATAGAAAAAGGCCCAGTTTGCGCATGAAGCTGCAAAACTAGGCCTTCAGCCGTTAGGGCCTTACCCCCGTCGCGCCAGCGAATTAAAAGTCGCAGCGCAAGTAGAACACGGGGAAGAGTCCGAGCTGGTACTCTTCGCGAATGCCCTCGTCGGTATCGGTCGTCGCGGGGTTGTCAAGTCCCGGAACGTAGGTCAGGGTCAGGATGTTCTGGGCTCCGGTAAGGTTTGAGATGTCCAGACCAAATTCCCAAGCCAGGTTGGGGTAGTTCCACTTGTATCCGAGTTTGAGGTCAAGGCGCTGGTAGGCGCGGTACTGAACGGTATTGAAACCGGCCTGCTCGAACACGATTTCGCCGGTGCGCAATGTGGCGTTTTGGTCCACCTTGTCGCCAAACCAGCGTCCGCCCACGGTGGTGAACTTGCCGCCCAGGGTGAATCGGTTGTTGGGGCCGAGTTTGAATTCCTTGGCTGCGAGCAGGTTGAACGCGTAGCGTCCGTTGAAAATGGTGTTGCGCAGGACGCCGTCGGAACCGCGGTACTTCGCGTCAAAAAGCGAACCGGTGGCCAGGAAGTAGACTCCGCCCGCAAAGAATCGCTCAGCGGTCAGTTCGAGGCCGTAGTTGCGGCCCGTGCCGGTATTTTGAAGCGTGTCGGGCCAAATGCGTCCAAATCCGCTACCCGCATTCACCATGCTGAACGCGCTCGAACGAACCTCAACGGGAATGTCGTAGAGGTACTGGTAGTAGGCCTCGATTTTGGTGCGCACGGGCAAGCCCTTGTAGGTGCGCTCCCATCCGCCGGCGACCTGGGCCGACTTCATGAGGCCGATGCGGTCGGGGTTGTGCTCGAGCGGGTCAAAGTTTTGCGTCGTCACAGCGTAGTAGTAGAGGTAGGGAGCCTGACCCTGGGCGTGCAAGCCGCTGCCCGCAAAGAAGCGGTCGGTCGCGGTGGCCTGGTAGCTCAGGCCGACGCGCGGCTCAAGCGGCATGAACGACTTGTCGTTGACCCCGAGGTAGAGCGAGGTCACGCCGGCGGTGAAGGTGGTTTTTTCGTTAAGGCGGCTTTTGTAGCTCACGTAGGGCTGGACCACGGGCCACTGAGTCTGCGTGTTCCACTGCTTGCGCCAGGGGGGGAGGATTCCGGTAACGCCGTCAAACTGCCGCACCGAATCTTGGTAGTCGAGCATGTAGAGGTCGACGTTGATGCCGGCCTGCAGGGTACTGCGGGTGCTCAGCTTTTTGTTGTACGAGAAGAATCCGTGAATCTTATTCTCTTTAAACGTGTAGTTGAGCATGGTGTCGTTGGCCGTGACGATCCAGCCGAACTGGCCGCCGCCGAGGTCGCCGATTTCGCGCTGAAGCTTGGTGTTGACCGCGCGGATCACGGCCGTCGAAGCCGCTACGCCTGCCTTGATGTAGGTGGTTTTGTTGATCGGTTTGCTGTAGTTGATTCCGCCCACAAACATGTCGCTGCCGAAGTACTGGTCGCGGTCGGTTGAACCGTAGCTCTCAAATCCCGAGGTGTCGGTCTGCTCGCTGATCAAGATGTCAATGTCGCTAACGCCAAACATGCCCCAGGCGGCGATTTTGCCTCCGTTTTTCTGCGGAAACGTCAGGCGAAACGCCCCGTCTTGGTAGCGGGGAATGGCGTTGGTTCCGAGGTTGATGTTGAGCGACTGAAAGAGGCTGAGCGTCGAGTAGCGGTAGACGGCCAAAAAGCTGGGGGCCTTGGCGCCCTTGCCGAGCGGGCCTTCGAGCATGAGCTCGGTTCCGAGCAGGCCGAGCTGCGCGCTGCCTTCGAATTTTTGGTTGTTGCCGTCGCGCATCTGCAGGTCAAAGACACCCGCGATGGCGTTGCCGTACTCGGCGGGCCAGGCTCCGGTAAAAAAGTCGGAATTCGCGAGGAACTTATTGTTCAAAATGGTCACGGGGCCGCCGCCGGTGCCAGGAATGCTGAAGTGGTTGGGGTTGGGAATGTTGATGCCCTCCATGCGGTAGAGCACGCCCGACGGAGTGTTGCCGCGCACGACGAGGTCGTTGCGCTGGTCATCGGATCCCTGAACGCCCGCAAAGTTGGTCGCCATACGAGCGGGTTCGCCGCGGCTGCCCGCGTAGAGGTTGGTCTCTTCAACGCTGAACTGTCGGGCGCTGACCGTCGCCATTTCGTTTTTGGCCTGGCCGGCTGGGGTCGCCGTGACGCTCACTTCTTCGAGGCTGACGCTCGATTCCAAAAGTCCGAACTGCAGGACCGCTTCTTTGGCGGAATTCAGTTCAATGGCCTGGTTGCGGGATTCGTATCCGAACATGTTGACCACAACGGTTTGGCGGCCAATGGGCACGTTGCGCAGGGTGAATTGCCCGTTTTCATCGGTTTGAACCGTTTGGTCGCCAACGCGCACGACGGCACCGGGCAGGGGGTACTTCGAGTCGACGTCCACGACGGTTCCGCGAACCGTTTGCGTCAAAGTTTGGGCACTGAGCTGCAGGCTGAGCAAGGCGGCGCCCGCAAAAAGGAGTAGTTTGTTGAATTGCATATGCAACGTTGGGGTGATTTTGTGCATCCAAACATAGTTAAAGCCGCGGTCAAGGCCGCATCTTTGTACTTAAATTTCTGAATTCATGCAGTTTTTACTAAAGAAGCAGGCCGTGTTGGCAGTTCTTGCACTTGCCCTCAGCGCGGAAGCGTGGGCCCAGCGCACGTGGACGGCAAGCGGATTTGTGCGCGACGCTTCGTCCGGAGAGGCGCTCATCAGCGCCTACGTCTACGATGCCGTCACTGGCCGTTCGACCCAAACCAACGCCTACGGATTCTACAGCCTGACCGTGCAGGGCGACTCCGCCCGGCTTCAGGCGAGCTACCCCACATTCAACCCTGCGTTGCGCACCGTGCGGCCGGGATCGGGCGCCGCAAAGGCGGATTTGCTGCTCACGCCACTTGACGTGCAACTCAATGAGGTCGAGGTTGTTGCCGACCGTCCTATTCAAGAAGAGGTGCAGATGAGCACGGTTTCGCTCAGTATGAAGTCCGTGAAAAACTTGCCCGTGCTACTTGGTGAGACCGACATTTTGAAAATTATTCAGCTCATGCCCGGCGTGCAAAGCGGAACCGAGGGCACCTCTGGCTTCTACGTCCGCGGCGGCGGCCCCGACCAAAACCTGATGCTGATCGACGGGGTGCCGGTGTACAACGTCAACCACCTCTTCGGATTTTTTAGCGTCTTCAACGCCGACGCGATTAACTCAGTGGACCTGATCAAAGGCGGATTCCCCGCTAACTACGGCGGCCGTCTGTCGAGCGTACTCGACGTCCGCATGAAAGAGGGCAACCGCAAAGAGTGGAAGGCTACCGGAGCCATCGGGCTGATTTCGAGCAAGCTCACCGTCGAAGGACCGCTGTGGAAGGACCGCACCTCAGTGCTTCTGAGCGCCCGCCGCACCTACCTCGACGTGCTGGCGCAGCCGCTTATTGCGGCCCAGGATCCGAATACACGCGGCGGATACTACTTCTACGACCTCAACGGCAAGATCAACCACCAAATCAACCGCAACCACCAGATTTACCTGAGCTACTACCAGGGCTTGGACGAGGCCTATGCCCGCACCAGCGATTCCTATGAATTCAACGGGACGCGCTATACCAATTCAATCGACAACTCGCTAAACTGGGGCAACCAAATCGCCACCGCGCGCTGGTCGTGGGTGATGAGCCCGAAGCTGTTCTCGAACGCCACGGCGACTTACAGCCGCTACCGATTCATCACCGACATCAAAGGTGAGGACCGCGAAGAGTCGCCCACTGGCGCCTTCACGAGCAAGTACGCGATCGCCTACCTCAGCTCGATCGAGGACATCGGAGGCAAGTGGGACTTTGAGTACCGTTGGGACTCCAAAACCACCTTTAAGTGGGGCGCGAGCGTTACCCAGCACACCTTTGAACCGGGCGTCAGCAGCTGGAACTGGAGCGATGGCGGTAGCAACCTCGACACCTCATTTGGGTCGACGACCCAGCGCGCCCTGGACCAAGTCGCCTACGGCCTTGTCGACATTGCGCTGAACGACCGCCTGCGCGTCAATGCCGGATTTCACGCCAACGGCTTTAATGTCGGAACCAAGAACTACCTCAGTGTTCAGCCCCGCATCTCGGCGCGCTACCTCGTCAGCGAGCGCGGATCGATCAAGTGGAGCTACGTGCAAATGGCGCAGTTCCTGCACCTGTTGGCCAACCAGACCATCGGACTGCCCACGGATTTGTGGGTTCCGGTCACTGAAAACGTCCGCCCCCAGGAGGCATGGCAGTCCGCCATCGGCTACGCCCACAACCTCGGCAAGGGCTGGGAACTCAGCATTGAGGGCTACTACAAAGACATGCGCAACCTGA
This sequence comes from uncultured Schleiferiaceae bacterium, assembly GCA_965657195.1. Taxonomy (GTDB): domain Bacteria; phylum Bacteroidota; class Bacteroidia; order Flavobacteriales; family Schleiferiaceae; genus TMED14. Next base: position 10,387 of record CBFHNK010000015.1, read on the forward strand.
TTGAGTACAAAGAGGGCGCGACCTTTTTTCTCGGATTCAGCGACTGGCAGACCAAGGTCACTACCGGCCGCGGATGGGCCTACGGCGGCGAATTTTTGCTCGAGAAAAAGACCGGCAAGTCGACGGGCTGGATTGGCTACACGCTGGCCAAGACCACACGGCAGTTTGACGAACTCAACTTCGGCAACCCGTTCCCCTACACCTACGACCGCCGCCACGACCTGAGTGTGGTGTTCAACCACAGCTTCAGCGAAAACCTCTCAATGGGCGCCGTATTTGTGTACGGAACCGGCCGCGCCGTGACGCTTGCCACCCGCAAAATGTTTGCCCGCCCCGAGGACGCGTTTGACGGAACCTGGCTTCAAACAGTGGAGGCCATCGACGGACGCAACTCGTTCCGCGAGCCCGCCTACCACCGCGCCGACATTTCGCTCACGTGGAAGCGCCCAACCCGCTGGGGCGACGGGGCCTGGCAGTTTGGCGTATACAACGCCTACAACCGCATCAACATTTTTTACATGGACTTTGGCTACGACGACCGCGACAACCGCGTGCTCAAGGGATACGGACTCTTTCCGTTGATTCCGTCCATTTCGTACTCATTTGAATTCTAAATCAATGAAAAAGTTACTCATTGCTGCAGCGGCCGTCCTTGTCGGGTCCTCCTGCGAACGCATTATTCCGTTTGACGCCGAGCAAGTGGATCCCGTGCTCGTGCTCTACGCCGACATCAACCCGAGCCAATCGCTTAAGGCGCACTTGAGCCGCACCGTCGGAATCCTCGACCAGGGCGAGCCCCAGCGCATTGCCGACGCCGTGGTCTGGGCCGAAGACTCCCTGGGCAACGTCCTCGACACGCTTCGCTCCGACGGAAACCCCGATGGTTTTTACTACAGCCCGGTGAAGCCCACGGCCGCCCAAATGGTCACGATCAAGGCCGAGTGGGGAGGCCTTCCTCAAGTTCAGGGGTCAGCGAAGGGCTTTGCCCTTGGCGGAACCTTCAGCTTGGATTCCATCGGCTACAACCCGGGTAACGGCATGTTCGGAATGCCCTACGTCCTGATGCGCGTGACGCTGCAGGACGACGGAGTTCCCGGAATTTACCGCCTCGAATTTTTTGAAGACATCGCAGACACCACGTGGGGCCAGTATCCGATTTACTCAGATTCCGACGATCCGCTCGTGCTGCAGCCCGCATTCGGAGGTGATTTTGGCGACAAAATTGACTTTGACAATGCCCTGTTTTTGGGTCAAACCCGCAGCATTGAAGTGAAAGTGTTTAAGTGGGTTTCTGAAACGCCGACCAAGCTCAAAATCTCGAAGCTCGACGAGGCCACGGTGAAGTACGAGCGTTCGCTTCAAGCCGCACAAAACGGCGGCGGACCCTTCACGCAGCCCGTGCCCATCTTCAGCAATGTGGTGGGCGGAATCGGTTTAGTCGGCGGCCGCGGCCACCGCTGGATCCGCGAGTAGCTTCAGCCACCCGCGCAAAGAAAAAGCCGACCCTTGCGGGCCGGCTTTTTTTTATGGAACAGCGACGGAGATTACCCAAGCAGGCTCTTCAGCCAGCCCATGAATCCCTTGGGCGCATCGCCCGCGGCAACGGCCTCAGCCTGTGCCGCGGCCTTTTCTTCTTCAAGCTTCTTGAGCGTACTTGGGCACACGTAGGCACTCGTTTCGAGGCCTGGAGTGTCCTTGATCGCCCCAAATCCGCCGATGACGTCCACGAGGTCGTGGATTCCGCGACTCTTAAGAATCGAGGCGTAGATCATCGAACGGTAGCCGCCCGCGCAGTGAATGTGCATGGTACTGCCGGTGGGGAGCTCATTGAACTTCACATTCAAATCGTCAAGCGCAATGTTTTTGGCTTGCGGAAGGTTTTGGGCCGTCCATTCGCCTTCTTTGCGTGCGTCGATGATGTTGAGTTCGGGCTTTGCAGCCAGGCGCTCCGCGAGTTCGGTCGCGGTGATTCGGGTGACGGTGTCGGTATCCATTCCGGCTTGGGTCCACGTGGCGATTCCGCCCTCGAGGTAGCCCAGCACGCGGTCGTAGCCTACACGGGTCAAACGGGTGATGACTTCATCCTCACGGCCGGGTTCGCACACGATCATCAAGGTCTGGTCGGTCGGAATCAATGCACCCACCCACGGAGCGAACTGGCCGTCGATTCCGATGTTGATGGATCCAGGTACGTGTCCGGCCGCAAAGTCGTCGGGCTTGCGGGTGTCGAGCACGAGTGCGTCCATTTCGCCTACCATGGCCTTGAAGGCCACGGGCTCAAACGCTTTAGATGCCTCGGCAAGCACTTCTTCGGCACCTGGGATAGCCTTTTTGTTCATGGCTACGTTCATCGGGAAGTAGGCGGGGGGCACGCCCAGTCCGTCGGTTACTTCTTTGATGAACTCTTCGCGGGTCATGTCGGCGCGAAGGGCGTAGTTGGTTTCGAGCTGCTCGGCGAGGGTTCCGACGGTCTCTTTACTCATGTTCTTGCCGCAGGCCGAACCGGCTCCGTGGCCAGGGTAGACCGTGATGGACGGCGGAAGCGTCATGATCTTGGTGCGCAGTGAGTCAAACAGGATGCTCGCGAGATCCTCTTGGGTCATGCTCGCGGCCTTTTGCGCCAGGTCAGGACGGCCAACGTCACCCAAAAAGAGGGTGTCGCCCGAGAAAATGGCCACTTGCTCGCCCGCTTCGTTGCGAAGGACGTAGCACGTAGACTCCATAGTGTGGCCTGGGGTGTGCAGCACCTCGATGGTCACATCTCCTACATGAAGTACTTCACCGTCGGTGGCAATGTGGGCCTCAAATTCGGGATTGGCGTTGGGTCCGTACACGATGGGGGCATCTGTGGCCTTTGAAAGGGCCACGTGGCCTGATACGAAGTCGGCGTGAAAGTGCGTTTCAAGGATGTACTTGATCTTCACCCCTAAAGACTCAGCACGGTCGAGGTAGGGCTTGGTTTCGCGCAAGGGGTCAATGACCACGGCTTCGCCGTTTGACGAGATAAAGTAGGCTCCTTGAGCCAAGCATCCGGTGTAAATCTGTTCTACGTTCATAGTGGGTTTCAAGTTACGTCAAGGGTAGGTTTACGATAAAAATTCTTTGGTCAAAATAAAGAGGCCCATAACCAGGACAAACCATCCAAAGGCCTTTTGAAGGGGGCCAGAGGCAATGCGTTTGGACAGGATGGTTCCCACAATCATGCCAGCAATCGCGATTCCAGTCACGCTCAAAAGCAGCGTCCAGTCGGCATCCAAGTGGTCGAGGTCGCCGGTGAATCCGATGAGTGACTTGAACGCGATGATGGTGAGCGAAGTGCCGACGGCCACCTTCATTTCGAGGCCGGTCACGAGCACGAGGGCTGGGATAATTAAAAATCCGCCGCCGGCACCAACGAGACCGGTGAGGATTCCGACACCAGCGCCTTCGGCGAGGACCAAGCCCACCTTGGCGGCCGGACTGAGTTCCTTTTTGGGTGCATTCGGGTCAACGGGCTTGCGGCCTTTGATCATTCCGCGGGCTGCCCACACCATCAGTACGGCAAAGAGCAGCATGAGGGTGGTGCCTTTGCCAAGGGCGAAGTCGCCTGAGGTCCAAATTGGGTCCGGAATCGCGGGCATGATAACCGAGCGCGTGAAGTACACCGCCGCAATCGACGGGAGTCCAAACCACAGTGCCGTTTTAAAGTCCACTTCGCCTGCTCGAGCCTTGGGAACAATGCTCACGAGGGCCGTCGCACCCACAATAAAGAGGGAGTAGGCCGTGGCATCCACAGTGTCAACTCCGAAAAGGTACACGAGAACCGGTAGGGTCAAGATGGACCCGCCTCCGCCGAGAAGTCCGAGCGAAAGGCCAATGAGCAGTGAAGCGAGGTAGGCAATGATGATCATGAGCGCAAAATTGAACTTTTTAGAATAGGTCTAAAGTGACTTCGGTCGCACAAGGCGACCGAAGTTCCGAAGACCGTTCAAAGGATTTACATCTTGCCGCGAAGCATTTGGTTCCAGTACAAGTAGGGCAGGCCGTACTTCTTGAGGATCCACATGAGCCACGACTCTTTGGTGGTGTCTACAAAGGTGCTAATTAAGGGGTCGCTATCGCGTACGTTGTCGTACTTGAACTCAGCCAGTACCATTTTACCGTAGCCGGTAACCAACGGACAACTAGAGTATCCCTGGTATTCAAAGGGTGTGGTTGTTTTGGCCTCTGCCGCGCGAATTTGCTCGATAACCACCGGTGCTTGCTTGCGAATGGCCGCACCCGTTTTGGCAGTCGGAAGCGCGGCACTGTCGCCAATTCCGTAAACGTTCGGGAACTTCGGGTTGTTGAGCTTGTGGATGTCGACCTCGAGCCAGCCCTTGTTGGGACCCTCTGCCACGGCCAAGGGGCTCTGCTGAATGAACTTTGGCGCGGTTTGGGGCGGAGCCAAGTGAAGCATGTCGTACGGCATCACCATTTCGGTATCGCCCTGGACCTCTTCGTGCAGTTTGACGTTTTTCTGCGTCATACAGTCGTTGCCCGCCATCGCAGTGTTGTAGCGAAAGGTGATGGTCTTGGCCTTGCCGTCAATGCTTATCGGCGAATAAAAGGGTTTAAAAATGATGTGCCGGCTCGCGATAATGTGGTTGAGTGTTTTGGCGAATTCCTTCACACCAAAAATTACGCCCCCTGGGGTGGCAAAAACCACATTAGTTTTCTCTCGGAGCTCATGCTTTCTGAAGTAGTGCTCGGCCAAGTACATAATCTTTTGGGGCGCACCACCGCACTTGATCGGGGTAGTGGGCTGCGTGAATACGGCGTTGCCTCCTTTAAAGTTCCTTAGGATGTTCCACGTCTTTTCGGGATCGATGTAGTTCGAGCAGACGTACGGGGTTTCGAGCGCCTCAGCCAAGCCGGGGAGCAAGCTCATGTCGTATACGAGTCCAGGGCTCAAAATGAGGTAGCGGTATCCGTAGGCGGTTCCGCCTTCGGTGGTGACTTGGTTGTGTTCGGGTTGAAGGCTGCCGATGCGCTCTTTGATCCACGTGGCGCCCTTGGGCATGTAGGTCGCGGTTTTGCGCTTGGTCGCCGCCATGTTAAACGTCCCGGCGCCCACGAGCGTCCAGGCGGGCTGGTACCAGTGGTCTTCGCTGGGCTCAAACACAGCCACGCTTAGCTTTGGAAGTTTGCGGCGAATTTGCGCCGCGGTCATGATTCCGCCGGTTCCGCCGCCGACGATAAGTACGTCAAATGTGTTCATGGTAATTGGATGTAAGGGTTAGGTTAAACCTATACTTTTCAGCTCGAATTATTTGTGACCTATATCACATTTGTAGCAATGCCGATTTAACCCCACCTTTGCATTCTATGGCGAATTTGCCGCGGAACTCCGCTGTTTTGGTGCTGGCATGGCCTGAGGTGACTGCTCGAGGAGAAGAGGGAATTGTGAAGTTTCTTCGTTCAATTGGTGTGGTTAAAAACGTCAACATGATGGTGGGTCATGCAGCCATGATGATTGCTGAGGGTTCGTCACTGCGCTACTACGATTTTGGCCGCTACATTACCCCGCGTCGCATGGGGCGAATTCGTTCCGCCGAGACCGATCCGGCGCTGTCGTTTGCGACGGTTCCGCAGTGGGACGAGCAGGGCCGACTCACCAACATTGATGCGGTCTGCCGCGAGCTCGACACGAAATCAGCACAGACCCATGGTGAAGGCTTGCTTCAGTTAAGCGTGTACTACACGCCGGACGTACACAAGGTTGAGACCAAGGCACGCGACCTGCAGTTCGGCGGCCTGATCGGCTACCACGGGCTTGATCCCAAGCAAACCAACTGCGCGCGGTTTGTGCAAACGTCCTTGCTCGCCGGCATTGACCACGAACCCGCCCACTATTCGCGCTACAAGCGCCCGGTGACCTACACAGCTCCGACTCCGTACTTTAACGTGCTGGCCGCGGCCCAAGATGGGGAGCGCTACCTCGAATGGCGCAACGGACACTCCGAGTGGAAGCAGGCTCCGCTCATCAAGGCTTGGTGGGACGTGACCGCCAATATTTTTGCCTCGGTAAGCCGCAGCAAAACAGGGCATTTGCACCGCGATGAAGTGGTGGGCAAGCTCGATGAGCCTACGGTTCGCCCCGAAGGGGTTCCGCAGGATTCAATCTACTTGGGCGGAATCGGCGAGGGCGCCTGGTACCGCGCGCAGCCGTCCGCAGACCGCATCCTTGAGGGGCAGCGCCATGCCTATGCTGGCGAACACGACTTTATCGGCCATTTTGAGGCCGAAGAAGCGCTTGTGCGCCAACTGGGCCAGTCTGAAGCCCGCCTCGTGCACGACAGCCACTTCGGATGGCTTACCATTGAACAGAGTAACGGCCTGAAGCATCGGGCCTACCGCATTAAAAAATGATTGAAGAACTTCTTCTGGCGGGCTGCGACGAGCGCATCGCCATTCGCCCTGAGACCGGCGCCAACCAGTACCACCTGCACCCCACCAAGTACGAGGGGCTGCTGATGCGCGGGTCGTGCACGTGCGGAACCCTCACGCCCGACGGCCACCGCAGCGCCGAGCGGTTTGAGCGCGAGTACCGCACATCAGATGATGCGTCGTGGATCCGCCAGCAGACCAAGCGCATGCAAACGCTTTTTGACGGCGGTCGCGGTGACGAGTTCCACATCTACTACGGCCCTTCGGGCAGCGACATGATGTACTGGCCGCTGCTGATGCAGTCCATGCTGCACCCGGGTCAAACGATTACCAACATCGTGAGTTGCCCCGAAGAACTCGGGTCAGGCTCGATTTTGGCCGCCGAAGGCAAGTACTACGCGAACACCAACCAGTACGGCGACGCGGTGCCTAAGGGCGAGATCGTCACTGACTCGTTTCAGGTCGACGTTCAGTTTTTGCCGGCCCGCGAGGTGAGCGGCCACATTGCCGACCGCAAGCAGGCCATTCGCGACATCATTGCGGCGCGCCCGGGTCAGCCCATTGTGGGCAATCTGGTGTTCGGATCCAAGTCCGGAATCAAGGACGATCTTGACATCATCGACGAGTTCCGCGAGGGCGTCATGTGGGTCGTGGACATGTGCCAGTTCCGCACGCACCGTGCCTTGGTGCACGAGCTGCTCTCCAAAGGCGTCATGCTGATGGTGACGGGATCGAAGTTCTACCAGGCTCCGCCGTTTTGTGGGGCGCTGCTGGTTCCGAAGTTTTGGACCGAGCTGCTCATGGGCCAGCCCGCAGAGCATTTGCGCGACTACGGCCGCCTGTTTACGGCTGCGGACGCGCCACCTGATTTGCCCCAACTACGCTCGATTTGGCCCGACCACGCGAATGCAGGCCTGCGCCTGCGCTGGGAAATCGCCCTTGACGAAATGGAGGCCTACCTAGCGATTCCGCAAGATGAAACCGATGCCCTCATTCGCCGCTGGAGCCGCGTGGTAATCGGCCGCCTTGCGCTGAGCGACCGCTTCGGAATGATGCCCGACATGGAACTGACCAACGACAGCATCATTTCGTTCACGGTGTCGGCGGGCGGACGCGAGTTGGACTACGACGAGCTCAAAAAGCTGTTTGATACGTTGGTTTTGGGCGAGCACCCGAGTTTAAATGGATACAATCGAGTATTCCTCGGGCAACCCGTGCGCTACGGCCAGCGCTCGTTCATTCGTTTGGCCCTCGGTTCGTACTCCATCCGCAAGCTGATGGAGCCCAACGGCTTTGATCCCTACAACGACCTGCACGTGGTCGACTTGATCGAGCGCACGGCTATCGAACTTTTTGAGTCGTAGGCATGCATCCACTGCGCGACGAAGCTCTATGGGTGGCCCGCCGGGTCCCGCGAGGCCCTGAGGATTCGGCCGTGCTCTTCGTGTCGTGGAACGCGTTAGATGCCCAATTGAACGCGTTGGCCTCTGCATGGGCACATCCCCGCTGCAACCACGCAGTTGCCATCAAGTCCCAGCCCCACGTCGAAGTGCTGAAGCACATCGTACAACGCGGGTTCGGACTCGAAGCCGCGACCTGGGAAGAAGTTCGCCTCGCGCGCGCCGCAGGCTGTCCCCCAGAGCGCATCGTCTTTGACTCGCCCGTGAAGCGTCCGCACGAAATCGCCGACTGCGCGGCCCACAGCCCCGGAATGCTGCTCAACGCCAACAGCATCGAGGAGCTGGAGCGCATCGCGCCGCATGCCAACCGCCTCACGGTGGGCCTTCGCATCAACCCCATGGTCGAGACCGACGCACCGAGTGTCTATAATGTGAGTGGTGACGAGTCCAAATTTGGCGAGCCCATCGCGAACACTGACGCCATCGTTCTGGCCGTGCTTCAGTACCCGGTTGAAGCGCTTCACGTGCATTCGGGTTCGTCGATGCGGAACTTTGACGGAGCCGTGCGTGCGCTTACCCGCCTGCGGGACCTTGCGGCGCGCTGCAACGAGGCGCTCGCTGTAGCTGGTTCCGAGCGACGAATTCACACGCTCGACGTCGGCGGAGGGCTGCTCCCCGAACACCTTGTCGGCGGGACGGCGGAGCAAATGACTGCCTACGCGTCGCGGCTTCGCGAGGTGCTTCCCGAGCTTTGGACCGACTACGCGCTCGTGACGGAGTTTGGCCAGTGGACCCATTTTCACACGGGTTACGCACTGAGCGACGTGGAATGGGTGCTGCAGCGCGGCGACCGCCAAGTGGCCTACCTGCACCTCGGTGCGGACTTTTTGCTGCGTGACGCATACGTCAAGCCGCGCGGAATTTACTGGCTTCCGGTGCGCGATGGCCAAGCCTTAGAGGGTGAACGTGTGCTCACTGACCTCGCTGGACCGCTGTGCTTTGCGGGCGACTACCTCGAGAAGGGCGTGCAGCAACCCGCCCTCAAGGCAGGCGACCAAATGCTGTACCTCGGAACCGGTTCCAACGCCTACGCCCTCTGGTCGCGCCATACCTCGCGCACGATTCCGGCCGTGTACGGCGTGGACTACGCGCTTCAAACGCTTACGGAACTCAGTCCGCGCGTCAATCCGTTCATCCCCGGAGGGTTTTAGTTAGGCTTCGGCCCTCAGAAACGTCAGATGCACGTCCTGGTGAATGTCAGGGTGCAGGCTGCGCGACACTGGACAGGTGTTCGCAATGCGGCGAAGGCCTTCCTCGTGGCGCTCGGTGGCATCGGCCGCTAGAGTGAGGGTGAGGTGTACCTCAATTCGAGCAATGCGTCGCGGGTCGTTGGCCATGTGCTTGTGGGTCGTCGCTTCGGCGGCGAGTATGGGGAAATCCTTCATGTTCGCGTATATCCCCATCGTGGTGATGATGCACGTCGTCAGACTGAGCGCGCACAGGTCGGTGGGCGAAAAGGCGGAACCCTGACCCTGGTTGTCCGTTGGGGCATCGGTAAGGATGCGGGTTCCGGATTGCTCGTGAAGGTTTTCGCAGCGCAGGCTGCCGAGGTAGGTGGTGGTAAAGGCTCCCATGGGGCTAAGCTACAAAGCGAGCGCGTGCCTTGAGCGCCACCTGCACCAGCAGGATGAGTGCCGGAACCTCAATCAGCGGCCCAATCACCCCCGCGAAGGCTTCGCCGGATCCAAGTCCGAAGCTCGCAATGGCGACGGCGATGGCCAGTTCGAAGTTGTTTCCCGCCGAAGTAAACGAAAGCGCGGCCGTGGTGGGGTAGTCAGCGCCCTGCCGCTTGGCCAACCAAAAGGTGAATCCGAACATGCCCGCGAAGTAGAGGGCGAGCGGAACCGCGAGGCGCAGCACATCCCAAGGCAGGGCGAGTACCTGATCGCCCTTGAGCGAAAACATGAGTACAATCGTGGCGAGCAGTGCAACGAGGGTCACGGGTGAAATGCGCGGAGCCAGCACTTCAGAAAACCACCGTTCGCCGCGCACCCGAATGCTCGCCCAGCGAAGTAGTTGGCCGAGTGCAAAGGGGATTCCGAGGTAAATCAGCACACTCTCGCCCACGAGTCGAGCGTCGATGTGGATGGACTGTTCGGCCATTCCGAACCAAGCCGGAACCACATTGAGAAAGAATCCCGCGTAGGCGGCGTAAAAGAGCATTTGAAAGAGGCTGTTGAGCCCCACAAGGCCTGCGGCGTACTCGCGGTTGCCGCACGCGAGGTCGTTCCACACCACAACCATGGCGATGCAGCGGGCCAATCCAATGAGAATGAGTCCGTTGAAGTATGCGGGTTGGTCGCGCACAAAAATCCACGCAAGGGCAAACATAAAGATGGGTCCAACGACCCAATTGAGCAGGAGTGAGGTGGTCAGAAGCCTGGTACGCGTAAATACCTTGGGGAGTTCGCGCAAATTGACCTTAGCCAAGGGTGGGAGCATCATTGCGATCAATCCCAGCGCAAGACCGGGGTGTACGCTGCCAGGCGTCGTGTTGAGGTAGGATTCCACGTCGGTAAAGGCACCGAGCGCGACTCCGGCCGCCATGGCCGCAAAAATCCATAGGGTCAGGTACTTGTCGAGAAATTTCACGGGGTGAGCTTGAGTTCGTGGTACAGGGCGTCAAGGTCGCTGGCAATGGCTTCGGCCATTGTGCGGTAGGTTGCGCGTGACTGGGGTGTGCCGTCTGCGGTTTTGGGGTCGGGGTAGCGCCACGGAATCCGGGCCACCGCCCCCACAATGGCCGGGCAGGCTTCGTCGGCCTCGGCGCAGGTCATCATCGCCACGATGGGTAGGTCCCGCGGAACCTCATCGAGCGTTTTCGACCAAAGACTAAGCATCGTCTGGTCTCGCTGCACCTGAAATTTACCGTTCCCAAGATCACGGACGTCCCAGCCCAAGTCTTCGAGCGCACGCGCAGTGGAGGGGTGGCAGGAGGTTTGTTCGGTTCCGCAGCTGCGCACCGTGATTCGGGGATCCCCCTGCCACCGGTGGGCCGCCAAGGCCTCTGACAGCTGGCTGCGCCGCGAATTGTGGGTGCAGACAAAGAGCAACTGAATGGGACCTTTGGTCAGGGCCGTCGCGATGGCTTCGGCCGCGGGCCGTACATCTTTTGGCGGAACTAGCAGCATGGATCTGCAGGGGGTTGAAGCTGTGCGACGGTCGCTTTGAGCAGCGCTAGTGCGGTCGCTGACAGGCAGTAGCAGGTTTTCGGTCCCTGCACACTGCCTTGAATGATTCCGGCTGACTTGAGCTCTTTGAGGTGTTGGCTCACGGTCGCTTGCGAGAGTCCCGTAATTTCTACGAATTCTCCGCAGATGCAGGCCTGCTGGGCCGCGATGGCGTGTACGATGGCGAGGCGAGCTGGGTGGCCCAAAGCCTTAAAGAGATCGGCGAGCGCAAGGTGCTCAGGCGTAAATGATTCGGTGTGGCTGGTACCCATAGTGTCGTAATATTGCTACATTGCAATATTACGATACACAGTAAGTTCTGTACTACGCCGTGAACGAAAGCCGCGGAATTCCCGCGTCAAAGTCGGCCATTCGCCCAATGGGCTCAGCATTGAGTCCTTTGGCCGCTAGGGCTTCGCGCACCTGCGGCGCTGCGTCTGCACCCGCAAATACGAGCAATCCCCCGCTGGTTTGCGGGTCGCAAAGCACCGCCATGGTGTATCCATCCATCGGACTCGAATCTGGCTGAATCGCCCGGTAGTTCGTGGTCGTTAGGTTGGGAAGGCAGAATTGCTGGTAGAGGGCGCGAAGGCGTTCGGGGTCGTAGGTCGCCACCGCAGCCAAGTCCAGTTCTGCCCGCAGGCCGCTGGCGCTGGCCACTTCGAGCAAGTGCCCTGCGAGGCCAAAACCAGTCACGTCGGTCATGCTGTGCACCCCGGGAATTTCGGCCAGTGCCGGCCCAATGTCGTTGCGGGTGAGCATGGTTGCGAGCGCCCATTCAAGGTCGGAATCGGTGGCGGTTCCGCGCTTCGTAGCTGTGGCCAAGATGCCCAAGCCCAGGGGTTTGGTCAAAAAGAGCACGTCGCCGGGCTGGGCTTGGTTGTTGGTTTTAAGGTGCGACTTGCCGACGATTCCGCTGACGCTAAGGCCAAAAAGCGGTTCAGGAATGTCGATGCTGTGGCCTCCGGCGAGCGGAATCCCGGCTTCGCGGCACACATCGCGGGCACCTTCAATTACCCGGCCGGCCAGCTCTGCAGGTAGTCGCTCAATCGGCCACGCGAGCAGTGCCAGCGCTGAAATGGGCTTGCCACCCATCGCGTACACGTCGCTCAGTGCGTTGGTGGCCGCGATGCGGCCAAAGTCGTAGGGGTCGTCGACGATTGGGGTAAAAAAGTCGACGGTTTGCACGAGACCGCGGCCGTCGCCGAGGTCAACTACGGCAGCGTCGTCCGCGTGCTCGTGGCCCACCCAGAGCTGGGGCCAAAAATCGCTGGAACGGACACCACTTGCGCCGAGTATGCACTGAAGGGCCTCAGGGCCGAGTTTGCATCCGCATCCGGATCCGGGGTTGAATTCGGTGAGTTTCATGACAAAGAAAGGAGTTCGCGGGCGACTTCGGCGTCGCTCTTGCCGGTACCGTCCAGGCGGGCGGTGATGGTTTCGGTCCGTGCGGCTACGCTTTCGGCGTAGGTTCGGTCGTAGTAGTGTAGCGCAATTCGGGCGGCGTCGGCCAGGTTGCCGTGCTGGACGTGGTCCACGGCGGCCCGAGCATTTTGGTCGCCCAAACGCTTTGAAATGCGTACAAACGTTTCGGCGAGCTCTTCTCGGGAGGCTTGTCCGTAGGCCGCCACCAGTCGCTCAATCCGTTCGTCAAGGCTGCGTTCAAGCAGCACCACCGGAGCCGATTTTTTGTGCGCAAAAAAGCTCTGCTGCAGCCAAATACGCCCAATGGACCGCGATTCGTCTTCAATCCAAATCCGTGGCTGCCCGTCGAGCTCGGCTAGGCGAACGGCTCCGTTGTTCTCAAACTGTTCGTTGGTGGGCTGGGGCAGCTCGCCAATCTGGCCAAATGCGGAACCCTTGTGGTTCGCCAACCCCTCGAGGTCCAAAACGGGTCCGCCTAGTTCGAGCATGGTGCGAAGTACTTCAGTTTTGCCAGAACCGGTGAGGCCCGCCAGCACGACGTAGGGCCGTTCGGCAGCCCAGGATTCGAGCACCCGCCCTCTGTAGGCTTTGTAGCCGCCTTCCCAGCGATTTACGTCGTACCCAGCGGTGCCGAGCAACCACGCCACGGATCCGCTGCGTTGGCCTCCGCGCCAGCAGTATACTTCGACGGGCGTGATGTTGCGCTTGACGTGGGCATCGACCTCGGCCACCAAGTCGGCCATGCGCAGTCCGGCGTACTTCAAGCCCAGCCGCACCGCTTTAGCCGGGGACTGCTGCTTGTAGACGGTTCCGATTTCGGCCCGCTCTTCGTCGCTGAACAAGGGCAGCGAAATGGCTCCCGGCGCATGGCCGTAGGCAAATTCTGAAGGGCTTCGAACGTCGAATAGGGGCATTGAGCGAAGGTACGATGCGCCCTACCTTTAGGCCGTGCGAAGCGTAATTCTTCTCAGTTTGGCCGCCGTGGCGGTGGCGTCGTGTGTCGTGCCGAAGCAGGCCGTGGAACGCCAGGTGGCGGTGGTGGATCGCCTTCGGGCGGACAGCGCCACGGCCCACGTCCGCGTGCTCGCGGTACGCGATAGCTTGCAGGCTATTGAAAACTGGGGCGAGCAGTCCGAAAAAGCGTCAGTGGAACTCGCCCGCGAGCTCGAGCGCAAGGCTGACGAGCTTCAGTTGGCCCAGCTCCGCGCGGATTCGCTTCAGGAGCGCGTGCTCAAGAACGCCACTCAGCGCGACGTGTGGCGCCTCGAACGCCTCGCTGCAGAGCGCAAAATGCTCAAGGCCCAGCGCCGCGCGGACTCTCTTCAAGAGGTGGTCATTCAGCTACAGACGACCAAAAAGCGCCGGTAGCGGGTCGGAACTCAGTCCTTTTCAACAAAGTCAAGGTCGCGGCCAAAGGTCTCGGCCAATCCTGCGGCGGCCCAAAGGGTGACGGCAAAGACGATCACGGCGGTAAGGATTCCGCCCTCGAGGTAGCCGGCTTTAGCAGTAAGCCACAAGAACAGCGCTGAAATGAGGTTGAGCGATCCGCGAACCATGTTTGGAATCGTCGTGGCGGCGGTGGCGCGCAGGTTGGTTCCGAAGTTTTCGGCGCCCACCGTAACGAAGAGAGCCCAAAATCCGGTTCCGAAGCCCATGATTCCGCAGGCCCAATAGAGTTCGTTGGCGGTCGATGCGGTGAAAAAGCGAAGTATTCCCAACGCGGTAATCGCGTAAAACACGTACAGCGCTTTTTTGCGCGACTTAAGCGTTTGACTTAGTAAACCAATGAGGATGTCGCCCGCTGAAATCGCGGCGTAGGCGTAGAGGATTCCGCGGCCCGGATCAATGGCTTCGGTGATGCCAAGGTGCAGCGCAAATTCGCGGCTGAAGCTCACGAGGATTCCGATGACAAACCAGGTTGGGAGGCCAATCAGCACGCTGCGCAGGTAGCGCATGCGGCGTTCGCGGGTTCGAACGAGCTGAAGAAGGCTTCCGCGTACCACGTCGGTACGCGCCGCGGTTTGGTGAAAGAGTCCGGAATCCAGCACGTTAAGACGCAGAAGCAGCAGGCTTAAACCCATTCCGCCCCCGATGAAGTAGGCGGTGCGCCATTCCACGGCTTGGGCGACAAAAAATGCGGCTACGGCGCCCAAAAGGCCGATACCCGCGACGAGGGAGGTGCCGATTCCGCGCTTAGCGGCCGGAAGCAGTTCGCTGACCAGCGTGATGCCCGCGCCGAGCTCGCCGGCCAGGCCGATTCCGGCCAAAAACCGCACGATGGCGTACTGCAGTTCGTTCTGAACGAGACCGTTGGCGAGGTTTCCCGCGGAATAAATCAAAATCGACATGAAGAGCACGCGGGTGCGGCCCAGGCGGTCGCCGAGGATGCCCCAAAGGATTCCGCCCAGCATCAGCCCAAACATTTGGACGTTGATGATGATGAGGCCGCTTTCAAACGAATTCGCGACGCCGAGGTCGTCGAGCGACGGAACCCGCACAATGCTGAACAGCAGCAAGTCGTAGATGTCTACGAAGTAGCCCAAGGCGGCGACCCATACGGCGGCGCTGCGCCACACGCTTTGGGTCGGCATCCTAAATAAAGCGTTTAATAATGCGGAGCCGGTGGGTGTGGCGTCCGAGGTCGGCGTTGTAGATTCCGCTGGGGTCGAGTGCGTCGACGCGCACGGATCCGCTGGCGTGCAGAATTCGGTGCTCGCTCAGCACAATTCCGACGTGGGTGATGCGGCCCTCTTCGTTGTCAAAAAAGGCAAGGTCCCCCTCGAGCGCCTCTTCGAGAAAGTCCACGGCCTGGCCCTGGTTGGCCTGCTGGTGGGCGTCGCGCAAAAGGTTGATTCCCGACATGCGGAACGAAACTTGGGTAAGTCCGCTGCAGTCGATCCCGAATGCGCTGCGGCCTCCCCAGAGGTAGGGCGCGTTCAAAAAGGTGAACGCGTGGCGAACGATTCCGTCGCGCGTAGGGTTTTGGTCGGCCAACGGGCCCTGGTAGGCGTAGGTCTCGTCGCCAAGTTCCAGCTGGTCTCCGTCAAGAAAGGGCAGAAAAGACCCGGCTACAACGGTGCGGCTCTTCATGGGCTGAAGGTGATCGACGAGGTCAACGGCACTTGCGACAACCGGTTGGGGTCGGTCGAGTTGGCTTCGGTAGGATTCGCGGCTGAGTTCGGCGGTTTGCTGGGTGAGGACCCATCCTTC
Organism: uncultured Schleiferiaceae bacterium; assembly: GCA_965657195.1. GTDB lineage: Bacteria > Bacteroidota > Bacteroidia > Flavobacteriales > Schleiferiaceae > TMED14. Next base: position 26,060 of record CBFHNK010000015.1, read on the forward strand.
ATAGCCGTCGTGTCCGAGGCGAATGTGGCTCCATTCGCGCTCGTGCCCTAGGATTTCAAACACTTCACCGAATAGGCCTTGGTTGACCATTTCGCTGCGGTGCGCGGGCTCGCGGCGCATCGGGGTGAGGCTGAACGGAAAGCTGCCGAACATGGCCCGAAGATACGCAGGTTCGGGCTGTGTACTAGAACGAGATCGAGAACTCCGGCTCGACCGACACGTCGATCGGGGCTTTGCTGACCGGATGCTCGAACTGGATGCGCTGGGCGCAAAGGTCGATTCCGCCGTCGGCGTTGGGCCGCTTGCCGCCGTACTTCAGGTCGCCCTTAATTGGGTGGCCGATGGCCTGCATCTGGCAGCGAATCTGGTGGTGGCGCCCGGTCTCAAGGTCAACTTCGACGCGGGTGTATCGGTCGCCCGCGGCAAGAACCTTGTAGTGAAGCACGGCGCGCTGGGCGTCCTTGCGGGTCGAGACAAACGACTTCTTTTTCACTCCGTCGCGCCAAAGCATGTGCTCGAGTCGGGCTTCGGGCTCGGCGGGGTGGCCTTCGACCAGGCACTGGTAGGTTTTTTGGATTCCGCGGTCGGCAAACAGTGCGTTCATTCGGGCCAGCGACTTCGACGTTTTGCAGAGCACGACGATTCCGCTGGTCGGGCGGTCAAGGCGGTGCGGAAGCCCAATAAACGCCTTACCCGGTTTGCCAAAGCGGCGCGCCACGTCTTCGGCGGCCCAGTCGAGCAGGGTGGGGTCGCCCGTTTCGTCGCCCTGAACCAGCAGGCCAGCGGGCTTGAAGACGATCAAAAGATGATTGTCTTCCCAGAGGACGCGGGGATTCGCCATCAGTAGCGCTCTTGGTCGTTGGGAAAGTCCTGGCTGCGGACGTCGGCCACGTACTGGCGAATTGCAGCCGGGATCGCGTCACCCAGCTGCGCGTATCGGCGCAAGAAGCGCGGATTGAATTCCGTATTCATGCCCAGCATGTCGTGCAGTACTAAAACTTGGCCGTCCACCTCAGCGCCGGCGCCGATTCCGATAGTCGGAATCCGAAGCGCCTTGGTCACCTTGGCGGCCAAAGCCGCGGGAATTTTTTCGAGTACCAGCGCAAAGCAGCCCGCCTCTTGCAGAGCAAGGGCGTCTTCGACGAGCTTGGTGGCTTCGGCCTCTTCTTTGGCGCGCACCGCGTAGGTTCCGAATTGGTAGATGCTCTGGGGTGTGAGGCCTAGGTGGCCCATCACGGGAATCCCCGACTGCACCAAGCGCTGCACCGTGGCGGCAACTTCGCTTCCGCCCTCGAGCTTGACCGAATGGCCGCCCGACTCTTTCATGATGCGAATGGCGGAACTCAAAGCCTCTTTGGGGTTGCCCTGGTAGCTTCCGAAGGGCAAATCCACCACCACAAGGGCGCGGTCGACGCCGCGAACCACGCTGGACGCGTGGTAAATCATTTGGTCGAGCGTGATGGGTAGGGTCGTCTCGTGGCCTGCCATTACGTTGCTCGCGGAGTCGCCCACGAGAATGACGTCAACGCCCGCGGAATCTACCAGCTTGGCGAACGTGTAGTCGTAGGCGGTGAGCATTGAAATTTTGATTCCGCTGTGCTTCAATTCGGCCAGCGAATGCGTGGTCACCTTCTTAAAGGACTCGGGACCGGTCTTTTTGTGCGTCGACATGAGGCAAAGGTAGGCGAGGGCCCCGCTTTGCTATCTTTGACGTCTATGTTTCGACGTGCTCTCCTTTTATTCTTCGGAATCCTCGTGTTCGCCAGCTGCGACAACACCCTTGACGTCACCGCCGACTTTGAGCGCGTGCCGGTGGTCTACGGCGTCATTAACCCCAAGAGCGACACGCAGTACGTGCGCATTGGCCGCAGCTACTTGGGCGAGAACGGTCCGGCGGGTGGATTTAACCACCCCGACTCACTCTACTACCCGAGCTTGGTCGCCGAACTCAAGGCCTTTGGCCCCAACGGAGCCCTCATTTTTACCGAGAACTTCACCGAGACCACTGACATACCCAAGGACTCGGGCCTTTTTACCGGGGTGGGCCACAAAGTCTACCGTTTTATTCGTCCAGGGTTCTCAAAGCTGCCCAACCGCACCGACTACCGCTACGAGCTGACTTTGCGTGAGGCTCCTGGTGCGGCGGTGCTGGCCTCGGCGACCACACCCTGTGTCGACAGCATCAAGCTCAAGTCGCCCGGGTACTTCGGCACGTTCAAGCTGGCGATTGCGTCCAAAAACGGCTACAAGCTCGAGTGGTACCAAGCTAAAAACGCCCGAGTTTATCAGGGCTACGTGGACTTTCACTACATGGAAATGCCGGTGGGTCGCCAGGCAGATTCGGTACGCCGCACGGTGCGCTACCCGCTTCCGTACATCACAGGCGGAACCCTTTCGGGCAACGTACTCATCAGCAACACCATCGACTACCAAACGTTTTACACGTTTTTGAAGGAGCGCATCCCCGCGCCCGCCACCGGCAACGTGCGCTTCTTTCGCGGAATGGCGCTCTACCTCAACGCCGGCAGCGACGACCTCGCCACCTACATTTCGGTATCGCAGCCCTCGAACTCGATCAACCAGGACCCACCGTTCTTTACCAATATTCAGGGCGGAGCCGGGATCTTCGGCAGCAAGTCGTCAATCTTTCGTCCATACTTGGGACTGTCGAATCCATCGCTCGACAGCTTGGGCAATTCCAAGCTGACGTGTGCCCTGCAGTTTGCCCGCGCTTCGGGGGGAGATACCTGCGCCTGTGGGCCCCAGCGCCTCTGGGACCGCTGCTTCTGACGCGGTACACACCAGTTAAAGCCATGAACCGCGCCAATTCGGCGCGGTTTTTTTGTGCACCTCTGCCAAATTGTCTGAATTTGGCAGGGTTCCGCCCCTGTGCCGCCGGTGGTACAGTGCTTGCCAATTCTTGGACAAATCAACACCAAAGAACTCCAAATCATGGGAAAAATTATCGGCATCGACC
>CBFHNK010000016.1:0-28210 GCA_965657195.1 uncultured Schleiferiaceae bacterium
TTACATCATCGGCAATCAATGGCGCAGCCTGATTTGTCTTTGGATTGACGTACTGGTGCATTGCACGCATCGTTTCGGTAAACGACTTGTTGGTGTTTTTGTGCAGGTTACTTACCGCAATTCGCGCAGCGAGTTGCGCAAAGTCCGGGTGACGGACAGTCATTGAAGCAGACACCTCTGCCGCTAAACTGTCTAATTCACTCGTTGTAACTCCGTCGTACAGACCCTCAATTACGCGAAGCGCAACCGCTGTGGGATCAACCAACGGACTTAGGCCGTAGCATAACTTCTGAATTCGAGCGGTGATTTTGTCGAATTTAACGGCTTCTTTGCGGCCGTCGCGCTTAATAACATGCATCATGCGCTAAATCAATTAGAACTCTGAATCAAAAGAGAACGTGTCAGCATTGGACTCAACTTCAGCGCCAACTCCGGCCTTTCGGTAGTCAGACACGCGCTTCTCAAAAAAGTTTGTCTTGCCCTCCAATGAGATCATATCCATAAAGTCAAATGGGTTCTCTTTGTTGTAGACCTTCTCACAGCCCAACTCTGAGAGGAGTCGGTCGGTCACAAACTCAAGGTATTGGGCCATAAGGCGGCTGTTCATTCCGATCAAGTCGACGGGAAGTGACTCGGTAATGAATTCGCGCTCGATATCCAGTGCCTCGATGATGATCTGAGTAATGCGCTCCTTAGGCACTTTGTTGATCAAGTGCTGGTTGTGGAGGTGAACTGCAAAGTCACAGTGCATGCCTTCATCACGGCTGATCAGCTCGTTAGAGAACGTCAATCCTGGCATCAAGCCGCGCTTTTTCATCCAGAAAATTGAGCAGAAGGCTCCGCTGAAGAAAATACCCTCTACCGCAGCAAAAGCGATGAGGCGCTCGGCAAACGAAGGCGATGAAATCCAGCGAAGTGCCCAGTCAGCCTTCTTTTTGATGGCCTCAAAGGTGTCAATTGCGTTGAACAACTGGTGGCGCTCCGCAGGATCCTTCACGTAGGTATCGATCAGCAGCGAGTAGGTCTCGCTGTGGATGTTCTCCATCATGATCTGAAACCCGTAGAAGAATTTCGCCTCAGTGTACTGCACCTCATTGACGAAGTTCTCAGCGAGGTTTTCGTTCACAATGCCGTCAGAGGCAGCGAAAAACGCCAAGATGTGCTTGATGAAGTAGCGCTCGTCCTCGGTGAGCTTGTTTTCCCAATCCGATGCATCCTGATGCAAGTCAATCTCTTCTGCAGTCCAAAAACTGGCCTCTGCTCGCTTGTAGATTTCCCAGATGTCGTTGTGCTCGATGGGAAAGAGCACGAAGCGGTTTGGGTTCTCGCTGAGTATCGGTTCGTTAGTGTTCATAGTGTGGCTCATCGTTCAAATTCTTTTTTCGTATCTTCTTAATTAGCAAAACATTAGCGTTTCGAAGCGAGCGGGCTTCCGGTGAGGGGCTGTTTTGCGCTTTACAAAAGTTCAAAACTATTCCCCACGGGACAAGACATAGATTTGAACATTATACCATAGTTTTCAACAAAGCCCTTAGGCCTTGCCGCGCTCCTGCTCGAGCGCTTGGTGCACCAGCTCCGCTTCTTCGTACCATGCTGGACCATAAGCTCTTATGAGCGGATCCTTCAAAAAACGAAATACGGGAACTTGGAGCGCGGAACCCAGGCTGCACGCGGGTTCGCAGACCATCCAGTGGTCCACATTTAAGGCATCATAAGCCTTGTACGAAGTGACCCGAATGGGGTACAAATGGCAGGACAACGGCTTGGGCCAGTCTACTGCTCCGTCGCGGTAGGCGCGTTCGATTCCGCAGTACGAGGTTCCGCCCTCAAACACCACATAGGCACACTCTTTACCGCCAACCAGGGGCGTCACCCACTCGCCATCTGTGTCGCACACGTAGGAACCCTGATCGGCAAGCGCCGCCAAACCCTCTGGCCGCAAGTAGGGTTCGACGGCAGGTCGAATGCGATCCAGCACCTCGAGCTCGTCGTCGCGCAACGGAGCCCCCGCGTCTCCCTCGACACAGCAAGCACCCTTGCACTTGCCGAGGTCGCACACAAAGGCGTGCGAAAAAACTTCATCTGAGGCTAACGTATTCCCAATGGCGATCACGGGGACAAAAGTAGCCGCTCGGCCGGCAACGCACTACCTTTGTGGCATTGTGAATTTTTCAGAAATCCTCAGCGTAACCATGGTCCTGTTCGCGGTGATCGACATCATCGGAAGCATTCCCGTGGTCATTTCGCTCCGCAACCGCGTCGGCCACATTCAAAGCGAGAAGGCGACGTTGGCCGCGACGGTCATCATGATTCTCTTTCTGTTTGTGGGCGAGGGAATCCTCAAACTCTTCGGGGTTGACGTGGCCTCTTTTGCTGTGGCCGGCTCACTCGTCCTGTTCTTTTTGGCCCTCGAAATGATCCTCGGAGTGCGCATTTACAAAGAGGCGGAGCCCGAATCTGCCAGCATCGTTCCTATCGCCTTTCCACTCATCGCCGGCGCCGGAACCTTGACCACCTTGGTCTCCATTCGCTCGGAATACGAAACGATTAACATTATTATCGGGATCCTGATCAACTCTGTACTGGTCTATGTGGTACTGAAAAACACACGTCGCCTGGAACATATTCTCGGCAAAAACGGAATCAACGTCCTTCGCAAAGTTTTTGGAATCATTCTGTTAGCAATTTCGGTGAAGCTGTTTACGAGCAACTTGCCCACCCTTTTATCTTAAGTTCCGCCATGTCGACCCCCAGTCCAGAAGAGGCCTTTAAGCGCGTCATTGCCCACGCCAAAGAGTACGGTTTTATTTTTCAGTCGAGCGAGCTCTACGACGGGCTAAGCGCGGTGTACGACTACGGCCAGAACGGTGTTCTGCTCAAAAACAACCTTCGCCAGTACTGGTGGAAGGCAATGGTGCAGCTTCAGGGCAATGTGGTGGGCCTGGATTCCGCCATTTTTATGCACCCCACCGTGTGGAAGGCGAGCGGTCACGTCGATGCGTTCAACGACCCGATGATCGACAACAAAGACAGCAAAAAGCGCTACCGCGCCGATGTTTTAGTTGAGGATTACGCCGAAAAGCTTCGCCAAAAGGCCGACAAAGAGGTCGAAAAAGCCAAGGCCCGGTTTGGCGAAACGTTTGACGAAGCCCTGTACCGCAGTACGAATGGGCGCGTCGTGGAGTACCTCACGAAGGCCGACGAGGCGCTTTCGCGCTTCAACAAGGCGCTCGAGGCCGGCGACTTATCTGCTGCCCGCCAGGTCATCATCGACGAAAAAATTACCTGCCCGGTCAGCGGAAGCGCGAATTGGACCGAACTGCGCCAGTTCAACTTGATGTTCGCAACCAAAATGGGCTCCGTAGCTGAAGACGCGAGCGACCTCTACCTGCGCCCCGAGACGGCTCAGGGCATCTTTGTGAACTTTCTCAACGTGCAAAAGACGGGGCGCATGAAGCTTCCGTTTGGAATTGCACAAACGGGTAAAGCGTTTCGCAACGAAATCGTCGCCCGACAGTTCATCTTTAGAATGCGCGAATTTGAGCAAATGGAGATGCAGTACTTCGTCCGCCCCGGAAGCGAAATGGAATGGTACGCGCACTGGAAGCACGCGCGGATGCAGTGGCACCTCGCCCTTGGCTTAGGGGCTGAGCGTTACCGCTTTCACGACCACGAGAAGTTGGCCCACTACGCGAATGCTGCCGCCGACATTGAGTTCCAGTTTCCGTTTGGATTCAAAGAGCTCGAAGGCATTCACTCGCGCACCGACTTTGATTTGAGCCGCCACTCAGAGTTCTCGGGCCGCAAAGTCCAGTACTTCGATCCCGAAACCAACGAATCCTACACCCCATACGTTGTTGAGACCTCGGTCGGGCTCGATCGCCTGTTTTTAGCGGTTCTGTCGACTGCTCTTGACGAAGAGGTACTCGAGGACGGATCGACGCGGAGCGTACTTCGCCTGCCCTACGCCGTTGCACCCACTCAAGTTGCCATTTTACCGCTCTTGAAGAAAGATGGTCTCCCCGAACTGGCCCAAAAAGTCTACGAAGAGTTGCGCTGGGAATTTCAAGTTTCAGTCGACGAAAAGGACGCTATTGGCAAGCGCTACCGCCGCCAGGACGCCGTAGGCACCCCGTACTGCGTCACTGTGGATCACCAATCTATTGATGATCAAATGGTTACACTTAGAGACCGCGACAGCATGAAGCAGGAACGTCTTCCTATTTCCTCCCTTGCCGCACGTTTGCACTCGTCGGTCTCTATGACGTCACTCTTGAAAAAATTGGCATAAATACATCCTCTTGCATAGCTAAAAAATTCATCTACCTTTGCAGTGGATTTCGAAGTCCTAAACAATTAAAAACCAAAACCCAAAATGAAAAAAGTAAGCTTTTTTCTGAGCGCCCTGGCCCTCGTTGCTTTCGCCGCTTGCAACAACACCGCTGAAGAAGCAGTTGTTGAAGAGACTGTTGACACAACCATGGTTGAAGAGGTTACAGAAGACACCACCGCTGTAGAAGCTACCGAAGAGGTTGCTGCTGAAGGCGAAGAGGCTGCTGCTGAGTAATTTCTCTAGAGCTCTAAAGAGAGAGGCCATCCGATAGGGTGGCTTTTTTTTTGCACTCAGTTTAGTGTTTCTTGTTGCTTGTTACTAGTTGGTCAAGCATTCGTTTTGAACGCGCCGACTGCTCGCAAGAACCAAGAGACGAGAAACAAGTAACCAGTTACCAGTTGCCAGTTGCTGGTTACAAACCAACGAGTTCCACCTCGACTCCCGCCTTGCGCAAGAATTCTACACCAGAGAGGTCTTTATACTCGCTAGCGTAGACTACGCGGCGGATTCCGGCCTGGTGAATGAGTTTGCTGCACTCGCGGCAGGGGGACATGGTCAAGTAGAGCGTAGCGCCCTCACAGGATTGAGTGGTCGAAGCCACTTTGAGGATCGCATTGGCCTCCGCATGAAGCACGTACCACTTGGTGTAGCCCTCTTCGTCTTCACAAAAGTTTTCAAACCCACTTGGGGTGCCGTTGTAACCGTCTGAGATAATGCTGCGGCCCTTTACGATGAGCGCGCCTACCTGGCGGCGCTGGCAATAGGACAACTTGGACCACTCGGCCGCCATTCGCAGGTATGCTGCGTCGTACTTCGCGGTTTTCATTGTAGCCATAAGCTAAGAGAGATCCTTGTGCCCAGGGCGGGAATCGAACCCGCACTCCAGGGGAACACGAGTTTGAGTCGTGCGCGTCTACCAATTCCGCCACCTGGGCAAGGGAAGGCAAAAGTACACAAGAAATTCGTACATTTGCACCCCCTGAAGAAATCTCCTATGGAACCCATCGCTAAACTCTTTGCCGGAACGGCTACGACCTCACTCGCGGAAGCGATTGCGGCGGAGTACGGCCAAGGCCTTGGTAAGGTTGCGATGCAGCCATTTTCTGATGGCGAATATGTGCTGTGGTTTGACGAATCGGTGCGCGGACGTCGCGTGTTCCTTATTCAAAGCACCATGCCGTCTGCTGAGAACTTATTTGAGCTCCTTCAGATGATTGATGCCGCTAAGCGCGCTTCAGCTCGCCACATTACCGCAGTGATTCCGTACTACGGATACGCCCGCCAGGACCGCAAAGACAAGCCGCGCGTTCCAATTACCAGTAAGCTTGTTGCAAAGCTTCTCGAAGCCGCCGGCGCGACCCGTGTAATGACGATGGATCTGCATGCCGACCAGATTCAAGGATTCTTTGAAGTCCCTGTGGATCACTTGTACAGCAGCAGCATTTTTGTTCCGGACATTGAGCGACTTCAACTCGAAAACCTGACCATTGCATCGCCCGACGTGGGTGGGTCAAAGCGCGCCTCAGCGTACGGTAACCAATTGGGCGCCGAAGTAGTTATTTGCTACAAGCAGCGCAAAAAGGCAAACATCGTCGACAAAATGACGGTAATTGGTGATGTCAAAGACCGCAACATCATTCTGTTGGACGACATGGTTGATACGGCGGGCACCCTGACCAAAGCAGCGGACATGCTGATAGAGGAAGGCGCAAAATCAGTGCGCGCCTACTGCACCCATGGCGTGCTTTCGGGCAACGCCATTGAGCGCATCGAAGCCTCGGCCCTCGACGAACTCGTCATCACTGACACCATACCTCTGAAGCGGAACAGTCCCAAAATCCGCACCCTCAGCGTAGCACCAATTTTCGCTTCGGTGATGCGCAAAGTCCAATCCAACGAGTCCATCAGCGACCACTTTTTGTTCTAAATCTCGATTCTCTAAGCCATGCAATCCGTAACACTCCAAGGCACCGTCCGCACCGAATTGGGCACCAAGTACGCCAAGCAGCTCCGCGACCAGGGCCAAGTTCCCTGCGTGATGTACGGAGGTGACGCCCCAGTGCACTTCTACGCTCCTATTCTCGCCTTCCGCGACCTCGTCTACACGGCAGAGGCACGCATGGCTTCAATCGAGCTCGAGGGCAAGACCTACCAAGCCGTCATTCAAGACATGCAGTTCCACGTCCTTAACGACGCGTTGACGCACGTTGACTTCATCCAAGTCCTTGACGGTAAGCCTGTGACCATTCAGGTTCCAATGATCCTTACTGGAAACTCACGTGGTGTGCGCAACGGCGGTAAGTTGAAGTTCAGCCTTCGCAACCTGAAGGTGAAGGGCTTGATCAACGACCTCCCCTCATCAATTGAGCACGACATTACCGAGCTCCGCATTGGTCAAGCCATCCGCGTTGCCGACGTGAAAGCTGGCAAGCCGTACGAAATTCTGAACGCCGACAACGCTGTCGTAGTATCCATCGCAATGTCGCGTAACGCGGTTGCCGACACGGACGACGCCGGTGAAGAAGAAGCTGCGCCTGCCGAGGAAAGCGCAGAGTAAATGAAAAAGTTCCTCGTGGTGGGACTGGGCAACCCGGGCAGTGAATACGCCCGGACCCGTCACAACATAGGGTTCGACCTACTGGACGCCTGGGCTTCGGCCCACTCGGCGTCCTTTTCTATTTCGCGCCTGGGTGATCGCGCCCAACTGAGCATTAAAGGGCGGACTATTGTGCTCATCAAGCCCAGTACCTACATGAACTTGAGCGGAAAATCCGTGCGCTACTGGCTCGATGAAGAAAAGATTCCGATCGAAAACCTCGTGGTGGTTGTCGACGAGCTCGCCTTGCCCGTGGGACACGTGCGCCTCAAGCTTAAAGGCTCCGACGGCGGGCACAACGGACTCAAAGACATTCAAGCCACACTTGGCCGCCAAGACTATGCCCGTCAGCGCATTGGAATTGGGCAGCACTTTCCAAAAGGACACCAAGTGGACTTTGTGCTCGGACGGTGGACACCCGAAGAAATGGACCTGCTCAAGCCCGGTATGGACCGCGCAATCAAGCAGCTTGAAACCTTTGTGCTTGCCGGGCCATCCATTGCGATGACCCAGTACAACCAATAGTCCACCGCCTCGGGGCAAAACATGACTTTTGTGGGTATTTTACTCGGCGAATACCAAGTAATTTCGCGCCATGAAATTTTGGATTGGGGCATTTTTGCTTTTCGTATCGAGCGCTGAATTGCACGCTCAGGCCGTACTCAGCGGCCGTATCTCCTTCACTCAAGGGGCACAAGCCGCGTCTGGTTGGGACGTCGTTCTCACTACGAGTCCAAACGTTCAAGAATTTCGGACTAAGACCGATGCCGAGGGCCGGTTTCGCTTTGAAAATTTGCCGTCAGGCCTCGCCAACCTCACGGTGACCGGCGACGAAGGACTCTACGTCAAAACCATTCATGAGCTTTGGATCAATGCGGTCAAGCCCAACGAATTGAGTATTGAGATTGAACCCATTCAGGTTCTCGGAGAAGCGGTGGTCACCGCAGAAGCCTTTCGCAGCACCAACGAGTCGCCCCTCAGCATAAAGTCCATTGGATGGGCCGAAATGCAGCGTATGCCTGGGGCAGTGCTCGACCTGTCAAAGGTCATTCAGTCCTTTCCCGGAATTTTGCCCAAACCCAGCTTTGGCTATGCCATCTCGCTGCGCGGGGGTTCGCCAGCCGAGAACGGCTACCGCTTTGACGGAATTGACGTTCCGACCATCAACCACTTCTCGATTCAGGGCGCCTCGGGCGGAGCCGTCAGCCTCATCAACCTCGACCACGTTCAAAACACGGAACTCCAAACAGGCGCCTTTGCCAGCAGTTTCGGAAACGTGTTGAGCGGAACCCTCTCCATGGAAGGGCGCAACGGCCGCTCGGACCGCCTCGGGCTTCGCATCACCCTCGGGCAAACCGACTACGGCGCGACCCTCGAAGGCCCGCTCGGCAAAAAAACCCGCTTTACCGCCAGCGCGCGCAATTCGTTCAGCCAGTACTACTTCAGGCTGTTTAAAATCCCCGTGCTTCCGGCCTACCAAGACGCCCAAGTGCGTGTTGTGCACCAAATTGACCGCCGCCGCGACCTCACGCTACTCGCCATCGGGGGCTGGGACCGCTACTTTTTGTACCCCGCCGACTCGAGCGCCTCTGATGCCCTCTTGTACAACGTGGGCTACATTCCCGAGGGCACGCAGCGCACTGAGGTGGGCGGAATCCGGTTCCGAAGCTTTGACGAGCGTGGACAGTGGACCGTGGTGCTCAGCCAAGACCGCATCGTGAACCGCGCCGCCAAATTCAATGGCAACACGGGGCTTGAGGCCGACCGCCAACTTGCCTACGATGCGAGCGAAACCAACCAGCGGCTGCGCCTCGAGCGCCGCCAGTCGATGGGCCTCGGAACCTTGAGCTACGGCGCCAGCCTTGAGCGCCGCGCCTACCACTTGGATCTTTGGAACGTGCGCTGGACCGGTTCCGCCATCGATACCGTCGCGATGGCTGACACCACCGCCTACGGAACCGCAGCGGCCTTTGCTACCTGGGAGCAGCCGCTCGGCCCCCGCGCGACCGCGACCTTTGGATTGCGCGCCGATGCCGCCAGTATTTCAACGTCTACTGCGAATCCGCTCAACAACCTTTCGCCCCGACTCGCTCTGCGCTACCTGCTGAGCGAGCACTGGACCGCCAACGCCAATGTGGGACAGTACAGCCAGCTTCCGCCCGCCATAATTCAAGCTGCAAATACGGCCCAGGGTCGCCGCGAAGACCTTGCGAGTGCTCTGGTGCGCCAAGCCGCTGCGGGCGTAGAGTACCAGAACGGCAAGACCTACCGCGTGAGCATTGAGGGCTACTACAAAGGCTACCAGCGCTACCCCTTTTTGCTGCAGGACCAAATCAGTTATGCCAACGCCATCGGAGCCTACGTGGCCGTCGGCGACCAAGCCTCAACCCCGACCAGCGAGGGCCGCGCCTACGGACTCGAGGTGTTTTTGCAGCAAAAGCTCAAGGGCAAGTACTGGTGGATGGCCTCGTACCACTACGGCAAGACTGAATTCCAAACCGCGGCAGGGACCTGGGCACCCTCGGTGTGGGACAGCCGCCACAGCGGATCGATCACCGCCGGCCGCGTGTGGGGCAAAGGCTGGCAGGCGGGTATCAAAGCGCGTTATTCAAGCGGAACTCCGTTCACGCCCTTCGACGAGGCTAATTCAGCGATCCAGGCCAATTGGGATCGCCTGCAGCGCGGAGTTTTTGACTATCGGAATGTGAACAGCCAACGCCTTCCAGGTTTTAGCCAGATCGACTTCCGCATCGATAAGGTAATTGCGCGCAAAAACCACAGCATTACGTGGTACCTCGACCTTCAAAACTTGGGGTCCAACGACTTTCCACTCATGCCCTACCTCACGGTTCAGCGGGATCCAGCGAGCAAGCTGCCCATGGTCGACCCCAACGACCCCACACGCTACGCGATGCAGTTGCTGCGAAGCGATACCGGGCGCACGCTTCCGACGCTCGGCTTTATTCTAGAATTCTAGTCCTCGCGAAACGGAGACCGAAGCTCATAGCTCGGCAAACGGTGAAACCACCGCACGTACGCCTGAACCAACCAGCGCATCCAGCGGCAGTTGGCCATGAACACATAGCTGTTTTCGACAGGTTTTGCGCCTAGGGTGCTCTTGATTTCGGTGGCCGTGCGGCCCATATTCACACGCTTGACCCCTAGCTCAATTCCTAGGGCCACCACATCCATCATACTGCGCTGGTAAAACTGTGCTTCGCGCGCAAATTCGGGTTCAAAACCCATGTGCAGCGCGTACAACGTGTCGCCCTCGTGAAGAGCAGTGATGAACCCGACCCAATTGCCGTGGCTTCGGTAGCCCAACACATGAAAATCAGGCCCGTACACCCGTTTAAACGTCGACAAGAGTTCACGCAAGTCTTCGGGGAGCGCCACCACCTTGTCCGCAAGCGTCTTTCCTAGGAGTACTCCCGCCCAATCAAGCCACTCGGCGTCGGGCCATTCGGTGCATGCACACTGCTCGCAGTGGGCCGAAAGCGTCAGTGCGCGCTTCGCGCGCGTCCGGTACTTCGTCTTCATCGCGCCGAGGTAGTCCTCAAACGTGTTCCACGCGGAATCCAATTCAAGCACCATAAACGGCTCTGCAGAAACCGTCACGGCATCCTTTATCTCTGGGTGGCCCAAGACATTGAGCGCAACCGCCGAATAGCCCTTTGGCCAAATTGGAATTTGCTCAACCCCTCGGGCGTGGTCGAGTTCCGGAAGCAGCAAACCCGGCGCACCCGCATGACCCACCGTGCGCACACCACCTTTATCAAGCAGCAGTGAAGCAAGCTTGAGCAGCACACGGTGCACGTACTTGCCCGTCGGGTGGTGCAAGGCCACAAACGAATGGGGAACGGACTGGGTGTTCACCCGAAGCATCCCCGCATAGCCAGGAAGTTGCTGAATAAGCTGAGTGCGGCGCATTCCTTCGGTAACGGCGCGCTGGGGTAATGGTTCGCTCACTTCCAAAGGTCGAGGTCAATGAACTCGGGGAAGCGCTTCGCCAACTCGCGGTTCGACTCGGCGAATTCTGCCTTAAGTGCGGAAGTCTGGGCCTTCAACTCAGCTGAAGCCTTTGGCCGGCCGGCTCCGTTCAACTTCAGATAAATAGGTAGCAGCACATCTTGAACCGCCAGCGGAATCATCGACTGAAGCCGTAAACCGAGCATGTGCAGCCCTTTGCTGCGGATCGCCACGGTTTCGTTGCGGACCGCAAAGTCAAAACCGTCATAGAAACCCGGGTCAATTCCGAGCTGAGCCGCCAACGACTTCATGGCGCTGCGCGGATCGCGCATCACCTTTTCGAACTGCCAAATGATGAGGTGGTCGCGGCCAAGGGCAGCTTCCCATTCCGCCAAATAGCGCTCGTAGTGCCCGTGCTCAAGTATTTGCGGGTCCTTCAGGTAGTCCTCGAACGAGCTACTGATTCGCTTGGTGCGGTGGAGCTCAAACAAATACTGGCTTTGTGTACGAGCCGCAGGTTCGCGAAGCAGGAAAAGCACGAGGGGTTTTTCAGGCAACTGCGAAAGGCCCGTCCACGCGTCGCAATAGTAGATGTACGGAGCCGTGGCTTCAAACCGAACCTTGGCCCCTGCAGTGTGGCTAAAAAGCGAACCGTATGCCTCGGGGCCGTGCTGAATGTGGTTGCAGCCCGCATTAAAACGGTTGACGTCCGGAGCCCAAAAGAAGGTCTCCTTCTCGCGGCTCGCTGCCACTTCAGGGTGCGCCGCCAACCAGAAGTAGAGGCTGCTGGTTCCGCACTTCGGAGCGCCAGCGACAACAAGGTTGGGATACACGATGGGCACGGCGCAAAGGTAACCTTTTGCCGAAAGCGACGGGCAAATCAGGCGTGTAATCCCATGCAACGTTGTGCCATAAAACTGCATCTTTAGGGTATGAAAAAGACCCTAAGCATCGCCGTCCTCCTCACGGCGGCCACCCTATCTGCCCAAACGCATTGGGACTACGAACTCGGAATCCGCACGCCGCCGCCCCAAGGCGGAATGTTTGGAAGTTTTTGGAACTACCAATTCATTGCCAAAGCCAGCCCACGCAAAGCAACCGCCGAAGCCGGAAGCGGCCGATGGGCCCTTCGCCTGAGAACCGGCCCAAACACCTTGAGCTACAGCCGTGGCTCGAACAACGAAAATTTCTGGATGAATACCTCTTCAATGCTTGGTTTTGAGCGACTTAGCCGCCGCGGCACGAAGCTCAAATCCTACTTCGGAGCCGAAGTTGGAGGATCCGTAAGTGGCTTTCAAAGCGTAAACAACAGCAATATGACCTACGGCCCCTCAGCCGCTATATTGTACGGAATTCGCTACCGCATCAAACCACGTTGGACCCTATCCGCAGAACTGGCTCCCACGTTTGGACTGTGGTACTCCAAATACAACGACGAGTGGCAGGCACCCATGCAGCAATTCAACCTGTCGGGCCAAACAATCGGACTAGGCGCCACCTACCGACTATAATCCAGCACACATCGAATAAAAAAGGGGGCCAATGGCCCCCTTTTCTGTTCATTGCTCTAAGAATTACTCCACCGTTACGCTCTTCGCGAGGTTCCGCGGTTGGTCCACATTGCAGCCGCGCAGCACCGCCACGTGGTAGCTCAAGAGCTGTAAGGGAACCGTGGTCAACAGTGGCGAGAGCGCCTCGTCCGTCGACGGAATTGCAATCAACTCGTCGCTCACCGCGGCGATGGCGTCGCTGTTCTCACCAGTGATTGCGTAGATGCGGCCTTTGCGGGCCTTCACCTCTTGTACGTTGCTCACAAGTTTCTCATAAAGCTCGCCAAAGGGTGCAATCACGACGACGGGCATGTGCTCGTCGATGAGGGCGATCGGGCCGTGCTTCATTTCGGCTGCCGGATAACCCTCGGCGTGGATGTAGCTGATTTCCTTTAGCTTAAGTGCACCTTCAAGGGCGACGGGGAAGTTGTATCCGCGACCCAAAAACAAAGCGTTGGTTGAATCGACCATGGTTTTCGCGATTTCGCGAATTTGGCCGTCAAGCTTGAGCATCGATTCGATTTTGGCGGGAATTGCCTCGAGCTCACGGGCAAGTTCCGCGGCGCGCTCTGCAGACATCACGCCCTTGTGCTGGCCAAGCCACATGGCGAGCAGGGTGAATACGGTGACCTGGGCGGTGAAGGCCTTGGTCGAGGCTACGCCGATCTCGGGGCCGGCGTGGGTGTAGGCTCCAGCATGAGTTTCACGGGCGATTGATGAGCCGACGACGTTGCAAATTCCGAAGACGGTGGCGCCGTTGGCTTTCGCCATTTTGATTGCCGCGAGGGTGTCGGCGGTTTCGCCGGACTGCGATACGGCGATGACCACGTCGTTCGGGCCAATGATGGGGTTGCGGTAGCGGAACTCGCTTCCGTACTCCACCTCTACCGGGACACGGGCCAGGTCCTCGATGAGGTACTCGCCGACGAGGCCGGCGTGCCACGAGGTTCCGCAGCCAATGACAATAATGCGCTGGGCGTTCAGCAGTTTGTCGCTAATCGCGTCCAGGCCGGCCATCTTGACCTCGCCGGTCTTGAAGTTGAGGCGTCCGCGCACCGTATCGAGGATTGACTTGGGCTGCTCAAAGATTTCTTTGATCATGAAGTGATCAAAGCCACCCTTTTCGATGGCCGCCAAATCGATTTGAAGCTGGTGGATCACGTTGTCGACCGGCATATCGTTGGCAATTGTACGCACGACAACCCCAGTGCGCTGGATGACGGCCATTTCGCCGTCTTCGAGGTAGATTACTTTTTTGGTGGAGTCAATGAATGGAGTTGCGTCACTGCCCACAAAGAACTCGTTATCGCCAAGGCCAAGTACGAGCGGCGAGCCAAGGCGACCTACCACCATTTGGTCGGGTTCTTCGGAGCTGAGTACGACGATGGCGTAGGCTCCGACGACTTCGTTCAGCGCGAGACGCACAGCCTGCTGAAGGTTAACCTTCTCTTCGTTTTGAATGTACTCAATGAAGTTGACCAGGACCTCGGTATCGGTATCGCTCGAAAAAGTGTACCCCTTCGATGCTAGAAGCTCCTTGAGCTGGGCGTAGTTCTCAATGATTCCGTTATGAACAATGACGAGTCGGCCGGAATTGGACGTGTGCGGATGCGCATTGCGGTCCGACGGCTCACCGTGGGTGGCCCAGCGTGTGTGGCCGATTCCGAGGGTCGCATGCGGACGCTCTGAGTCGGCTACTGCCTCAAGAGCCGAAACCTTTCCCATCTTTTTGAAGACGTCAAGGCGACCGTTGGACAGGGCAACTCCGGCGGAATCGTATCCGCGGTATTCTAAACGTTTAAGACCTTGAACAAGGATCGGGTACGCCTCGCGAGGCCCGATGTATCCGACAATGCCGCACATACGCGATTTAGTTTGGTTTGGTGTACCACAAATTTAGCGACATTGGCTCGACCGCGTCGGCATTGCCGTGCAGTACGGCGCGCAACGGTGACGAAGCCATGCGCTCAGGAATAAGCATCATACGGTAGGACGAGGTAGTGTCCAATCCGAGCAAATCCTGCACGTGGCGGGTGATTTCAAAGCGGTAGGCCCCTTTGCGGAGTACGCCAGAGGCGCTAAATGTTCCGCCCACAGACCCGCGTTGGTAGTCGCGAATGAGCGTTTTTGCAGAACCTTTGACCTGCAGTACACTCAATCCGCCCGGAGCCTGGTACTTCAAATTCGAGCCTTCGCGCACCGGAACCACGAGTTCCGCATAGTTCACGACGTAGCCGCTGTCGCGCAGAGCGCGCAGTCCGTCAAGATTCAAAACCGTTACCGCACCTCCGAGGCCTTGGATGTAGACCGATGACTCGCCGAGCACCGTGTCCTGAGCTGCCAAATCAAAGGAGGCCTGGCTGCGGTCGTGGGAAATCATGTTAAAGCTCTGCACCCCTGACGTCCATAAGAGGTCGTACACCCCATAGTCAAGACCGGCTGTAGAGGTATCCGCGCGAATCGAATCGTTCGTATAAAAAATCCGAACCTTGGCCGACGCGTCACCCGGATTAAATTGATACATGGTCTCGTTGCTCGGTCCCCCTGAAACGATCAGGCCCTTGAAGTACTCCAAAAAGGCAGCATTCGACGCGAGCACACTCGGGTCGGCGGTCGAGGCGTCCACAATCCACTCCTGAAACTTTTGGCGGCTGAGCTTGAGAAACATTGAGGTCTCGCCTACCCGCGTCCCCGTGCGAAGGGTCTTAACCCCTGCCTTGGGCACAAAACTCGTGTCGCAAAGGGTTTCGCCTGCGGCCGCGGTACTGAATGCGTAGTACACTGAGTCGGTCAAGGCGGAATCGCTTCGCTGCACCTTAATGTGAAACGCCGCAGTCGTGTCACCGTACCATCCGGCATACGGAAGGATCATGAACACGGAATCTACCGTGGGATTCGTACCAAAATCAGGTGCGACAGAACTGAGCACTACTTGAGTGGCGAACGATGCCGTCGGGCGTCCAAAAATGGGGTCTTGGTAGCTGCCCACGAGCAGGGCCGCGGGGCGCAGCGTCACCAGCGAGTCAAACGCCTCCGTGTGGGTACGCATCGCTACTTCCGACTTGGTTCCGAAGGCAAACTGACTTCCGTCGACGAAATCCAAACCGATTTCTCCGGTCGACTTTTCGCAGGACGCAAACGCGAACGCGAGTACAGCAGCGGCTAAAATCCGACGCATAAAAACTTAGGCGAACAGTGACTCGTAAAACGCATCGAGGGCCGCAGGGTTCTCAAGGAACTCTGCCCCGTTGTGCACGGGAACCCCCGCGGCCTTTGCGGCCTCAACCGCGGCGGGTGAAGCGTTCGGGCTCATTTGAAGCACGGCGTCTGCGTGACGGGCGGCTCCGCAAAAGAGCGCCTCGGCCGAGGGATTGGTAAACTGGTCCATGCCCTGCACTCCGTCAAAGGCCATGCCTTCTTCGAGCCCTTTGTCTAGATTGCCCTCAAAACCGTTTTCAAAAAGGCTGTAGACCACTTTGGTTCCGGCAAAGTGAGCATCGTCGTTGTGAAACTGGCGCAAGTAGACCGGCAGCGGTGCAGACATCCAGCCCATTACGTGAACTACGTCAGGTTGCCAGCCGAGCTTTTTGATGGTCTCGATGATGGATTTGCTGAAAAACAGCGAGCGCGCACCATTGTCGTCGTAAAAGGAGCCTTGGGCGTCTTCCCACGTTCCCTTGCGCTTGAAGTACTCCTCGTTATCAATGAAGTAGACTTGAATCTTAGCTCCCGGAACAGATGCGACCTTAATGATCAGCGGCTGGTCGTAGTCGTTAATGACCACGTTGATTCCGCTCAAACGAATGACTTCGTGAAGTTGGTGGCGGCGTTCGTTGATGATGCCAAACCGGGGCATGAAGGCGCGAATTTCATGACCTAACTCGTTCATTTTCTTCGGGAAAGCCAGTGCGGCATTGGCCAAATCCCCCTCGGGGAAGTAGGGCTTAATCTCGTGTGAAACGTATAAAATGCGCCGCTTTGCCATAATCTCTTCTTATCGTGCCTATAAATTGGCCCACAAAGGTACGAAATTCTAAATTGGCGCTCTAGATTTGGGCTGTTTTGGCGGAATCTCTCACGGTCCTTCGGACCCTCGACCAACTGCGCGAATGGCGCAGTGCACACAACGAACTTGGATTTGTTCCCACCATGGGGGCATTGCATGCCGGGCATCTCGCGTTGGTGGCCCGTGCTGCCGCAGATGGAGCGCCCGTGCTTGTCAGCATTTTTGTCAATCCTACGCAGTTCAACCGGCCCGAAGATCTCGCCTCCTACCCCCGCGACGAGGACGGAGACATCGCTTTACTGCGGAATTCTGAAGCCGCTGCGGTCTGGTTCCCTTCAGCCGCCGACCTCTACCCCGACGGAGTTCAAAGCCAGCACTTCGACCTTCAAGGGCTCGACACCCGGCTCGAGGGAGCGCTTCGACCCGGTCATTTTCAGGGAGTTGCCACCGTCGTGGACCGCCTGTTCACACTGAGCGAGGCCACCAAGGCCTACTTTGGCCTCAAAGACTTTCAGCAGGTTGCGGTGGTGCGCCGCCTTGCGGCACTGCGGGGCGGAACCCCAATCATCGTATCCTGCCCCACCCTTCGCGAACCCGACGGGCTTGCCATGAGTTCGCGCAATCGCCTTTTGAGCCCCGAGCAGCGAGCTGCAGCCCCCGCCATCTACCGCGCCCTTCAGTGGGCGGCCAATGAGGTACGTGAATTCCCGGCTCCGGCCCGCGCGCTACAGCGCGAACTGCGCAAAGAAATCGAGCGATTCGAGGGCCTGGCCGTAGAATCCATCGACTTCATCTTCTCGGATACTCTTGAGGCCCTAACCGACCCCGACCGACCCGTCGATTCCTACGGACGCAGCGTACAAACACTTATATCCGTGTACGCAGGCTCCGTGCGGCTCATCGACAATGCGCCGTTGTACCTTTGCCGCAAATGACGATCGAGGTACTCTACAGCAAAATTCACCGGGTCCGGGTCACCGGTGCGGAACTCAACTACATCGGCAGCATCACGCTCGACAGCGACCTCATTGATGCCGCAAAACTTATTGAAGGTCAAAAAGTTACGATCGTTAACATCGACAACGGTGAGCGCTTTGACACCTACGTTATTCGCGGAGGCAAAGGCAACGGAGAGGTTACACTGAACGGGCCGGCCGCACGCCGCGTGCAAAAAGGAGATGTCATCATCATCATCGCGTATGCCGCTATGAGTGTTGAAGAGGCCAGAAGCTACCAGCCCACCCTACTCTTTCCTGAGGAGCCGACCAACCGTTTAAGGGCCTGATCTTGAGCCTTCCTCGCATCCCCAGTTGGCTGAAAACCCTTGTGTTCGCCGCATTGGGAGTTGGCCTACTCTACTTCGCCTTTCGGGGAGTAGACATCCACGCCGTGGGCCGTGAGATGAGCCGGGCCACCTGGTACTGGTTCGCGGTGAGCATTGCAGTTGGTTATTCCGCCGTGATTTCACGCGGAATGCGCTGGAAGATCGTCCTCGACTCGATGGGCTACACCACCACTTCGTGGCGCGCCACCCACGCCATCGGAATCGGCTACCTCATCAACATGGTGGTTCCGCGCGCCGGAGAAGTCGCTCGTGCCACCGCCCTGCGCCGCAGCGACAAAATCCCCGTGGACGTCCTTATCGGAACCATCATCGTCGAGCGCCTCATCGACCTCATCATGATGGCCATCCTGCTCGGAATCACGGTGCTACTGACCTATCCGGAGCTGCAAAAACTCCTCGCAAGTACCCAGTCTGCGCCGAGTGGCGAAGAGAGCGGGTTCCCGTGGATTCCCGTCATTGGACTAACCCTTGCGGTCGCCTCATGGCTGCTCCGCCGTCGGTTTTTCGAAACGGCCATTGGCCAGCGCGTCCAAACGTTTTTGCGCGGACTCGCCCACGGCTTCACCAGCATTCTGCGCCTCAGCAAACCATGGGCCTACTTGGGTCACACGCTCTACATCTGGGGCGCCTACTTTGTGATGGTTTACGTGTGCTTTTTTGCCCTTCCGTCTACCGCGCACATTGGGATCGACCAAGGGCTGTTCGTGATGATGGCGGCGAGCTTGGGCGTTGTGATTCCGGTACCCGGAGGCGTTGGCGCCTACCACTACCTCGTAGCCAAAGCCCTCGAAGTCCTGAGCATACCCTACATCGAAGGCCTCGCATTTGCCACTCTGGTGCACGCCGCCCAGGCCCTAATGCTCATGTCTACAGGCATCATCGGATTCATCGGCCTGAACCGTTTTAAAAACGACTAAGCCGCGCCGGGTGCGTACCTTGGCGGAACCATGGCCAAGACCAAAAAAGCCTTTGTTTGCCAGTCCTGCGGAACCAGCTACCCCCAGTGGGCCGGCCAGTGCCGCAGCTGCAGCGCATGGAACACCCTTGTCGAAGAAGTCATTGAGCGCGCCCCCGTCGACCAAGCGTGGGTGTCTCCCGGTCAAAGCCGGGTTCTGACCCTTGACCAAGTGGACCGCAGCGCAGAACGCCGCGTTCCCACGGGCGACCTAGAGCTTGACCGCGTGCTCGGGGGCGGATGGGTTCCCGGATCCCTCAGCTTGCTCGGCGGAGAGCCCGGAATCGGCAAGTCCACCCTCATGCTTCAGGTCGCCCTGCATGCCGGAGCCAAAGCCCTCTACGCCAGCGGCGAAGAAAGTGCCGAACAAATCCGAATGCGGGCTGAGCGCATCGGCTTCAACGGTCCTGGATGCCACGTCCTCGCCGAAGTTTCGACGTCAAAAATTCTCCAGGCCGCCGAGCAGCTGAAGCCCGACCTACTCGTGGTCGACTCCATTCAAACGGCCTACAACCCCCAGCTGGATTCCGCCGCAGGAAGCGTTGGACAGATCCGCGAATCCGCCGCCGAATTTCTGCGCTACGCCAAGGCGCGCCACGTGCCCGTGGCCCTCATTGGCCACATCACCAAAGAGGGCACACTTGCCGGACCCAAAGTGCTCGAGCACATGGTCGACGTCGTGCTTCAGTTTGAAGGCGACAAGCACCACCTCGTGCGGACGCTGCGGGCCCTTAAAAACCGTTTTGGTTCCACACAGGAGCTCGGTCTCTACGAAATGGCCGAACGTGGCCTACAGCCCGTCGCAAACCCCTCAGCGTGGCTGCTGGGGCAGCGAGGTGAGGGGCTCAGCGGTTCCGCCATCGGAATCACCGCCGAAGGCCTGCGCCCCCTGCTGGTAGAGGTTCAAGCCCTCGTGTCGACTGCCGTCTACGGAACACCCCAACGCAGCTGCACGGGGTTTGACACGCGCCGACTCAACATGCTGCTCGCGGTGCTCGAAAAGCGCTGCGGGTTCCACCTCGCCAGCAAAGACGTCTTTTTGAACGTAACCGGCGGCCTTCGCGTCGACGACCCCGCCCTTGATCTCGCCGTCTGCGCGGCCATTTTGTCGAGCCAAGAGGACCGTCCCATCCCACCAGGAGTCGCGTTTGCCG
Organism: uncultured Schleiferiaceae bacterium; assembly: GCA_965657195.1. Lineage (GTDB taxonomy): Bacteria > Bacteroidota > Bacteroidia > Flavobacteriales > Schleiferiaceae > TMED14. The sequence continues at coordinate 19,909 of CBFHNK010000016.1, forward strand.
GCGAAGTCGGCCTCGGAGGCGAACTTCGCCCCATCGCACGAATGGATGCGCGGGTTCTCGAGGCCGGACAGCTCGGGTTTGACTACGTCTGGGGCGCTAAGACCCCAGGCATGCCCAAACGGCCCCATGGGGTCCATTTTGTGGCCCTCGACCGCATCAGCCAGGTCGTCGACAACCTCTTTTAGCAAAAAAGCCGGCCCCAAGGGACCGGCTCTACGTTTGTTGGGCAAGGATCAGTTTCCGATCAGCTCCGCCAGCTCACCCAAGTTGGGCGTAATAATGATCTCGGTCCGGCGGTTCTTGGCCTTGCCTTCGGGATTGTCATTGGACGAAATCGGCAAGAACTCACCGCGTCCCGCCGCCTGAACACGCTGGGGCGTCACGCCCTTGCCGACGAGGATTTTCACTACGCTCGTCGCGCGCATCACCGAAAGGTCCCAGTTGTCTTTGACGGCGGTTTTTCCGTTGAACGCGTCGCTGTCGGTGTGGCCCTCGACGGCAATCTTGAGGTCTTTGTTCTCGTTGAGCACCTTGGCAAGCTCGCCCAGGGCAGAGGCTCCGTCAGGCTGCACGTCCCAAGATCCGCTGGCAAACATCAGGCGGTTGTCGAGTGACACATACACTTGGCCGTTGCGCATCGATACAGTGAGTCCGCGGTCCTTAAACCCAAGTAGGGCATCGGCGAGTCGCTGGCGCAGGTACGCGGCAGCACTGTCCTTGCGGCTAATCAGGCGCTCCAACTCGGCAACGCGCTGCTCGCGCTGCTGAAGGGCGATCTCGAGACCAATCAAGCGATCCTGCTCGCGCTTGAGGGAATCTTCTTTGGCAGCAAGTCGGGCAGCCAGTGACTCCATGCGCTCGAGCATGGCCTTGTTCTCGGTCAGGTTCTCTTGAACGAGGCGGCTGTTGTTCTTTAGCGCGTACTCGTAGTTGGAATTAAGATCTCGGTACGCGCGCTTGAGCTTGCGCATCTCGGCACCTTGGGCGGTCGTGTCTTTGATCGCCCCATCCAACGCAGCCAGCGCTTTGGCCTTTTGGGCCTCGCTCTCGTTGGCGGCCACACGGGCCTTTTCGGCTTCAACCTTGAGCGATTCCGCCCGCTGAACCGTCGCGTCGTACGACGACTGAAGCTCTGAATACTTTTTGGGCGACACACAGGCGCTGAGGAGCGCGATTGCGGCCAATGCCGCGGCAACTTGAATTCGCATACTACGAAGGTAGTTAACTCCAGCGGAGTCGCACCGGGGCATGATCCGAAAATCGGCAATCCCTCAGGTAGTCGACTGATTGTACCCGCTCAGGGCAGTTGGTCACCCAGTGGTCGATGCGCCAACCTTTGTTGCGGTCAAAGGCTCCAGAACGCATACTCCACCAGCTGTAGACCTCTGTAGCGTCGGGATTCACGTAGCGAAACGCATCGACCCAACCCGCTTCCTCAATGGACGCCATCCACGCACGTTCTTCGGGGGTAAATCCGGGTGTGCCGTCAAGGCGCTTGGGGTCGTGGACGTCACCCGCCGCGGGCGCCAAATTCCAGTCTCCGCCGAGCACCACGGGGCCATGAATCGACTGCAACCACCCGCTTAATGCCTCGAGTGCTTCGAGCTTGAGCGCCTGCCGAAGTGGGCCCTGCGAACCCGACGGCAGGTACAGATTCACCCAGCGCACCCCATCCACTTCGACCGCGATGCACCGGCCCTCGCCGCGAAGTGAATCCGGCATCCAGTTCAAATCGAGTACGCCGCACGGACGCCGACTCAACATCGCAACGCCACTGTATCCCGGTTTAACCGCTAAATCGGCTACTACATGCCATCCGTCGGCCAGCGACCGAAGGCCCTCTAAATCATTCCACTTCACCTCCTGAATAAAGACAAGGTCCGGGTTCTCAGCATCAAGCCAAGCACCCAGACCCTTCTTCCATGCAGCCCGAAGGCCGTTGGCATTCAGGCTTACCGCCTCCACTTAGTTCAGAACCAGCGTGGACGTACCGATTTTGGCGTTGTCGCTAAACACCTCAACAGTGTAGGTTCCAGGCTTGAGCGTCGAATTGAGGTCAAATGCGGCACAGCTCTGTACTTGCTTGCCCTCGTACATGATCTCAGACTTCGCAGAGAAGTAAATGGTCTCGCTACCCACCTTCATGCTGCGTTCGTCGCTTTGGCTCGGAAGCACGCGTCCATCAGGCGTATTGATGCGCATGTACACAGTGCGCTTCGAGGCCTCGGCAATAGCATTTTGGGCCACGGTAAAGCAGGCCTTGATGCGGTTCGCACGACCTGCAGAAGTCGTGGGTTTTTCAATTCCCTTGCTACTCACTTTCACCGCAGTCGCTTCGAGCGCCGAAAGCTGCAGCTTCAGTGCCGTAGCCACTTTTCCGTTCAAATTGGTGTTTTGCGCATTGAGCTCGGCGTTTTTCGACTGCTCGTCGGTAAGCTGGGCATCAACTTCTGCCTTGGCCTCACCAAGAACAGCGTACGCTTTGTTCACGGAATCCACCTGGCTCGTCAAACGCGCCACCTCCTTGCGAAGCGTGTTCACCTGATTGCGGTACTTCGCAAGCTCAGACTCCGTCACATTCTTGAGGTTCGTGATCTCTTCAATCGCGGCGTTCAAACGCGCGGTCTCGGCGATGATGTAGCTGTTCATGCTGTCGTTTGCAGCCACTTGGCCGATCAGGTCGCGCTTGTACTCCTCGAGTTCACTCACCAAAATCGCCTTTTCCTCTTCGAGGTTCTCTACTGCGGAATTCCGGTTAAGGGCAAAAAATCCCAAAACCAACACCAATGCCACAAGGAGGCCGATAACTGTTTTTTGTCGTTTAGACGACGAATCGTTGCTCATTCTATTCTGAATTTGTGCAAATGTACCACTTTCTTCAAAGCGGCTTCCAACGTATACTACCAAAACGATGCCCAACGTGCACCGACGGCATTGTGGCAGAACCGCATCCCGTCTGTTCCACCTGCTGGGCCCAACTGTGGACCTCCGTGAGTCCGCGCCCCCTCAACCTCAGCTTCGCTTGGGGCGGAACCTCGCTTCTACCCTACCACCTGCCGCACGTGACCCACACGATGCGCTCCATCAAGTTTGGCAACCGACCTGACCTCGCCCTCGCACTCGGAAGGCTCATGGCCCAGGCCCTCCCGGTGCCCGAAGTTGACGTTCTTGTACCGCTACCGCTGCGGGCCGACCGCCACTACGCACGCGGCTACAACCAAGCAGAACGAATTGCCCAAGGTTTACACGCCGTTTGGGGCCTGCCCGTCGCCACACGCCTTATTCAACGCCCGCTCACCGTACACAACTTCGGCACTAAATCACAAGCATCCAGATCGGAATCCGACCGATTCGGAATCTACGGCGCCTACGCAATCCGCGAACCCGAGCGCCTCACCGGCCTGCGCATCGCCTTAGTCGACGACACCCTCACCACGGGGAGCACCTTAAATGCCGCCGCCGAAGCCATCCAAAAAAAAACCAGGGTGGCAGATGTGATTCCGCTCACCCTGGCTTATGCCGTTCGGCGTAGGTCCTAGCGCTCGATAACCAGGCGCTGTACTCCCGTTGCCTCTTCAGTTTGAACCTCCAAAAGGTAGAGTCCTGAAGCGAGGCCACGCAAGTCTAGGTCAACCGAAGCCGTACCCGCAGCGAGCTGCGCGTTCGTTGCGGTCAGCTGTGCACCGGTGATTGAGAGCACGCGAACCATCGCAGTTCCAGAAGTCTGCATTGGGAACTCCACGCGAACCAATCCTGTGGTTGGGTTCGGGAACACGCGCAGCGTTGCCAGCGCATTCTCACCCATCCCCACCGTGAAGTTCAAGGTGTCGCTCACTGTACCACAATCGTTGCTCACAGTAGCCACTGCAAAGGCAGGGCCATTTACTCCGAATGACTGAACGGTGCTAGTGCCAGTGGCGCTTCCGCCGTTGCTGAAGCTCCAGCTTACCGCCGTTGCGTTGGCAATCGTCGCGTCAAACTGAATGGTCACAGGATTCATTGACAGAACAGTGTAGGCCGTTGTTACGGTTGGCTGTGGTGCGTTTGCCGTAGTCACCGCCGAAGCAGAAGACCATGGGCTCGTTCCCGTCGCACACACGTCCTGAACGTACACGTCGTACGCAGTGTTCGGCGTCAACCCGGTAAGGTTGGTCGTTCCACCAGTCAAGCCAGTCAGCGACGTACCTGAACCAGGAGTGAATCCGGCAGGGCCGTACTCCAAGTTGGTGCTCACTGCAGAGCTACTTGAAGTCCACGTAACCGTAGTCGACGTACACGTGGTGCTACCCGCGGCGTTTAATCCGGTTGGAACCGCACATGGCGTACACTGTGCCACAAAGCTGTTCCATGTGCTACCCGCGATCAACGTAGAGTTGAATGGCATGGTAGACAAGGTGTCTCCAAACGGACCGACTAAATCAAATCCCATTTCGCTCGCGAATGATCCACCACTCGTGACCACAATGCGCACAGAGTCACCGTCACAGAACTGTACGACATCTTGAGCAGAGTCCCCTGTGGCAAAAGTGAAGTCTTTTACGGTCACCCAAGCACCAGAAATCTTTTGCTGTGCGGTAATGACACCACCGTTCCATCCGTCACCCCATGAATCGACCATATACATGGTTGAGGTACACTGGTTGGCGGGAAGACAAAGTGCCGTGGTAATCGTGTACGGTCCAGCCCACGTTGATTGATCGGTCGATGAGCAACTATCTTGAACATAAACATCGTACGACTGGCCGGGATTCAATCCGGTAATCGTGTACGGATTTGCCGCATTCCACACGGTAGTCGAACCCACGGTTCCACCTCCTGAAAGGAATCCAGCAGGACCCCACATGACATTCGAACCAAGTGGCGTTCCAGGAGATGTCCATGAAATTCCTGCAGTCGTCGGTGAAACACTTCCAGCAACAACACCTCCAATTGGTTGTGGACACGTTGGAACGGCCTCAACTACAAAATTGTCAAAGAAGACATCTGGACCCCAATCTGAAATTGCGACAAAACGGAAGATTGCATCACTTCCAATCCACGAAGTTGGCAAATTGACAATGGTGTCTACAAAAGTGCCAGGAATGGTATTTCCAGCGCCGGGGCTAGTAAAGCTCGGCCCAATCAAGTCGACCAGCGTATCCCATGTGGTAGCAGTCGAAGTTCTACCCAACAAGAGGAGTTGGTCATCTGGGTAGGTCGCCATGTACATGTGCGACCAGTCAAACGATACGCGAGCGGGCGCTGTAATCGATACGGACCTTGAGGTCATTACGGCGTACTCTCCTGCAAGCCATGACCAGAAGTTTCCACGCATCGCGTAACCTGCACCTTGGCTGTACTGAAGCATTGTTGTGGTGCCTCCTGAATTATCCCAGCATCCGAGCGGGCTAACATCAAAGTTCTCCACATAAGGCATCGTTGTGCCCAAGCAGCTCGTAGTGAAGTTGATTGGACCGTACCATGGTGCAAGACTTGACGATCCGCACGAGTCCGCAATCCAAGCCGTGTAGGCCGTATTTTGAGTGAGACCCGTAATCGTGTACGTCGTGCCCGTCACGTTTGCAGAACCCGAAGGAGTTCCAGTTCCAGGGTTAAAGCCAGCTGGGCCCCAGACTACCGTCGACCCCGGAGTACCTACTGCACCATGAGACCACGAAATCAATGCATTAGTTGCCGTAGGTGATGCTGAGCCATTGACAGCCGGAAGACATGCAGGCTGTACTTCGTAGTTAAAATCGTCGATGCCTAGTGAATTCCATGTGTTCATGGTTCTGAAGGCTACGTGCTTGTATCCTGCAGGAACTACGGGGAACGGAATACTGTATTCATCCCATGCAAAGTTCAGAGCCAACGTATCAATAGCCACGAAGGAGCCCGGGTTTGCAGTTGATGAAACAAGTCCAACAATCAAATTAGTAGTGGACCATGTAGACAACTTATTTGCACGGAACCGAATTTGGGCATTTCCGCTATCCAAGTCACTAAACATGGGTGATATCAACATTGAACCCATAATACTACCCGCATTCATTTGTGCATAGTTCGGGGCAGAGTACGCGGTGGTTGACGCGAAGGCCGGAATATCAAAAATTACAGAACCCGTTGGCGTCCAGCAGGCAGGTGAATCTCCGACAACGTACGCGTCGAAGTTTTCACTGTACCCTGTAGGCAACGTAAATCCTGCACAGAGGGTGGTAAATCCAAATGGACCAGACCAAATTGAGGTGCCCGTTGTGCCGCACAATGTCATTACGTAGAACTCATATGCCGTATTTGGGGCAAGACCCGTGACCACGGCTGAGTTGGTACTTACCGTATCTGAGCTTCCGGTGCCGAGCGTAAATCCAGCAGGACCCCACTGAACCTCAAAACTACTTGCACTACTCTGCCAGTTAAATGTAGCAGACACGTCGGTGACTGCACTGGTTCCCAACTGAAGTGGTTCTGGGCATGCGGGAATTGCCTCGTACTGGAAATTATCGATACCAAAGCTCGAAAATGCAGCTGACGTTTTAAGCACTAAGTACTCATATCCACTCGGAAGATTTGGGCGGTAAATGTGCTCCGTCCAAGGTTGAGTCAATAAAATGGTATCGAGGGCGATAAATGACGCAGCGTAGTTTGTGCTCGTTGACGCACCAACCACCAACGACACGTTAGACCACGAATAAATTTTGCTGGCACGGAACCGTACCTGAGCTATTCCGCTATCTAAGTCATTGAATCGTGGCGAAATCACCGCAGACGCCAAATTCGAACCCGCATCAAACTCGGCAAAATTTGGCGCTGAAAATGCTGGGGTACCCGGGAATGCGGGTATTTCAAACGTACTACCGTTCACAGTAATCCAACAATCAGGTTGGTCACCAGCGACATATGCGTCGAAGTTCTCGGTATAACCAGCAGGCAAATTGAAGCTGGCACACGAAGTAGTAAACGTGAATGGTCCCGACCAAATGGAGTTACCCGCAGTGCCACACAACGACATCACGTAAAAGTCGTACGACGTATTGGGAGCCAATCCCGTAGCCACCGCAGAGTTTGTTGCTACGGTGTCTGAAGCTCCTGTTCCGATCGAGAAGCCAGCAAGGCCCCATTGTACCACAAAACCTGAAGAACTGCTTTGCCAAGCAAGGTTAGCAGTTATGTCCGTAGTACTTGGGACAGACAGCTGCAATGGCTCAGGGCAGGCAGGCTGCGCCTCGATGGTTACGAAGTCTACAAAGAGATCTGGTCCCCAATCGCTCCAACCGTACACCTGCACCACTACGGTATCACCTACAAAAGATGCGGGCAAATAGGCAATGTCGTGGGTCAATACTGGAGCCGGTGCAAAGATTGTAGCTCCTGGTGTATTGAATGCTGCGCCAGAACGCGAAAGCACATTCGTCCATACGCTACTATTGATTTCTCGAACGCGCACAGTCATACTGTCGAACGGATACGACGTATTTGCCTGGTGCGACCAGTCAATAACTACACGAGCAGGAACTGAAACATCAATTGGCGCACTCTCCAAAATGAACGAGTCATCGTTATTTGAATAGAACGCAGCACGTGCATGCGTCACCCCACCGGTGGTGTACGAAGTCCATGGCACAGAGCCTGTGTTGACTGTCCAGCAGTTCGGGGGGAACGTGCCAAACGTCTCGGTCGTAGGCAACGTAAGCGTAGCACAGCTCGTACAGAAGTTAAGAGGGCCTGACCACGATGAAGTTCCGTTGTTCGACGCCGAACAATTGTTGCGGACGTACACGTCGTAGCACGTATTCGCGCTCAATCCCGTAAGTGTGGCATTTGCGGTCGTACTCGTAAGCGATGTGCCTGCTCCCTGCGTGTAGCCCGCTGGGCCGTACTCAATGTCAAAAGCAGTACCCGTAGATGTCCATGTGAGTGACGCTTGAGTAGATGTAACGCCACTTACCGCGAGCTGGCCCGGGATCGGACACGCTGGCGGAGTATTCGTTACACGGATCGTGTAATCATGTACCGCTCCCCATGTAAATGTTGCACAGGGGGTGGTAGCGGTGGTTGAGCCTCCCTCATGGAGCATTACGCGAATTCGCGTACGTCCAAGCGTCGCGGTAAGGGGTACAGTAAACGACATGAACGCGTTGCGAACCGTTGATCCCGAGGCCGCTGGTGAGCCACTCCAGGTTCCGAGTTCTTCACCCACATCGTCAAAGTCGCCGTCCGCATTGAAGTCGATCCATGCACGGGCGAAGGCGCCATACACCCCACCACACGTGCTCATCAAAGCCTCTAGTGAGTAGCTCGTCCCAAGGCTAACGTCCGCCGAATC
>CBFHNK010000017.1:0-2698 GCA_965657195.1 uncultured Schleiferiaceae bacterium
AGCGTTCACCGTTCCACCGAACCACTCCACACCGTCGTCTTGGTTGGCTACGATTTCGATGTTCTCAACAACGGTTCCGCTACCTACGCCACCAAAGGTGATACCGTTGATTTCGTTACCGCTACCGATGTTGGTTCCGCCGTGGCGAAGTGATACGTACTTGATGCTTCCGCTGTTGTCGGCATCGTTGTTACCACCGTAGAGGCCGTTGGCGTCTGAGGTAGGAATTCCCTCGATTTGAACTTCAAGAAGTTCACCAGTAGTTCCTGGCTTTGGAGAAATTTTAGCGTTACCAAGAACGATCAAGCCACCCCAAAGACCGTTTACGGTTGGGTCAAGGTTAGGTGAAGCGAAGTTTCCAGCAGCAACCATTTCAGGAGTGATCTCGTCAGCAACTGAAGTGAAGATGATGGGCAAGCTAGCTGTTCCTTCAGCCATAAGCTTACCTCCGCGAGCTACGAGAAGAGCAGTAGCGTTCGAACCGGTTCCGGCCTCACCCTTGATTACGGTACCTGGCTGGATCGTTAACGTAGCACCGCTTGTAACAGTGATACGGCCTCCGAGTTGGTACACCGTGTCAGCGTACCACGTAGTGTTCGAAGTAATGTTTGACGTGATCACCTTGTTGGTCTTGATTGGGTCAATCGGGTCAACGGGGTCAGGTCCACATGCAGCAACCGCAACAGCGGCCAGTGCAAGAGTTCCAAATTTGAAAATATTGGTCATGTTGTTTGCGTTTTTGTTTGGCGCAAATCTAGACCCTCAATGTTACCTCTTTCTTAAATCTGCATGAACAAACGTGCAGCGCCGGTTTCGCAAAACCCTGTTATACAAATATATAACAAGCAACAAGTGACTAGAAGCAAGAAACAAGAAACCTGTTGCTACGTTGACCAAGGCCAAAACCCTAAAGTCCCAGCCCCGACTTCACATCGCCGCCCATCAGGAGCTCCACGGGATTTTCGAGGGCTTCTTTGATGGCGACCAAGGTTCCGACCGACTCGCGGCCGTCGATGATGCGGTGGTCGTAGCTCATCGCCACGTACATGATAGGACGCACCACAATCTGGCCGTCGCGCACCACGGGGCGCTCGACGATGTTGTGCATTCCGAGAATTGCGCTCTGCGGTGGGTTGATGATCGGAGTCGAAAGCATCGAGCCGAACACGCCGCCGTTGGTGATGGTGAAGCATCCGCCCGTCATCTCGTCGACGCTGATTTTGCCGTCGCGCACTTTGGTGGCGAGGTCCTTGATTCCGGCCTCGACGTCGGCAAAGCTCATCTGGTCAGCGTTGCGCAGCACCGGAACCATCAGGCCCTTGGGTCCACTCACAGCCACTGAAATGTCGGTGGTGTCAAACGAAACCATGTCGTCGCCGTCGATCATGCTGGCCACGGCCGGGTACATCTTGAGCGCACGCACGGTCGCCAAGGTGAAAAAGCTCATGAATCCGAGTCCGACGCCGTGCTTGGCCGCAAACGCGTCCTTGTACTCTTTGCGCAGGTCCATGATGGGCTTCATGTCGACCTCGTTAAAGGTGGTCAGCATCGCGGTCTCGTTCTTGACGCTCACGAGGCGGGTCGCCAGCTTGCGGCGCAGCGCACTCATGCGGGTTCGGGTCTCTCCGCGTCCTGAAACGGGGGCGGAACCCATCGCAACCTTGGCGTTCACCGCGTCCTCTTTGGTGATGCGGCCGTCCTTGCCGGTTCCGGCGACTTGGCTGGCGTCCATACCCTTCTCGGCAAGGATCTTTTTGGCGGCGGGCGAAGCCGTTCCGGTCGCGTAGGTCGCGGCCGCCACAGCGGGAGCAGCCTCTACGGGCATCGGGTTGGGTGCAGCGCTGGCAGCAGCGGGCTTGGATCCGCCCTCTGGCGCAGCGGCCGAAGTGTCAATGCGGCACACCACTTGGCCCACGGCCACGGTGGTTCCGGGCTCGACCAAAATTTCGATAACCCCAGCAGCCTCAGCTGGAAGCTCGAGGGTAGCCTTGTCTGAATCCACCTCGGCGATGGCCTGGTCCTTTTCGACGTAGTCGCCCGTGCTGACGAGCCAGGTGGCGATTTCTACTTCGCTAATCGATTCGCCCGGAGAGGGCACCTTCATATCGAGGATCATGGGTACGTGGGTTTAGCAGTCAAAAGTTTGGGCGATCAGGCGGTGCTGAATGTGGTGGGCGGCTTGGTGCGATCCGCTGGCCGGAGCCGCCGATGCCGGCGGCGACACGCGCTGCAGCTTGAGGTCGCAGTTCGCGAGCAAGAAGGTCCAGGCTCCCATGTTGGCGGGCTCTTCCTGAGCCCACACGAGCTTGGCATCCGCGGGGTACTTGGCGAGTTCGGCCTCCATTTGTGCGGCCGGGATCGGGTAAAGCTGCTCCAAGCGCACGATGGCGGTGTCGGTGCAGCCGCGTTCGGCGCGGGCTTCCTCGAGTTCGTAGTAAAGCTTGCCTGAGCAGAACACCACCTTGCGCACCTCGGCAGGATTTACGGTCGTATCGCCGATGAGCGGCTGGAAGCTGCCCTGCGTAAGCTCTTCGACCGTCGACACGGCCTTGGGGTGGCGCAAGAGGCTCTTGGGGCTCATCACCACCAGCGGCTTGCGGAAGCTCCAGTGCATACTGCGGCGCAGCAGATGGAATTGGTTGGCCGGCGTGTTCGGGTTGCAGACGGCCATGTTGTCTTCAGCGCAGAGCTGCAAAAA
>CBFHNK010000017.1:2708-28108 GCA_965657195.1 uncultured Schleiferiaceae bacterium
TCGAGGCGGGCTGAGGAGGGCTCGGCGCCCTGGCCTTCGTATCCGTGCGGAAGCAGCATCACCAAGCCGTTCTGAGTCTTCCACTTGTCTTCGGCGGCACTGATGAATTGGTCGATGATGATTTGGGCTCCGTTGGCAAAGTCGCCGAATTGGGCCTCCCAGATCACGAGGGTTTCGGGGCTGGCCATGGCGTATCCGTAGTCAAATCCGAGCACCGCGTACTCTGACAAGTGCGAATTGTAGATGGCAAACCGTCCCTTTTTACCCGGAACCGAATTCATCGGGATGTACTCCTCTTCGCTGTCCTCGAGTTTGAGCACGGCGTGGCGGTGGCTGAAGGTTCCGCGCTCGACGTCTTCGCCCGAGATGCGCACGTTGAAGCCATCTTGAAGCAAGGTGGCGTAGGCTAGGTTCTCGGCCATGCCCCAGTCCAGCGCGTTGCGGCCAAAGACCATGTCGTGGCGGTCTGCGATGAGGCGCGAGACTTTGTTCAAGAATTTTTTGCCCTCGGGCAGCGTGGTCAACGCCGTGGCCGCCGACTCGAGCTGGTTGCGCTCGACTCCTGTGGTCGGAAGCTCAAGGATTTGTCCGCGCTTCGCCGCCGGGTAGGGCGCCCACTCGTCTTCCATGAACGGAACAATCACGTTTTTGGCGATCTGCTTGGCTTCGCCAAAGTGGCCCTCGAGCATGTCCTTGAACTCGACTTCTAACTCTTTGACTAGGTTGGCGTGGGCCGCACCCTGGGCGAGCAATTTGGCGTGGTAGATTTCGCGCGGATTCGGATGGCGCGCAATCGCCTTATACAGCAGTGGCTGGGTGAAGCGGGGCTCGTCGCCCTCGTTGTGGCCATACTTGCGGTAGCACAAAAGGTCAATGAACACGTCGCGCCCAAAGTGCTGGCGGTACTCCATCGCGAAGCGCATGGCGTGTACCACCGCCTCTACGTCGTCGCCGTTCACGTGCAGTACTGGAGCGAGCACCACCTTGGCCACGTCGGTCGCATAGGTCGAGGAACGCGCATCGAGGTAGTTGGTGGTGAATCCGACCTGGTTATTGATGACGAGGTGAATGGTTCCGCCCGTGCCGTAGCCGTCGAGGCGCTCCATCTGCACAACTTCGTAGACGATGCCTTGGCCGGCCACCGCGGCGTCTCCGTGAATTTGAATCGGAAGCACCTTTGAGCGGTCCATTCCGTAGTCGGTGTTGCCCTTGGCGCGAGCAATGCCCTCGACCACCGCGTCCACCGCCTCGAGGTGCGAAGGGTTGGGCGAAATGTTGAGTTTGAGTTCGCGGCCGTTGCGGAGCTGGCGCGTCGCCGTATAGCCCAAGTGGTACTTCACATCCCCGTCGAATCCTTCTTCGTCGTCAAATTCTTTGCCCTCAAATTCGCTAAAAATCTGACGAGCTGGCTTGCCAAAAATGTTGGTCAGCACGTTGAGGCGTCCGCGGTGTGCCATGCCAAGCACCACTTCTTCGACGCCGAGTTCCGCAGCGCGCTGCATCATGAAGTCGAGGCCCGGAATCAGGGATTCTGCCCCCTCAATTGAGAAGCGCTTTTGACCGACAAACTTGGTATTCAAGAAGTTCTCAAAGGCGACTGCCTCGTTCAGCTTGTGAAGGATGTGCTTCTTTTCGTCGGCACCCAGTGCAGGATAGTTGTCGTTGGGGTGAATGAAGTTTTGAACCCACTTAGTAACCTTCGGGTCGCGGATGTACATGTACTCCACCCCGATCGAACGGCAGTAAATGGCCTTGAGGTGGTCGACGATCTCGCGAAGCGGAGCCGGGCCCGGCAATCCAACTTCTACCGCGGCCTGAAAACTGCTGTCAAGGTCTGCAGCCGAAAGGCCAAAGTTCTCGAGATCCAGCGTGGGCTTGTAGGTGCGGCGCTCACGGACCGGGTTCGTCTGGGTGAAGAGGTGTCCGCGGGTACGGTAGCCGTTGACAAGGTTGAGCACCATGAACTCTTTGCGAAGTTCTTCGGGGACATCGGGCCCCACCGGAGCGACCACCGACTCGAGGTCGTCGCCGTAGGGACTGCGGGCAAAGTCGTATCCTTGAAAGAACGCCTTCCATGAAGGCTCGACAGAATCGGGATTCTCGACGTACTGTTGGTAGAGGTCATCTAAGTACGCTACGTGCGCACTGCCGAGAAAAGAAAAGCGGTCCATACAGGCTAAGTTCCGTGCAAAATTACGGCCAAAACGCCTAGGATTCGCGGGAAAAAAGCCAATTGGCGAGCTCTTTAAGTTCATCCGTGCGGGCACCCAACGAACCCGCATGCGCAAGGCCATCAAGGGCGAAGTCAAAGTGGGCCCGACGGCGCTCTTCGACGTAGGCACGCACCCCAGTCATTTCAAGAGCCTCAGTCAGGAAGTCCACCCGTTCTTCACCGTGTAGCGCACGTGCTTCATGAATGTGTTCGGGACTGCGGCGCTCGAGCTCGATCCAAAGAAGAGTTTTTTTGCCTTGGATCAAATCTCCGCCTGCCTGCTTACCGGTTTTCGAGGGATCCCCAAAGGCGTCGAGCAGGTCGTCGTGGATTTGAAACGAAGTTCCGAGCTCGAGGCCAAACGAATACAGCGCTTTGGCCAACTCGACCGAGCCACCACCGCTCAGCACGCCCATTTCAAGGGCGCAGCCCAGCAGCACGCTGGTTTTGTAGCGAATCATGCGCAGGTAAGCGCCCTCTTCGACGCGGTCCTCGTGCTCAAAATCCATGTCCCACTGCTGGCCTTCGCAGACCTCAAGGGCCGTTTGGGTAAAGACCCGATAGAGGTCGGGTAGCACCGCCTTCGGAGCCGATTCCAGTGACTTAAACGCCAAGGCGAATAAGGCGTCCCCACTTAAAATTGCCGTGTTCACCCCCCAGCGTTCGTGCACAGTAGCCTGACCGCGGCGAAGCGGAGCCGCATCCATAATGTCGTCGTGAATGAGCGAAAAGTTGTGGAAGCGTTCGACAGCCTGGGCCGCGGGCAGCGCAAGTTCGGCTTTAGCCCCCACGGCTTCGGCGCCCATGAGCGCGAGCACGGGACGAAGTCGCTTGCCACCCATCGCCAATATGTAGCGCTGGGGTGCGTACAGTCGGTCGGGCTGACGGCTCCATTCGGGCTCACCCATCGACGCCTCAAGGGCGTTTAAAAAAACTCGTTGAAGGCGTTCTACAGACTGCATGCTAAGGGTTGTGTTCATTGCAACGCCCTCAAGGGGCTTTCGGTTCAGCGTAAAAGGGCGCGCAAGTAGGCTCCGTAGCCGCTTTTCACGAGCGGAGCCGCAAGGGCCTCGAGCTGCACCGCATCAATAAAGCCTTGGCGGTAGGCGACCTCTTCAATGCAACCCACCTTCAGGCCTTGGCGGCGCTCGATGATTTGCACAAACTGGGCTGCTTCCATGAGGCTCTCGAAGGTTCCGGTGTCGAGCCAAGCAGTACCGCGGTCCATGATCTGGACGCTGAGCTCGCCGCGCCGCAGGTACTCGCGGTTGACGTCGGTGATTTCGTACTCGCCGCGGGCAGATGGCTTGAGGTTGGCGGCGATTTCGACAACTTGGTTGTCGTAGAAGTACAGGCCGGGCACCGCGTAGTTGCTCTTGGGCTGCACGGGCTTTTCTTCGATCGAGAGGGCCTTGCCATGGGCGTCAAACTCGACCACACCGTAGCGCTCGGGGTCGCTCACCGGGTAGGCGAACACGACGCCCCCTTGGGGGTTGGCCGAGGCTTGCAGGATGCTGGGCATCTGGGTTCCGTAAAAAATATTGTCGCCCAAAACCAGCGCCACCGCGTCGTCGCCAATGAAGTCGCGGCCGAGTACGAAGGCCTGCGCCAAGCCGTTGGGCTCGTGCTGCACGGTGTACTCAAAGCGGCAGCCGAGCTGCGATCCGTCGCCCAGGAGCTTGTGAAAGAGCGGCGCGTCGTGCGGAGTGGTGATGAGCAGGATTTCGCGAATTCCGGCCTCCATCAGGGTCGAAAGCGGGTAGTAAATCATCGGCTTGTCGTACACCGGCATGAGCTGCTTGCTGATGCTGTGCGTGAGCGGATGGAGTCGGGTGCCGGAACCGCCGGCCAAAATGATACCTTTCATAGCTTATTCGTCATCTGAGAGTTCGGCCAGCGAAACCTCTTGCTCTTTGGCATTCATCACTTTATCTAGTGACATCAGCAGCGAAGGCAGCAGCAAAAGGTTAGAGAACATGGCGAAGCCTAAAGTAATCGACACCAAGAGGCCGAGGGCTTGGGTTCCGCCAAAATTTGAGGCTAAAAAGATCATAAATCCCGCAAAAAGCACCACCGAAGTGTAGAACATGCTCACCCCCGTCTCGTGGATGGCACTGAGGGCCGCGTTGGCGATACGCCCTCCGTTGAGGTGCAGCTCCTGGCGGTAGCGCGACAGCAGGTGCAGGGTGTCGTCCACTGAAATTCCGAACGCGATCGAGAAGATAAGTACGGTGGATGGCTTGACGGGGATTCCGAACCAGCCCATAATGCCCGCCGTCATGATCAACGGAAGTAGATTGGGCACAATTGCGACCACCATCATGCGCCACGAGCGAAAGAGGCTCGCCATGAGGATCGAAATCACCAAGACCGCCAAAACCAAACTCTTCAGCAAGTTGTCGATCAAAAACTCCGTCGAGCGCAAAAAAATCAGGCCCGCCCCTGAAAAGCTCACGTCCACCTGCTCGCGGTCAAATACGGCGTCGGCATTGTGCTGAATGGCTTTAACCACCTCGATCATTTCGGGACGAGGTAGGTCCTGAACTTGAACGGTCACGCGCAACCGCTGGTTGTCTTTGTCCACGAGTCCCGAAGTCAATGCCTGATTCGCGGTGGCGGCTCCGCTCGGCAGCAGCGCGGCAATCTGGCGTCGCTCGGCTGCAGACGGAAGCTCATAAAACTCGGGCATTCCGCCGTAAAATGCCTGGCGGCTGTACTTCAAAAAGTCAACGACGCTCACGCTGCGCGACATGTTGGGCAGGGTGTCCAACGAGCGCTGAAAATCTTCGATTTGACGCAGAACGCTCGACGAATTAACGCCGCCGGGCTCGCGGGTGTCCACGATGACTTCGAGCGGAATCACGCCTCCGAGTTCCTGCTCAAAAAACTTCATTTGGGTGACCAATGGGTCGCTCGGATCGATATCGGTGGTGATGTTGCCCGTGGTCTGCATGCGCATCATGCCAAGTCCACCGAGCACGGCCAATATCGCGGAACCGAGGTACACCCAGCGGCGGTGGTTCTTGGCTACATTTTCAAGCCAAAGCAATCCGTTCGAAAGCCACTTTTGGTCCAAATGCTGGTAGTGCTGGGGGCGCGGCTCAGGAAGCCAACTGTAGAGCACCGGCAAAATGGTGATCGACAGCACAAACACCATGATGATGTTGATGGTCGCCGCAATTCCAAAGTGCACCAGCGCGTCGCTCGAGGTCAGAATAAAGGTCGAGAATCCGAGCGCCGTCGTTAAGTTGGTGAGCAAGGCTACGCCTCCGATTTTTTTCACCGTGAACTCTACTGCTTGATCCACGTCCTTGCGCAGCGCGAATTCTTGGTGGTACTTATTGATGAAGAAGATGCAGTTCGGAACCGCGATCACAATGAGCAATGGCGGAATCAATGCCGAGAACAGCGTGAGCTTGTAGCCCAATCCACCCAACACTCCAAACGAACCCACAACTCCGACGCCGACCACGGCCAACGCAATGAGCGCAGCCCGAGTGCTGCGCATCATGGCGAACATAATGAGCAGGGTGACGATTCCGGTTAAGGCCAAGAAGAGGTTGATTTCAGACTTGATGCTGCGTGCATTGATCATGCGCAGGTACGGAACCCCAGAGACCTGAACGTCAATCCCGGTACGGCGCTCAAACTTCTTAGCCTCATTGGTAATGCGGTCGATCATGGGGAAAAACTTCTTGCTGTAGTTCGCCGTGTCGGTAATCTGTACGGCCATAAGCTGGGTGTTGCCGTCGTGGCTATTCATTAAGCCGTGGTAGACGGGTAGTTCGTTCAGGGTCGCCTTGAGCTGTTGGGCCTCGTCGCGCGAATTAATTCGCCCGTCGCTAATGGGATCAGCCACAAACCGATCGGTAGAGTCAGGACCCAGCGTGAGCTCGACCGCATTGTGCCACGAAAGCACATTGACGACTTCGGGAGTGGCCTCGATGTTCTTGGCCATCTCGATCCACGAATTCAGGATGTAGGGCGTAAACATCGCCCGGTCGTGCGCCGCCAAAAAGACGACGCCCCCACTGCCCTGTTCAAAGTTCTCGTTGAGTGCTACAAATTCGGTGTAGACGCTATCCGTGTCCGGAAGCATTCGGGCGAAGTGGTAGCTCACCTCGACATTGCGGCCCATGTAGCCCATTACGAGCACATAGAGAACCCAAAAAATCAGTACCGCCCGGCGGTTTCGACGCAAAAAGCGACCGAGTTTTTCCCACATAGGTGACAAAGGTAGGGCTTAGGATTGCTCGGCCGGGAAGAGAATCGGGCGGCTCGGAACCGCATCGCCCTGTATCGGCGCCAAACCCAAATTGAGCATGTAGCGCCCGTCGGCGCAGTCGGCCGGAACCTGAATCAGTTCGGTAATACTGGCCTCAGGGTGGCGGGCGTCGGATGCGGATTGCGACCCCAGGGGCAGTCCCCAAAAGGCGCGGTGGGCCGCCAAAGCACCGCCGTCTTCTTCAGGGTCCACACTCGGCAAATCCACGAGTAGGTGGCGCACGCCGTGCTCGGCCAACCACGCCATCGCGTCAGGCTCAATGGCCGGTGGATCTGTCTGCCGCCAGTCGCGCTGGCTCAGATCACCCTCTTGGGTCGCCAGCACCAAGGCCTGGTAGTCAAACAGCGAAGCAGACGAGGCTTTAAGTGCCTCCAGCGTCAAAAGCCTCGGAGCAGGAATTCGAACAACCCTCGCGGAGAGCCACGGCGAAATTCCGAGGTCCACCGCATGACACGTTTCGCGCACGACATGGCCGAGCGACTCGGTATGGGTTCCGTGGGCATGGGGATTGAAGTGCACGTCAAAAAAGTTGACGCCGCCGCCTTGGTTCACGTCGCCGACCCAGTCGCCAAGCCGCACGGGCTCACGGCGCGGACCGTCGATGTACCACGCCCGGGGGCGGCCAAATTCGACGAGGATGCTGAGGTCGTACATGCTGCGAAGCTAACCGAATCAGGGCTCAAGGCCAAACGCATCCGAAGCAATGGCGTCCGCCCACAACCAGCCCTCGCCGTTCAATCGCCAGCCTTGGTCGTCAGCGACCACGAGTCCCTGGTGCACCCACTTGGCCCATGCTCGGTCGAGGTCGCGCCCCTGGGCCGCGGCGCGCGGAAGCCCCTCTGCCCGACGGAGCTGGGTCAGTACCTGCTCGTGAAACCACTCTTGCTCATTCAGGTCCTCGAGCTCAAACCAGTCTGCGCCGCTCGCCGTGCTCAGTGCCCGCTGGTAGACCGAATTGTTGCGCACGTTGGCCCTGCGCTGGCGGTGCCCGTCAAACGAGTGGGCTCCGGGGCCCAAGCCCACATAGGAGTCGCCCTGCCAGTACGAACTGTTGTGCACGGCGCGCCAGCCCGGCTTGGCGTAGTTGCTCACCTCGTAGGCATCCCAACCCTGACGGTGCATTTCGCTGCGGAACCATACAAAGTCCTCAGCCGCCCGCTCGTCCCGCGGGGCCTCGGTACGTCCCTTGGCCACGTCGTGGGCCAGAGCCGTGCGCGGCTCGACGGTCAGGGCATAGGCCGAGAGATGCGGTGTTTCCAACTCAAGCGCCCGACCCACCTGGTCCTGCCATTCCCCGAGGCTGCTGCCAGGCAAACCGTAGATCAAGTCAATGCTCAAATCCTCAAACCCCGCGTCTTGGGCGCGGCGCACGGCGTCGACGGCGTCTTGGCCCCGGTGCGGGCGACCCATCCAGTCAAGTCGGTCGTCGCGAAAGCTCTGAACCCCAATGCTCAGGCGGTTAAAGCCTTCGGAGCGCCACAGCGCCACGCGGTCGGGCGTCACGTCTTCGGGGTTGACTTCGAGCGTGCATTCCGCATCAGGCTCTAGCACAATGCGTTGGCGTAGCGTAGCGTTCAAAGCGCGGAATTCCGCGTCCGGCAGTACACTCGGGGTTCCGCCGCCCCAGTACAGGGTGCGGGCGGGCGTTTCGTGCGGAATCCGAAGTTCCGCCTCACGCCGCATCGCCGCGACCACCTCGGGAATTTGCTTGAGCAGCGTCGAGAAGTGAAAGTCGCAGTAGCGGCACGCGTGCCGGCAAAACGGAACGTGGACGTAGACGCCCGTTGGGTTCACGGCACTCACGGCAGCGGAAGGGCGAGGCGAAACGTGGTTCCCTGACCGGGGGCCGAATGCAGCACGTCCAGGTGGCCACCGTGGCCCTGAACGGCGATGCGGCGCGCCAGACTGAGCCCAAGGCCCCAGCCACGCTTTTTGGTGGTGAATCCGGGGCGAAAGACCGAACGCCGCACCTTGGCCGTCATGCCTTTGCCGTTGTCGGCCACGTCGACCACCACTTGGTCTCCAACGCGGTGGGCGCGAACCTCGATCCGGCCCTTTTGGTCGGGAAGCGCATCGACGGCGTTGCGAATAAGGTTCTCGAGGACCCAACCCAGCAGCACGGGCTGGTAGCGCACCTGGGGCAGCGTGGCCGCCACGTCGTAGCGCAACTCCACCCCTTTGGGCAGGCGCTTTTGAAGGTAGCCGACACTGTGCTCGACCAACGGGGTGAGGTCGGCCACCTCTCCGGGCTGGTCCGAACCGATTTTTGAGAAGCGGTCAGCGACGGTCTGCAGGCGCTCGAGGTCCTTGCGCACCTCGGCGAGCAGCGGGGTCACGTTGGGCTGGGCCGCGGCCTCGTCCTCGAGTACCGTCAGCCACCCGTAAAGCGCCGACAGTGGAGTGCCAAGCTGGTGGGCAGTTTCGCGGGCCATTCCGGTCCACACTTGGTCTTCTTCGGCCCGTCGGGCGCGGTGAAATCCGTAGTACGAAAGGGACAAGAATAGCGCCATGACGCCAAGCAGCACCCGTGGGTACACGCGAAGCTGCCCCAGGGTCGTCGACTCGTACTGGTAGATAAACTGATTCAAACCTGGAGCCAGTTCCAGCTCAATCGGCGGCGCGTAGCCCTTCATCAAATCGATCCAGTGGGTCGTGTCCGCCGCGGTTGAATCGCGCCACGCCACGTTCCGCGACGAAACCACACGCCCCTGGTCGTCGACCAGCAGCAGCGGAATCGACTCGTTGTCCTCAATGATTTGGGTGGCCAGGGTGAGGTCCACATCGGGCGAAGACTGCACAATATGCTCTACCGCCATCGCCCAACGTGCGACCTCGCGCGCCTCGCGGCGGCGAAGACCTTGCGCGAGCGACTCCGTATACCACAGCGTCGCAGCCGCAATGACCAAGGCAAAGAGCAGCAGCCCGGCCTTCCACCGTTGGCGGAGCTGGTAAACTGAAACACTTCGAAATGGATTGAGCATTTGTAGCGAAGGTAGTACGACCTTTGCACCTCTTTGTTTATGCGATCTCCTGTAGCCTTTCTCTTTGTCTTGGTCCTCTACTTTGCGATGGACCTTTATGTGTACCGCGGCCTGCGCACCCTCGACCCCGCGATCTGGGTCAAGCGCGTCTATATGGTGGTGCATGGCTTGGGCTACGCCTACGTCCTTTATGCCTTCTTCAAGTACGACCCGTCGGCCCCGGCTGATGAAATGCGGCGCGGAATGCAAACGTTCATGATTTGGTTCGTCCTGCTGTACGTCCCCAAACTCCCCATGATCGCGATCTGGCTTGCCGAAGACTTCGTGCGCGGAGGCCTCACCTTATTTGGCAACGAAGGCTGGCCCGAACGCCGCAAGGCCCTCGGTTGGCTTGCGGTCGCCCTCGGAACCATTCCGTTTCTCGGCATTTTGGACGGATGGCAATTTGGCCGTTCGCGCTACCGAATCAAAAAGCACATCGCGCGGATTCCGGGATTGCCCGAGGCCTTCCGCGGGTTCCGCATCGTTCAAATCAGCGACATCCACAGTGGCAGCTTCACCGACCCCGACGAAGTCCAAAAGGGTATCGACGCCGTACTCGAGGCCAATGGCGACGCCGTCGTGTTCACGGGCGACCTCGTCAACAACACGGCCGACGAAATCGAACCGTGGATGGCGCGGTTTAGCCAAATCAAGGCTCCGCACGGAGTCTTCAGCATTTTGGGCAACCACGACTACGGCGACTACGTGCCCTGGCCAAGTCCTGAGGCCAAGGAGGCCAACCTCGACCGCCTGGCGCGCAACCAGGCCGAAATGGGCTGGACCCTGCTGCGCAACCAGCGCGCGGTGCTGACTAAGGACGGTGCCGAGCTCGAGCTCCTCGGAATCGAAAACTGGGGCCTCCCGCCGTTCCCGCAGTACGGTCGCCTCGACGAGACGCTGGCGCTTTGCCCCGACCCCGCGACGCCTAAGATTTTGCTCAGCCACGACCCGTCGCATTTTGATGCCGAGGTGCTCCCGAATTCCGCCAACATTGCGCTCACACTCAGCGGGCACACCCACGGCATGCAGTTCGGAATCGAGATTCCGGGTTGGTTCAAGTGGAGCCCCGTCAAGTGGAAGTACCCGCGCTGGGACGGAGCCTACCCCGTGGGCCAAAAAACGCTGTACGTCAACCGCGGATTTGGCTACTTGGCATTCCCTGGACGCGTCGGAATGTGGCCCGAAGTCACCGTCCATGAACTACAACCCGCTTAAAACGTTTGCATTAGTATGAAAAAACGCTACGCCATCCTCGCCTTTGCCCTCGCGAGCCTGCCCGCACTGACCAATTCATCAGGTCCTTCGGGCGGTAAATCCGGCTCGCCTGCGAGCGGAAGCCAAACCTGTTCGAGCTGCCACAGCGGCGCGTCGATCTCGACCCAAACGGTGAATATTAGCACCGACATTCCTTCGACGGGATTTGTTCCGAACACCAACTACTTGATCACCGTGACCAACGCCACGGGCGGAGCCAGCAACCCCAAAAGCGGATTCCAAGCTTCGGTAGAATCCGCCGGCCACCAGGGCAGCCTCACCGCCGGAACCGGCAGTAAAGTCGTCAACAGCAGCTACGTGACCCACACCTCGAGCGGCAACACGGTCAGCAACGGCCAAGCCGCGTGGACCTTCACGTGGAACAGCGGCAACGCCCCCGACGGAACCACCATTTACGTCGCCAGTCTGTTTGCCAACGGCAACAGCGCCACTTCAGGAGACGCCGTCACCACCCAAACCCTTGGCCTGACGCGTAGCACCCTTAGCGTGGACGAGCCACAGCTCGCCGTGGGCCTTTCGCCCAACCCGGCCCGCGATTTTGTACGCCTTGAACTCCCCGCAGGCTTGACCGTGGTGCGCGCTTACGCGCTCACTGGGGCTGAAGTTTACCGCTCCACGGGCGTCGACGGAATGCAGATTCCGACCGCCGACTGGCCCACCGGAACCTACCTGATCGACGTGCGCCACGCCGACGGACGCCAGTTCCGCGAGCGCATCCAAGTCGTTCATTAAGCACCACTTGCGCGATTTAACACAATTTTGGCCCGATTATCGCGTTGGCCGAAGTATGAAACGTTTTGCCCTTGCCCTGCTCGGCGTGGCCCTGTCGGTGCCCGCCTTGAGCCAATCCTCGGATTCCAAGATCAAAGCCTACCTGCGCGGAGGCGTCAACTACAACCTCAACGGAGTCGGCCTTGACAGCGGCCTCGTCAGCGCCGGAAGCATCGCCCGCCTCGAGCGCCCCGTCAACGGATGGCACGCCGGCATCACGGTGCGCGAACAGCGCAAAGACGGAAGCTACCTCGCGTTCGAATCGCTCTACTCCGCCCGCACCTACACCTTTCAAGGCATTGACATCGAGGGGCGTCCATTTGACGAAACCCTTCAGTCCCAAAGCGTGCAGCTGGCGCTGTCGCCGGGGTTCCGCATGTTCAAACTCGTGCGCGCCCAAGCCGGAATCAACGCGCTCTTCGAGCTCAACGACACCTTTCAGTCGACCTTCAGCAACTACCAGCTCGGCTACCGCTTGGGCGTAGGCCTTGACCTGGGCAGCTTCACCGTGGACGTGGCGCTCAACTCGGCGTTCACGGCTCAGGGCGGAACCTGGAACGGACTCCCCCTCAGCAACCGCCCATCCGAGTACCTAGTTTCACTCGGGTACAAGCTCTAAAAAATTTTAATCGCGTTGCCCTTTGGCACGCTTTTGGAATATTACTCAACAGAGTGCTTTGCGTTTAGGTGATTTTGTGTTCAACGTTCATGCGTTCGTTGGGTAGTTAAGCACTCCTACTGAGCCCCGGCCACGAGCCGGGGCTTTCTTTTTGAGCTACTGGCCACACGTTTTCGTTACTGGCCCCTAATTACTCGAAACCCGTACCTAGCGACCTGAAACCAGTCGCCAGAAACCTTACAGCTTGACAAATACGTTCTTGGGTTCGGTAAAGAAGCGCAAGGCTTCGAACCCGCCCTCGCGGCCCAGACCCGACTGCTTCACGCCACCGAACGGAGTGCGCAGGTCGCGAACGAGCCAGCTGTTGATCCAGACGATTCCGGCCTCGAGCTCGTGCGCCATTCGGTGGGCACGCTGAAGGTTGCTGGTCCACAGCGTCGCGGCCAGTCCGTACTTGGTGGCGTTGGCGAGCGCCAGCGCCTCTTCTTCGGAATCAAACGGCATCACCGTAACCACCGGTCCAAAAATCTCTTCTTGGTTGGTGCGGCAGCTCATGCTGAGGCCCGTGATTACGGTCGGCGCAATAAAGTAGCCGTGGGGAGCTCCCGCGACCTCGACCGTGTGGCCGCCGCACTCGACGCGCCCGCCCTCTTCTTGGGCCAATGCGATGTAGCTCAAAATCTTGTCCCGGTGCGGAGCCGAGACCACCGCCCCAACTTGGGTTTCGGGATCGCTCGGCAGGCCCACGCGCAGGGCGCGGACGCGCTCGGTGAATTCCGCCACGAAGCGGTCGTAGATCGGACGCTCGACGAGGATGCGCGACCCGCACAGGCAAATTTGACCTTGGTTGGCGAACGACGACTGAAGTGTGGTGCGCAGCATGGCCTCAAAATCGCAGTCGGCAAATATGACGTTCGGATTCTTGCCGCCGAGCTCCAGACTAAGCTTTTTAAAGCTGGGCGCGGCCAGCGTATTGATGCGGGCGCCGGTGGCGGTTCCGCCCGTGAACGAAATCATCGGCACGTCGGGGTGCGTGACCAGGGGTTCGCCGACGCCGGGACCGGTTCCGTGCACAATATTCAGCACGCCCGCCGGAAACCCTACTTCATCAAGAATCTCGCTCAGCAAGTACGCTGTGTAGGGCGTCACCTCAGAAGGCTTGGCCACGACCGTGTTGCCGGCCGCGAGGGCGGGCGCAATCTTCCAGCTGAAGAGGTAAAGCGGTAGGTTCCAGGGGCTGATGCAGGCCGCAACCCCGATGGGGCGGCGCAGCGTGTAGTTGAATCCGTGGGCGCCCATGTCGTGGGTCTCGCTCCAGTCGTGCAAAATGGCGGTCGCGTAAAATGCGAAGTTGTCGCGGGCCCGCGGAATGTCCACCGTGCGCGCCAGCTTCAGGGGCTTGCCGTTGTCACGGGATTCGGCGGCGGCCAACTCGTCAAGCCGCTCTTCGATGCGGTGCGCCACCGCCATCAGGTGCTTACTGCGCTCGGCCGCGGTCAGGGCAGACCACTTAGGGTAGGCCTTCTTGGCCGCTTCGACGGCGCGGGCCACGTCTTCTGATCCCGAGTCCGGAATCAAACTGTACACCCCACCCGTGGCGGGCTCGATGTTGTCGAGGTAGCGTCCGTTGGCGGGAGCACTGAAGGCTCCGTCGATGTAGTTGCGCAGCGTAATCATAGGTTCGGAGTGCGGCCTCCGTCGACCGGAATGTTAATGCCCGTGATGTAGCTCGCCGCGGGTGACGCGAGGAACGCCACTGCCGCCGCAATTTCAGCGGGGTCGGCGAAGCGGCCCATCGGCACCTCTGCTTTCATTTCATCTTCAATTTCGGAATACGGACGGCCCGTACGCCCCGCGCGTCCGTCAATAATTGCCGTGAGCCGCTCGGTTGCCGTTGCGCCGGGAAGCACGTTGTTTACGGTGATTCCGCTCGGAGCCAGCTCGGTCGCCAAGGTCTTCGCCCAGTTTCCGACCGCCGCGCGCACCGTGTTGCTCACCCCGAGGCCGTGAAGCGGAGCCTTCACGCTCGTCGAAATCACATTGACGATGCGGCCGTAGCCCGCACGCTTCATTCCCGGAACCAGCAGCTGCGCCAACTTCTGGTTGACCAGCAAGTGGTTGGTGAAGGCACTTAAAAACGCCTCAGCACTGGCCTCAAGCACTGGGCCTGCAGCCGGACCTCCAGTGTTGTTGACCAAAATGTGGGCGTCGCCCCAAGCTTCGAGTTCGGCCGCAACCGCCGCCGCCAACGCTTCGGGTTGCGCATTATCCACGCTCAGCCAACGGTGCGTTTGCCCCAGCGGCCTAGGCAGTCCTGCCGCAGCGCGGGCAAGCGATTCGGGATTCCGCGCCAGCAGTAGTACTTCTGCGCCCATTTCGGCGAGTGCGGAGGCCGCCGCGCGGCCTATTCCTTGGGATCCGCCACCGACAATGGCGCGCTTCCCGGCTAAGGGTTGTTGCATGCAGTAAAGTTAGCGAGGTTGGGTCGTTAGCTTGTAGGTTGCTGGTTTCTTGTTTCTGGTGGCCGCCGAGCGGCTCTTGGCGCGGAGTGCCGAAGGCACGGAGCGACCTCACCCGTTCGGTTATAACCGGATTTTACTTTTTTTCAAATTTCTCGAAATGAATATATATCAGTAATTCAGATAATTAGATAAAATATCCGTTTGTAAAAACCAGTTGCGAGCAACCAGAAACCAACGAGCCAACCTCGCTACCCTTGCTACCCTTGCCAGTTAGGCGCGCAGCAGCACCACGTCCTGAAAGTCGAACGTAGTTCCGCCCCGGCCGCTCCAGCGGCCAAAATGAATTTCGACGCCCGACCAACCGGCCGCACGGGCCATGGCCTCGACGTCATCGGGGCGAAAGGCGACGTTGGCTCCGACCACTTCGGGGTCCATGTACCACACGCCGTTGCGCTGGACGGGGAACCCGTAGGTTCCGCCCCGAGAAGCGCGCTCAGCCTCGGAATCCATCAAAAAGAAGGTTGCCAAAAAACGGCCGCCTGGGCGCATTACCCGGCGGGTTTCAGCCAAGTAGCGGGCCACTTCGTCGCGGTCCATGTGGGTAAAGACCGAAGTCGCCCACGCAAAATCAAAGTCAGAATCCGCATACGGAAAGGTGAACTCTGCCGCCCGCGCACCGCCCGCGGTGTACAAGTCGTTGTGCAGCGGAACCCACGTGAAGCGAAAGCCCGGGTAGCGCGACGTAATCCGGCGGGTGCACAAATCAACGGCCTCGCGAACCACGTCAAAGCCCTCGTAGGCATCGGGACGCGTCAGGTAGTCGGTGAGCGGAATCGCCATGCGGCCCAAACCGCTTCCGATGTCGAGCACACGCTCGTCAGGGCGAAGCCCTCCAAGCCCCGTAAAGTGGGACTTGAACAGCAATCCGTTGGCCAGAAAGTCGCCGCCGCCCGTAAACACCTCGCCCGGCAACGGCAGCGGAATCCCCGCGTACGACGGCCGTCCGCCGTGGCGCAGCAGCGTCCACAGGTCAAGCGGCAGCACGACCACACGGCGCACCACCCGACGGGTCCGGGGGCCGAGTCGGTAGAACGCCGAGCGCAAAAACTTCTTCAAACCAGAAACCAGAAACTAGTTGCGGCCAGCCATGATCCGCTCAATCTCGTCAACCTCCTTGGGAATCGCCTTCGTCAGGTTGATCGGTTCGCCCTTGGTCACGACGATGTCGTCTTCGATGCGGATTCCGAGGCCCTCCTCAGGAATGTAGATTCCGGGCTCGACGGTAAATACCATGCCCTCTTTGATTTCAGAACCGTCCCAAGGGCCGTAGTCGTGCACGTCGAGGCCGAGGTAGTGCGAGGTTCCGTGCATAAAGTACTTCTTGTAGGCGGGCCACGCAGGGTCCTGGTTGGCGACGTCCTCGCGGGTGATGAGTCCGAGGCCAATCAGCTCTTCGGTCATCAGCTCGCCGACTTGAACGTGGTAGTCGGGTAGGCGTACGCCGGGCTTCAACAGGTTCATCGCGGCCTTTTCGACGCGGAGCACTGCCTCGTAGACCTGGCGCTGGCGCGGAGTGAATCGACCGTTGGCCGGGAAGCAGCGCGTCACGTCGCAGGCATAGTTGCCGTACACGGCTCCGACATCAAAAAGCACCACGTCGCCGTCGTGCACCTGGGCGTCGTTGGTGATGTAGTGCAGCACGCACGCGTTCGCCCCCGACCCGATGATCGGCGTGTAGGCAAAGCCGTGCGAGCGGCGGCGCACAAACTCGTGCAGAAACTCGGCCTCGAGCTCGTACTCCCACACCCCGGGCTTTAGGAAGCGCATCACGCGGTCGTAGCCCGCTGCCGTGATGTCGGCGGCCACCTGCATGATTTCAACCTCTTCGGGATCCTTGACGGCGCGCAGCACGTTCATCGCGGGCGCCGAGCGCTCGTACTCGTGGTTCGGGAACCGGCGGCGCAGGTCGGCCCCAAAGCGGTCTTCGCGGGTCTCAACGGGGTTGCTGCGGCGAATGTGCTCGTGGCTCAGCAAGTACACGTGGTGGGCGTGCGCCATGACATCGCGCAGGATGCGGTCAAAGTCGCTGAGCCAGTGAATGCTTTGGATTCCGCTCAAGGCACGCGCCTCGTCCTTGGACAGCTTGGCGCCTTCCCAGCGAGCGATGAGGTCGTTGGTTTCGACCAAAAACAGCATCTCGCGCTGCTCGGGCTTGGGGGCGTCGGGAAACAACACAAGGATGGATTCCTCTTGGTCTACTCCGCTCAGCCATAAGATGTCGGTGGCCTGCTTAAACGGGATGCTTCCGTCGGCTGAGGTCGGGTAGATGTCACTCGAATTAAAGAAGGCAACAGAATTCGGCTTGAGCATAGCCGTGAAGCGGGCCCGATGGCGGGCGTAGAGGTCCGATTTAAGGGGTTCGTAGCGCATGCGAACGAAGGTACGGCTTGCACTGTTATAGATTGGTACGAGGCCGTTTGGCCCCTACCTTTGAGCAACAAAAGTCACATAAATATGGCATCGCAACGCGGATTGTTTGGGTCCTCACTGGCCCGCAAGTACTTGATGGCCCTGACGGGCCTCTTTTTGATCACCTTTTTGGTGGTCCACCTGCTCGGAAACCTCACCATCATCTTCGGGACCGGCGAGGACTTTAACGCCTACGCGGCGTTCATGACGAGTTTTCCGCCGATTAAAATTGTGAGCTACCTGCTCTACGCTTCGATTGTGCTGCATGCGGTCGACGGAATCATCCTTGTTCGTCAAAACCGCGCCGCACGCCCGGTGGCCTACGGCGAATACAACGGAGCCGCAAACGCTGACTGGGCCTCGCGCAACATGGCGCTCTTGGGCATCTTCACGCTGCTCTTTCTTCTGGTGCACATGAAGAGCTTCTGGTTTGAGATGCACTTCGGAACCGTAGCCCTCGACGCGAACGGCAACAAAGACCTCTTCACCATCACGACGGCTGCCTTTGAGCAGGTGTGGTACACCGCATTTTATGTGGTGGCCATGATCTCGCTCGGCTTTCACCTCTGGCACGGATTCCAGTCGGCCTTTCAGACCATGGGCTGGACGCACCCCACCTACACTCCGATTGTTCAATTCGTAGGCCGCGCCTTTGCCGTGGTCGTGTGCGGAGCCTTCGCGCTCATCCCCCTCTTCGTCCTGATTTCGCCCAACGTTTAAGCTTGTAGCACATGTCTAGCAAATTAAATTCACGCATTCCCGAAGGGCCCATTTCTGAAAAGTGGACCAAGCACAAGGGCAGCATTCCCCTCGTCAGCCCTGCCAACAAGCGCCGCATTGACATTATCGTGGTCGGAACCGGCCTCGCCGGTTCATCTGCCGCGGCCTCTCTTGCCGAGTTGGGCTACAACGTCAAGGCGTTTTGCTTTCAGGATTCTCCGCGCCGCGCCCACTCGATTGCGGCCCAGGGCGGAATCAACGCCGCCAAAAACTACCAAAACGACGGCGACTCGGTATTCCGCCTCTTTTACGACACCGTAAAGGGGGGTGACTACCGCAGCCGCGAAGCCAACGTGCACCGCCTCGCCGAGGTTTCAACGAGCATCATCGACCAGTGTGTGGCCCAAGGTGTTCCCTTTGCCCGCGACTACGGCGGCCTACTCGACAACCGCTCGTTCGGCGGGGTTCAGGTGAGCCGCACCTTCTACGCCAAAGGCCAGACGGGCCAGCAGCTGCTGCTCGGAGCCTACTCAGCCCTCGAGCGTCAAGTGGCCAAGGGCCGCGTCAAAATGTACGCCCGCCACGAAATGGTCGACCTCGTCGTGGTTGACGGCAAAGCACGCGGAATCATCGCCCGCAACCTCGTCACCGGAGAGCTCGAGCGCCACAGCGCCCACGCCGTGGTGATCGCTTCGGGCGGATACGGAAACGTATTCTACCTCAGCACCAACGCGATGGGTTCGAACGTAACCGCCGCCTGGAAGGCCCACAAGAAGGGCGCATTCTTTGCAAACCCCTGCTTCACGCAGATTCACCCGACGTGCATTCCGGTCAGTGGCGAGTCGCAGTCCAAACTCACGCTGATGTCCGAATCGCTCCGCAACGACGGACGCATCTGGGTTCCCGCTGAGCTCGAGGACGCCAAAGCGATCCGCGAAGGCCGCTTGAAGCCCACCGACCTTCCTGAAGAGAAGCGCGACTACTACCTCGAGCGCCGCTACCCGGCGTTCGGAAACCTGGTTCCGCGCGACGTCGCCTCACGCGCCGCCAAAGAGCGCTGCGACGCCGGATACGGAGTCAACAAGACCGGCGAAGCCGTCTACCTCGACTTCTCAGCCGCCATCATGCGCTACGGCCAAGAGCAGGCCAACCTCAAGAACATGACCAATGCTTCTGAGGCTGAGATCCGCGCCATGGGAACCAAGGTCGTAGAATCAAAGTACGGCAACCTCTTTCAGATGTACGAGAAAATCACGGACGAGAACCCGTACGTTACTCCGATGAAGATTTACCCCGCCGTGCACTACACCATGGGCGGACTGTGGGTGGACTACAACCTGATGTCAACAGTCCCTGGACTGTTTGTCGCAGGCGAAGCCAACTTCTCAGATCACGGCGCGAACCGCCTTGGCGCCTCGGCCCTCATGCAGGGCTTGGCCGACGGCTACTTTGTGCTTCCGTACACGGTCGGAACCTTCTTGGCTGACGACATCCGGACCGGAACGATTTCGACCGACCTCCCCGAGTTCGCTGAGGCCGAAAAGGCTGCTCGCGAGCGACTTGAGGGCTTCCTAAATGCCAACGGTTCGACTCCAGTAGAGGTATTTCACCGCCGACTTGGCAAAATCGTGTGGGACAAAATCGGAATGGCCCGCAACGAGGCCGGCCTCAAGACCGCCATCGCCGAGATCCGCGCCCTGCGCGAGGAATTCTACCGCGACGTCAAGGTCCTGGGTGGAATGTTTGAAATGAACCCCGAACTCGACAAGGCCAACCGCGTTGCCGACTTCATCGAACTCGCCGAACTCATGGCCCTCGACGCCCTGACGCGTGAGGAGTCGTGCGGTGGCCACTTCCGCGAGGAGTACCAATCTGAGGAAGGCGAAGCCCTTCGACAGGACGACAAATTCGCCTTTGTTTCTGCTTGGGAATTCACCGACAACGACCCCGGCAAAGCCACGCTGCACAAAGAAGAATTGGTGTTTGAAAACGTTAAACTCGTAACACGCTCATACAAGTAATGAACCTCACGCTCAAAGTTTGGCGCCAAAAGAACGCCAAGGAATCCGGATCATTCGCCACCTACCAAGTGAGCGACATCTCACCCGATATGTCATTCCTCGAGATGATGGACGTGCTCAACGAGCAGCTCATCGCTAAGGGCGTCGAGCCCGTCGTGTTTGACCACGACTGCCGCGAAGGCATTTGCGGAATGTGCTCGATGTTCATCAACGGCGAGGCCCACGGCCCCGACCGCGGAGTGACCACCTGCCAGCTGCACATGCGCAAGTTCAAGGACGGCGACACCATCACCATCGAGCCATGGCGCGCTCAGGCCTTCCCGGTGGTGCGCGACCTGATGGTCGACCGCAGCGCCTTTGACCGCATCATTCAGGCGGGCGGATACATTTCGGTGAACACGATGGGCAATCTGCCCGACGCCAACGCGACTCCGATCGACAAGCACGACGCCGACGCCGCATTTGACGCCGCCACCTGCATCGGGTGCGGAGCCTGTGTAGCCACCTGCAAAAACGCCTCGGCAATGCTCTTCGTGAGCGCCAAGGTGAGCCAGCTCGCCCTGCTTCCGCAAGGTCAAGTTGAGGCCGCCGACCGCGTGCGCAACATGGTGCACCAAATGGACCTCGAAGGCTTCGGAAACTGCACCAACACCGGCGCCTGCGAAGTTGAGTGCCCCAAGGGCATTTCGATCGAAAACATCGCCCGAATGAACCGCGAGTTCCTCAAAGCGTCCATCACCGCCTAAACCAACGCGCCTATGGCATGGGCTTTGCCCCGTGCCGCGTAGACTTTTAACACCCCTATGACTAAGAACCTTTTCTTCACCCTGGCTGCTGTTGCTGCCCTTGCTTCATGCAAAAAAGATCCGACCCTTGACGAGCGCTTGGCCGGAACCTGGAACCTCAGCGACCTCAGCCTCTCAGGCACGGTAACTACGCCGATCGGCGCACTTCCCATCACCATTACCGATTCATTGATTCGCCCCAACAACACGTTGGATCTCGCCATCAACGAGGACGAGACCCAAACCGTTGCATGGAACCTGGACGTGCGCGGCTTACTTACCGCTCCGGGACTTGGATCCTTCGGAATTGATATTCAAGACGAAATCAACGGGACCTGGTACGCTGTTGACGGCGGAGGTGTTACTCCTGACTCGCTCTACATCACGGCTGACGGTGAAAAGAATGGTTACGAGATTCTCAGCTTCCTCGAGACCAGTATTCGCCTGCGCAGCGTTACGACCATCGTCGATCCAGACCTTGGTTCACAGACCTTTACGCAAGAGGTTACGTTCGGCAAATAAGTGAATCGACCCAACGAAAAAGCCCGGGGCTCGCGCCTCGGGCTTTTTTTATTCAGATTATAAATTTTTTTAATCATGCTGAAACAATGGGGTTTGATTCATCCCGTAAAAATGAGAATATTGTGGCTACCAACTAATTATAAAAAACAATGATTAAGAACTTTGCCATCGCCGGAGCACTTGCACTTGGCGCACTTTTGACCTCCAGCTGTTCAGGTGATGACACCCCACGCGAATTGGGATTGCGCGTTGAAGTAAGCAACCTTGACGAAGGCACTTATTGTTCGGCAACCCTTATGCCCGTCGACCTATCTGGAGGCCAGCCGACACCGCTTGTTATTTCGACGAGCTCAGACGGAAGTTTCGATGCAGCGGGCAGTGTAACCGCTGACCGCGGCAGTAGCGTTCAGGTTTCGTGCACCGCACTCAACGCAATGACCTTTAGCAATGGCGCGGATGTCAAAGTCATCGTCACTCGTGACGGCTCCGACTGGAAGACCTACTCTTTAGACAAAGGAACCTCCGAGACCTTGATCAAGTCGATTACCGTCAAGTAAAGACCAACACTGGGCTGTTGGCCCTAAAGCCCCCGCAAAGCACGCCTTTAAAAGGCGTGCTTTTTTGTTGGGTTAGGCGCTGAACGCCTTCCAGCCCTGGGCGGTGAGCGGAACATGGGTTCCGCCTTGGTTGACGAGGTAGGCCCCGTTTGAGGCAGTCATGTGGCCGATAGGCGTCATACTTGGGTTGCCCTTGATCTTGTCGTAGTCCGCCAAGGAGACCGTGAATACGAGTTCGTAGTCCTCTCCGCCATTCATCACTGCGGTCACGGGGTGGATCCCGAACTCTTCGCAGGTACGCAGCACCGCAGGGTCAATCGGAAGCTTGTCCTCAAACACCACGCAGCCGAGGCCGCTGGCCTTGGTAAGGTGCAGGAGTTCGCTCGACAGGCCGTCACTTACGTCCATCATGCTGGTGGGCGTGACGTCGAGTTCCTTCAGCAGTTCAACTATGTCTTTGCGTGCCTCTGGCTTGAGCTGGCGTTCGATGGGGTACTGGTAGTCGCTGAGGTCGGGCTGTAAGTTGGGGTTCGCCAAGAAGGTCGCCTTTTCGCGTTCGAGGACTTGGAGGCCCATGTAGGCTCCGCCCAAATCGCCCGACACCACGATAAGGTCGGTCGCTTGGGCTCCGCTGCGCCGAATGGCTCCGCCCTGAGCAACCTGGCCGAGCGCGGTCACCGCAAGTGTGAGGCCGCTGGGGCTGGACGTCGTATCGCCTCCGACCAAATCCACGCTGTACTGGGCACAGGCCCGGCGAATTCCGGCGTACACCTCGTCGAGCGCCTCGACGGGGAAGCGGCTGCTGACCGCCAGGCCGACGGTCACCTGCGTGGGGGTTCCGCCCATCGCAACAATGTCGCTGAAGTTCACCACCGCGGCCTTGTAGCCCAGGTGCTGCAGCGGCACGTAGGCCAAGTCGAAGTGCACGCCCTCGACGAGCAGGTCGGTGCTCACCAAAAGGTCGTGCTCAGAATCAGGGCGAAGCACCGCGGCGTCGTCGCCTACGCCTACGATAGTGGACGCGTGAACAGGGACCAGGTCGGCGGTAAGTCGCTCAATTAAACCAAATTCACCCAATTCAGATAAGGGAGTGCGCTGCGGGTTCGGATCTTCAATCATGGGACAAATTTCGGCATACATTTGCCGGATAAATACACCCTTTATGAATCCTAAGTACCAAGCTGAAATTTCGGCGTTCATGGATTGGGCAAAAGCCCGCAACGGCGCTGAGCCTGAGTTCATTCAAGCGGTGCACGAAGTGGCTGAATCGGTCATTCCGTTCATCGAAGAGAACCCCAAGTACAAAAAAGCCCGCATCCTCGAGCGCATTACTGAGCCCGAGCGCACCATCATGTTCCGTGTTTCATGGACGGATGATGCCGGAAACGTGCACGTAAACCGCGGCTACCGCGTAGAATTCAACAGCGCCATCGGACCCTACAAGGGCGGTCTGCGCTTTCACCCGACGGTAAACCTGTCGGTGCTGAAGTTCCTTGGATTCGAGCAAATCTTCAAGAACTCGCTCACCACGTTGCCCATGGGCGGCGGTAAGGGCGGTGCAGACTTTGACCCCAAGGGCAAGTCCGACAACGAGGTCATGCGTTTTTGCCAGGCCTTCATGACCGAATTGTCGCGCCACATCGGTGCGGACACAGACGTTCCTGCAGGTGACATCGGTGTGGGCGGACGCGAAATCGGCTACATGTTTGGCCAGTACAAGCGCATCCGCAACGAGTTCACCGGCGTACTGACCGGCAAGGGCCTCAACTGGGGCGGTTCGCTGATTCGCCCTGAGGCGACTGGGTACGGAACCGTATACTTCGCTCAAGAAATGCTCGCCACCAAGGGTGACGACTTCAAAGGCAAAAAGGTCGTGGTTTCAGGATCGGGCAATGTGGCCCAGTACGCCGCCGAGAAGGCGACGGAACTTGGCGCTACCGTGCTGACTCTGTCTGACTCTTCGGGCTACATCCTCGACACCGACGGAATCAACGCCGAGAAGCTGGCTCACGTGATGCACATCAAAAACGTAGAGCGCGGACGCATCAGCGAATACCTCAAGAAGTACCCGACTGCCTCGTTTGTGGCCGGCAAGACTCCGTGGGGCGTTGCCTGCGACATCGCAATGCCATGTGCTACCCAGAACGAACTGAACGGAGACGATGCCAAAGCCCTGATCGCCAACGGCGTGAAGTGTGTGGCCGAAGGCGCCAACATGCCTTCGACTCCTGAAGCCATCGAGGCATTCGCCGCCGCGCGTATCCTCTTCAGCCCAGGTAAGGCTTCGAACGCTGGTGGGGTTTCGACCTCTGGCCTCGAGATGAGCCAGAACTCACTTCGCCTCTCTTGGAGCCGCGAAGAAGTGGACCAGCGCCTGCACGGAATCATGAAGAGCATCCACGCTTCGTGCGTGAAGTACGGTGCCCGCGAAGACGGAAGCATTGACTACGTCAAAGGAGCCAACCTCGCCGGATTCGTAAAGGTGGCCGACGCCATGCTCGACCAGGGCGTGATGTAAGCTTCACCGCGTTACAAATGGAAACCCCGGGCTCGAGCCCGGGGTTTTTTAGTTGGGCCCGTGATGCGCCCATGAAGCAAAAACGCCCTACAGCCGAAGCCGCAGGGCGCTTGTTTAGGCCTGCCTTAACCTAGAACCTAAAAGAGACGCACCGTAGCAAAGACGGAAGCGTTGTAGAAATTCGGCTGCGAATCCGACGAGAGGTTTGCCGGTAGAATGGCCTCATTGAACGGCTTATTAAAGTTCTGGCGCACGCCGACCGAATAGCGGCGAAAACCGACCTCTGCTTGAAGGCCGTAGCTAAAAAGGCTACCGTAGAAGTTTCCGCTCGTATTCTCGGTTACGCGTCCCATTCCCTCTGAACGGTAGACAATCTGACGGGTACCGCCGAGGCGAATTCCCGCGAAGCCCCCTGCCGACACACTGAGTCCTTTACCGCGGCGCGACGGGTTGATTACCAGTGCTAACGGCAACTCAAAGTAGGTCATTGAAAGATTGGAACGACGCAATTCGACGTTTGACGGAACCAATTCGTAGGCGCCACCTGTTGGTGGGTCAAACTGCAAGAGGTTTTGTCCAAAATCGTACGTGTAGTTCGTGAAACCCCACGCGCTGCGCACCCACAGCGGGCTGCGACCTAGGCGGCGCTGGTCACTGAAGTAGAACCCAAACGTCGAAGACCTCGCGCCGGCAGGGCTCCAGTTGCCCGAATACACATCGGTCGAACTACTACCAATTGGCGCACCCAAAAGTTGGTTGGTACCCAGCAGCAATGTGAGTCCATCCATCTTCTTCTTGAACTTCTTCCTTTTGGGCTGAGTCGGCTCGACATTGAGCTTCAAGTTTTCTCCGAAGTTGAGCTCTAGGTTCTCAATCGACTCCTCGAGGTTGTCGGCCCAAGCCTCAGCCATCTCTTCAATGGCCTCGAGTCGGTCCTCAAGGCGCTTTGACAGCTCTTTGCGGCGGCGCTCGGCGTCTTCCTTAGAGATATCCTTATCCTGAATTTGCTTCTCGAGCGCAGCCATGTCTTTGCTGTACTCGCTGATGGCGGCGGCGATTTCGGCGCTCATTCGCGCGGCACGCGTGGCGTTGCTGTCTAGAGAAGGAGCTTCAGCCGGAGCAGGCGGCGGGGGTGGCGGCACATCTTGGGCCTGGAGTCCC
>CBFHNK010000018.1:0-16620 GCA_965657195.1 uncultured Schleiferiaceae bacterium
CGTTCTAAAGGAGTTTGGTCGAGCTTCTCGCGGGTCACAAAGGCCACGATCCACTGGCCATTGGCCAGCTCGCGCAATTTGACGTCACTGACTCCGCCCGGAACATCCAAGTGCACCCGGACGTCGCTGCCGTCGAGGGCGCGGGACTTAAGCATGCCTTGGTGGACGTACGCGACGCGGGTTCCGCCTTTGACAAACGTCGCGCCGTATTCGCCACCAGGCTCGGCAGCCAAACTGCGCGTTTCTCCGGTAGCCGTATGCACCAAAAAGAGGTCGCGGTTGCCCTTATTGGCCTCGAGGTCGTAGCGCGTCACGCCGTAGGCAACCCATCCGGTCGAAGCCGCATCGTCGATGCTCACGCGGCCGAGCGACCACAGGAGTTCAGGGGTCATGACGGCTTGAGCCGAGGCGGCGGCTGACGCGAGCACGAGCCCGCTGATCAATAAATGCTTCATACGTTTAGTTTTTAGATTGTCCGAGCTTGCGGAGCTCAGCGCTGTTGACGGCGCGGTACAAGTTGACGATTCCGCCCGTGACCGAAAGATCGCGAAACGATGCCTTCTTTTTGGGCTTGCCCGGAAGCGTTGTGGTAAAATCAGCCGCAAGTGCGGTAGCCATGATCAACTCGCGAATTTGTGCTGCCGACAGCGTGGGGTACTGCCCACGAAGCACGGTAGCTACACCAGCAACCACAGGCGCGGCCATTGACGTCCCATCGTTCGTTTCGTACTTGTTGCCAGGAACCGTTGAGTAAATGTCATCGCCTGGGGCAAAAATATCGACGCGCGTCCGGCCGTAGTTTGAGAATTGAGCGGCCACTGGAGCTTTGAAGCTAGAGGCGCCCACTTCGATCCAGTTGGCATAGCGAGAGCCGTCGCGCGGATCAATCGGAGTAGGGTAGTTGTCGCTGCGCTCATCCAAATTCTTGCTGTCGTTGCCTGCGGCATGAATAATGAGCACATCGCGTTCCGCCGCATACCGCACCGCTTCAGCCACATACTCAGGCTGCACGCTGACATCTTTGCCGAAACTCATGTTGATCACCTTGGCCCCGTTATCCACCGCGTAGCGAATCGCATTAGCGACGTCTTTATCGCGCTCATCCCCTTTAGGAACGACACGAAGTACCATGATTACTGCATTGTCGGCAATTCCGTCCATGCCAATTCCGTTGCCCCGCACGGCCCCGATGATGCCAGCTACGTGGGTTCCGTGGTCGGCACGCGGGCCAATTACCCGATTGTCGCCATAGAATCGATTGCTCAAATCACTGTAGTTGTCTCCCACAAGGCTGCGCGTATCAAAATTGAAATCCAAGCAGTACTTCACGTAGCCTTCGGCGGACTCGTAATCCTTAATAATGGGCGCTACGGCCTCGCTGAATGGTACTGATGCATTGAGCTGGCGAATGGCGTACTTGCGAACTTGATCTTCGGTCGTGTTGGCTGCGCTATATCCTTCAAGCATTTCAGGGCTCACATTCTCTCCCAATGCATTCTGGATCGCCACTACTGCGTCGTAGTAGGTCTTCGCATTCGCGATTCGCTTGGACCACGTCGCCATGTCTTCTTTGTACTTGGCCTTGAGCGCCTTGTACGTCTTGTCGTTGGGCTTCAATTCGCCCGAAGCGACTAAGCCCTCGAGGCGGTTCAGTTCCCGCACGTACTCGAGGTTGTCCCAATTGACCTCGCCGCCCGGTCCGCTGATGAAGCTCCACCCGTGTACGTCGTCCACGTATCCGTTTTGGTCGTCGTCGATTCCGTTGCCCGGAACCTCATCTGAATTCACCCAAATATTGGCTGCTAAATCCTCGTGGAGCACATCTACTCCCCCGTCAATAACCGCAACCACTACCTTCTCGCGAACCCGATCGCCAATTAAAAAATCATAGGTTCGTTGGCCACTGATTCCGAGAACCCGATTCAATTCGAGGTCGGCATGCCACCAGCGGTAGTCGAGATTGATCGCCGTATCCGACGGAACCGTCGACTGGATTTTGGGCTTGATTTGGCCGTACGCCGAAGTACTTGAAAAGGCCAGCGCGAGGACCACCACGCGAAAACCGGCCCAGGTAAGGGGTAGATTCATAGCGTTAAACTTACCACTTATTCC
Source organism: uncultured Schleiferiaceae bacterium (assembly GCA_965657195.1). Taxonomy (GTDB): domain Bacteria; phylum Bacteroidota; class Bacteroidia; order Flavobacteriales; family Schleiferiaceae; genus TMED14. The sequence goes on from CBFHNK010000018.1 coordinate 2,113, forward strand.
CTCGAAAAGCCAACAACCGCATCCCAATCGAAGGCCGCTCTTCCCGTAGATTTGAACCTCAATCATGGAACACACCGCCCTCATCACCAACGAAGCCGTCGTTTTTGGACTCCTCATGGCCGTCCTCGGCGGAATCTTTTGGGCCGCCAGCGAGCCCCGATTTAAAAAATTCTTCAGCATCGTTCCGGCGCTGCTGCTGTGCTACTTCGTGCCCTCGCTGCTCACTAACACCGGGTTGGTTCCCAAGGATACCAACATTTACTTCATCGCCTCGCGCTACCTGCTGCCCGCATCGCTTGTATTGCTCACCATCAGCATCGACCTCAAAGCGGTGCTGGGCCTGGGCCCCAAGGCGCTTATCATGTTCTTTACGGCTACCGCCAGCATCATCGTCGGTGGGCCACTTGCCCTCATGGTCGTCTCGTGGATTTCTCCTGAGACCGTGGGCGGAGCCGGCCCTGAGGCCGTCTGGCGCGGACTCTCTACCATCGCCGGATCCTGGATCGGCGGCGGTGCCAACCAAGCCGCCATGTTCGAGGTCTACAAGCCGAGCGGAGCCCTCTATTCCGCCATGATTACCGTAGACGTCGTCGTCGCCGAAGTGTGGATGGCCATCATTCTGTTGGGCGCCGCGAAATCCGACCGCGTCGACGCTTGGCTCAAAGCCGACAACCGCGCCGTCAAAGAACTTCAGGGCCACATGGAAGACTTTATTGCCCGCACGTCCAAGATTCCGACCCTGGCCGACGCCATGAAAATCCTCGGAATCGCCTTTGGCGCCGTGGCCCTGAGCCACGCGGCCGGAGACTTTTTTGCTCCGTGGTTCACCGAACACGCCCCCTACACGGCGAACTTCAGCCTGACCAGCGACTTCTTTTGGGTCGTCATCGTCGCGACCACCGTGGGGCTACTCCTTTCGCTTACTCCGGCGCGCAAGCTCGAGGGCGTCGGTGCCAGCCGCTGGGGGTCGGTCTTCATCTACATCCTCGTGGGCAGTATCGGAATGAAAATGGACCTCATGGAAGCCCTCAGCCAGCCCGGACTCATCGGTGTCGGAGCCGTGTGGATGCTGATCCACGTCGTTATTTTGATCGCGGTGGCGCGCCTCATCAAGGCTCCGTTCTTTTTTGTGGCGGTGGGCTCAAAGGCCAATATTGGCGGAGCCGCTTCGGCCCCCGTCGCCGCCGCAGCGTTTCACCCATCGCTCGCTCCGGTCGGCGTCCTTTTGGCGGTTTTGGGCTATGCCCTCGGAACCTACGGTGGCTGGCTCACCGGCCTCCTCATGTACGCGGTGTCGGGCGACCCTAGCCCGATTATGCTGCCCTAACGAGGAGCTCGCTCCGTGCACTTAACTCGATAGCGCGTCCGAAGCGACCTTGTACGTAGGATCCTCGAGCACATTGACCTCAATAATCGCCTCAGCATTTTTGAGCAGCTGGCGGCAGTCCGCACTGAGGTGGCGCAGGCGCAACGTTTTACCCTGCTTGGCGTAGCGCTCTGTCACGCGATGGAGTGCTTCAATCGCCGACATGTCGGCCACGCGGCTTTCCGCAAAATCCACGATCACCTCGCTCGGATCCCCCAGCACGTCAAACTTCTCATTAAAGGCGGCCACCGACCCAAAAAAGAGCGGACCATAAATCTCATAGTGCTTCACCCCGTTCGCGTCAACGTGCTTGCGTGCACGAATTCGCTTTGCATTGTCCCAGGCAAAAACCAATGCTGCAATCACCACCCCAACGAGCACAGCCAGTGCCAAGTTGTGCACAACCACCGTCACCAGGGTCACCAAAATCATGACGGCAATGTCGCTCTGGGGCATACGGCTAACGGTCTTGAGGCTTGCCCATTCGAAGGTTCCGATTGAGACCATAATCATCAAGCCAGTCAGGGCCGCCATCGGGACCTTTTCAATGAGCGCGGAACCAAACATCACAAACACCAGCAGCATCACCGAAGCGACGATGCCCGACAACCGCGCGCGCGCTCCGTTGCTCACGTTAATCAAACTTTGGCCAATCATCGCACATCCGCCCATGCCCGAAAACAGACCCGAAAGAATGTTTGCGGCGCCCTGAGCCACGGCTTCTTTGTTGCTCCGTCCGCGCGACTCAGTCAGTTCGTCGACAATATTTAGGGTGAGTAAGCTCTCAATCAGGCCGACTCCGGCGACAATGGCTGCGTAGGGAAGAATTAATTGAAACGTTTCAAATGTCCACGGAACATTTGGGAAGTGAAACGGCGGAAATCCGCCCTTAATCGACGCGATGTCCCCTACCGTCTTGGTGTCGATATCGAGCAGGGTCACCACGGCAAACACACTCAAGATTGCCGCCAACGAAGCCGGAAAGCTCTTTGTAACTTTTGGCAATCCCCATATTATCAGCATAGTTAGTGACGAAAGTCCGAGCATCCAGTACAGCGAAGTGCCCTGCAACCAGTGCCCTTCTGCATCCTGAAACTGGGCCAGTTGGGCGGTAAAAATGATAATTGCGAGTCCGTTGACAAACCCAAAAATCACAGGGTGCGGCACGAGCCGAATGAACTTGCCCAACTTCAGCAGTCCCGCGGCCAACTGAATTAAACCCGCAAGAACGACCGTTGCAAAAATGTACTCGGGGCCGTGTGAGGCCGCGAGGGTAACCAAGACCACGGCCACGGCGCCGGTTGCCCCCGAAATCATTCCGGGACGCCCCCCAAAGATCGAAGTGATCAAGCCCATCACAAAGGCTGCGTACAGTCCGGTCAGCGGCGAAAGTCCCGCGATGAGCGCAAAAGCCACCGCCTCTGGAACCAGCGCCAAGGCCACGGTCAATCCCGACAAAACCTCGGTGCGGTAGTTTACGGGCTGTTGAAAATTAAATAATTGAGAAAATATCATCCTATAAAATTGAGGCGCACACGCGCCAGTATTCAACAGATCGTGGGGTCCGGGGGAATGATTGAAGCTCAAAGTGCAGGGTGCACCCGTCAATCATGCGTCAAATTTACAGTGATTTGCTACCTTTCAACCCATGAAAAATACCGCGAAGCTCCGCAGCAGCTGGCTCCTATTCGCCATTTCGGGCCTAATCCTCGTCGGCCTCGGCCTCTCGATCGTCGGCGAAGCCATTATTTTAAAGTTCACCAAGCAGGCCTACTTTTTGGTCGGAACCGTAGGTCTTGTCGCCTTTAACGCCGGACTTAGCGTCTTTGGTCAAGCCGTCATCTTTCGCTACCGCTACCTCAAGGCCAAAGGCCGTGAAGAATCTGAGCGCAAGGCCGGCCGTAACCGCAACCGCGGGCGCGGACGCGGCCCACGACGCGCGGGATCGGGATCTGGATCCGCCTCAGGCTCAGGTTCTGGCGACGGAAGCCCACGCCGCAGCAGCGGGTTCAAGTCCCGGTTCGAGGAATAACCACTCGAGGGTCAAGCACACGCACCCGAGGGTGCGGCCAACGCTGCACTTTGTGGTGCTACAGAAATTCGTTGAACTGGAATCCGTTCTGAAGGCGATCCTTGCCCAGCTGCTGCTGTTCGGCAAGCGCCCAAAGCATGTACTCCTTGAGAAAGAGCAGGTCGCGGGGTTCAACCTGGGGCTGGTGCTCTTGGATTAAGTCGTCCAACGTCTTGACCTTATTCAAGCACGACGCGTACTCGCGTTGGTCGCACTCGTCGTAAAGCAGTACGCCTCCCTGCTGGTAGATGGCCTCGACGGTGGCTGCATACGGACTGCTGACCGTCTTCTTCGTAAGCTTCTCGATCTTGGGGAACATGCTCGGCCACAGTGTCTTAATGGCTGCACCGATCAGCTGTTCAGCAACGTAGGCAGCACCTTCCTGCTCGCCCTCGTACACCAGTTCCACCTTGCCGGTAATTGCGGGAATCACCCCCATAAAGTCCGACAACCGCACGGTGGTCGTTGCCTCGCCGTTGATCAACGCACGGCGTTCCGCCGTACTCACCAGGCTCTCGAGCATCGAAATACTCATTCGCGCACTCACGCCGCTTTTGTGGTCGACGTACTCGCTTTCGCGCGCTTCAAAAATGATCTGCTCAAGCAGGTTGTACGCCAAATCCGGAACGTACACCCGGCTCGCCTGCGCTTGATTGATTCGGGCCTCTTGAGCCGAAATTTTGCGTGCGACCGCGATCGATTGGGGGTAGTGCGTCAAAATCTGGGCACCGATGCGGTCCTTGAGCGGCGTGACAATGCTCCCCCGGTTGGTGTAGTCCTCGGGGTTGGCGGTAAACACAAACTGAATATCGAGCGGAAGGCGAATGCTGAACCCGCGAATTTGCACGTCCCCTTCCTGCAAAATGTTGAAAAGGGCCACTTGGTTTCGCGCCTGCAAATCAGGAATCTCGTTCAGCACAAAAATGCAGCGGTTGGCACGCGGAATCATTCCGAAGTGAATCACCCGATTGTCCGCGTACGACAGCTTGAGGTTGGCCGCCTTGATGGGGTCAATGTCACCAATCAAATCCGCTACGGTGACGTCGGGCGTCGCTAACTTTTCGGCGTAGCGCTGCGATCGGTGCAGCCACGCAATGGGCGTTTTGTCGCCGTGCTCCGCAATCAAATCGATGGCAAACCTCGAGATGGGCGCGAGCGGGTCGTCGTTGATTTCGGAACCTTGGACCACCGGAATGTACTCGTCCAGCAACTCCACCATCAGGCGCGCCAAGCGCGTCTTCGCTTGCCCCCGAAGGCCCAAGAGGTTGATGTTGTGCCGCGACAAAATGGCGCGCTCGAGCTCGGGAAGCACCGAGTCTTCAAACCCATGGACTCCCTGAAACACGGTGGTTCCAGCCTCCAAGTGCTTGATGAGGTTGGCGCGGAGCTCGTCCTTAATCGACGTGCTTTGGTAGCCTGATGCCTTGAGTGCTCCTAACGTAGTAATCATTCTATTTGAGTCGTTTCTTTCGGTTGGTTTCGTAGTCCCTAAAAATCATTTCACCCAGGCCTTTAAGTCCCGTGTAAAATGCCTTGCCTTGGTTGGCCTCGGTAAACGTGTCGACAAACTGCTGCAGGTAGGGATCCCGCGCAATCATAAACGTGGTAATCGGAATGTGCAGCTTGCGCGCCTGGGCCGCCTGGATGTAGCAGCGCTCGGTCACGTACGGATCCAGCCCGTTGCTGTTCATGTAGTAGGTTCCGTCGCGCTCTTTGATGCAGCTCGGCTTGCCGTCGGTGATCATAAAGATTTGCTTGTTGCTGTTCCGCTTGCGCCGCAGGATGTCCATGGCGAGCTGCAATCCGGCCACCGTATTCGTATGAAACGGTCCGACCTTGAGGTACGGAATCTCTTTGATCGAAATCCGCCACGCGTCGTTTCCGAAGACAATGATGTCGATGCTGTCTTTGGGGTAGCGCGTCGTGATGAGCTCAGCCAGCGCCATCGCGACTTTCTTGGCCGGAGTGATTCGGTCCTCTCCGTACAGAATCATCGAATGGCTGATGTCAATCATCAGGACCGTGCTCATCTGCGAATTGAACTGGCTGTCCTCGACCACGAGGTCCTCTTCAGAGAGTTCAAAATCGCCGATTCCGTGGTTTACCTGTGCATTTTTGATGCTCTCGGTGAGCGAGATCTTTTCAAGCCCGTCGCCGTACACGTAGGGGCGCAGTTCGCCCGTCTTTTCGTCGCCGTCTCCAGACAATTTGGTTTTGTGGTTGCCGGATCCGCTCTTGCTCAGGTTGCCAAAGATTTGGTCCAAGGCCGTCTGGCGAATGAGGCGCTCTGTTTTAGCGGTGAGGCCCATGCCCGGAACCCCGTCGCCATCGACCTCTGGGCGAATGTATCCGCGCTCTTTGAGGTCGTTGATGAAGTCGTCGATCGTGTAGTTCTCGTCCGTCAGCTCGTACTCTTTGTCCAGCTCGCGCAGCCACGTGATGGCCTCGTCAAAGTCGCCCGAAACATAAACGATGAGCTCTTTGAAGATTCCAAAGAGTTTTTCAAAAGGCGAAACGCTCTTGGGTTCAAATTGGGTAAAGAAGAATCCTTTGTCGCTAGCTGATCGTTCCACCTAGAGTAAACTCAAACTTTGCCCGATTTGTTCCCCTAGGCCTGAACTCTGTTCTGATCCCTAAGTCCGCAAAAAACTAGTTGCGGTGCAAAATACCACGTGCCCAGCTCGAGCAGGGAATTCCGCATTTAGTGAAGCTGTTCCATGTCAGGCTGTCGTGAGCAAACGCGATACCGAGCTCGGCGTAACTGCTCCCGCCGCCGGTTTGCTGAACAAAGATTCCGCTCGCCGGAACCTTAACCACCCCAAAATCCGCCGTCGCCGTGTCGCGAAACCCCGTGAGCGCCAATGAGCTGTCTCCGTTGAGCGCCACCTCAATCGTCCACGGCTGGGTGTACGTGGTGTCAAACATGGTCCAGTTGCCGCCCACGGTTGAGGGGTACTGGGTGCCGAGTTCCACGTCGCCTTGAAAGGTTCCCACCCACGCATTGCGGTAGTCGGCATGGCGTTCGCAGCTAACCAAGGCAACGGCAAGGGCAATCCAGGGGATGCGGTTCATTGCTTGAAGGTACACCAGCCCCGCTTTTTTTATAGGCCATCTCGTCGATACGTGCGTCACTCAGCTGGCCATAAAAAAAGCCGCGCAGTGTACTGCGCGGCTTGGGTCTCTTGTTGCCCCACAAGGACTCGAACCTTGACTGACGGAACCAAAATCCGCTGTCCTGCCAATTAGACGATGGGGCATCGTTGAAGGGACGGCAAATGTAGCGCGAGAAGGGCAATTGCCCAAATACCCTCTTAAAGCGGAATGTTGCCGTGCTTGCGCTTCGGGCGCGCCACCGACTTGTTTTCGAGCATGCCAAACGCGCGAATCAACTTCGACCGGGTCTCGTGCGGAAAAATCACCTCGTCCACATAGCCCCGCGCCGCCGCCTGGTAGGGGTTGGCAAAGGCCTCGGCGTACTCGGCCTCCTTTTGGGCCCACATCGCTGCGGGGTCGTCTGCCTTGCTGATTTCGTTCTTGAAAATGATCTCGGCCGCCCCCTTGGCACCCATTACCGCGATCTCTGCCGTAGGCCACGCGAAGTTGAGGTCGGCTCCGATGTGCTTTGAATTCATCACGTCGTAAGCTCCGCCGTACGCCTTGCGCGTGATGACGGTAATGCGCGGAACCGTCGCCTCACTAAACGCATAGAGCAGCTTGGCGCCGTGCATGATGATGCCGTTCCACTCTTGGTCGGTTCCGGGCAAAAATCCGGGCACGTCCTCGAGCACCAGCAGCGGAATATTGAACGCGTCACAGAACCGCACAAAGCGCGCAGCCTTGGTCGACGCGTGAATGTCGAGCACCCCGGCCAGGTAGGCGGGCTGGTTGGCGACGATTCCGATCGAACGGCCCGCGAGGCGCGCAAATCCCACCACCATGTTGCACGCAAAGTCCTTGTGCACCTCGTAAAAGCTCCCGGTGTCCACCACCTCGCTGATGACGTCGTGAATGTCGTAGGGCTGCTGGGCGCTCTCAGGCACCACCGCGTCGAGCTTCGGACGGCGCTCGTCTCCCCCGGCCGCGTACGGCAGGTGCGGAACCCCGTCCATATTGTTCTGAGGCAGGTAGCTCAAGAGCGTCTTGAATCCCTCAATCGCAGCCACCCCGTTCGGGTAGGTAAAATGGGTTACGCCGCTCTTGCTGGCGTGCGTGGAGGCTCCGCCCAACTCTTCAGAGGTCACCTCTTCGTGCGTCACGGTCTTGACCACGTTGGGGCCCGTCACAAACATATACGAGTTGCCCTCCACCATTCCGATGAAGTCCGTGAGGGCCGGCGAATAGACGGCTCCGCCCGCACAAGGGCCCATAATCAGGCTCAGCTGCGGAATCACTCCCGACGCCAACGTATTGCGGTAAAAGAGGTCCGCATAGCCCCCCAAGCTCACGACGCCCTCTTGAATGCGGGCTCCGCCGGAGTCATTGAGGCCCACAATCGGAGCCCCATTGTCCATCGCCAAGTCCATGACGCGGCAAATCTTCTCAGCATGCGCCTCGGCAAGCGACCCCCCAAGCACCGTGAAATCCTGAGCGTAGGCATAGGTCAAACGGCCGTTGACGGTGCCGTATCCCGTCACGACTCCGTCGCCCAAAAACTGCTGCTTGTCTAGGCCAAACAGCGTGCTGCGGTGGGTCACCAAAGCGCCCAATTCTTCAAAGCTGCCCTCGTCAAATAAGAGTTCGAGGCGCTCGCGTGCCGTCAACTTCTTTTTGGCGTGCTGAGCGTCAATACGTGCTTGGCCGCCGCCGAGCTGCGCCTCGGCGCGCTTAGCTGCAAGCGTTTCAAATGCTTTGGAAGAGGATTGTGCCATAGCGCGAAGTTAGCGACCGGCGCGTAGCGCCGGACCAGTTACTAGTCACTAGTCACTTGTGCGAAGCGCCCCCACCCCCGTTGTCCGGTTATAACCGGATTTTACTTTTTTCAAAAACCCCAAACTAGCTTGATTATTGTAAATCAGAGCCTTAACCTTAAAATCCGTGTAGAAAAACGAGCCGCGAAGCGGCATTAGCTGCGCAGCAGCCGCGCGCGCATCGCCAAACCAGTAACTAGTTACGAGTAACAGGTGAAGCGCTAATCGTTGAGCTTCAGCACCGCCAAAAAGGCCTGCTGCGGAATCTCCACGTTGCCCAACTGGCGCATGCGCTTCTTACCTTCTTTCTGCTTCTCGAGGAGCTTGCGCTTGCGGCTGATGTCACCACCATAACACTTTGCGGTTACGTCCTTGCGCAGGGCCGAAAGGGTTTCGCGGGCGATAATCTTGGCTCCGATGGCGGCCTGGATCGCGATCACGAACTGCTGGCGAGGAATCAGTTCCTTAAGCTTTTCGCACAAGCGGCGTCCAATGTCATAGGACTTGTCCTTGTGAATCAAGGCCGAAAGGGCGTCGATGGGGTCCCCGTTGAGCATGATGTCCACCTTGACCAGATGCGAAGCGCGGTAGCCGATGGGGTGGTAGTCAAACGAAGCGTATCCGCGCGAAATGGTCTTGAGGCGGTCGTAAAAATCAAACACGATTTCGGCCAGCGGCATGTCAAAATTGAGCTCGACGCGGTCGGCCGTGAGGTAGTTCTGGCCGGTGATGACCCCGCGCTTGTCGATGCACAGGGACATGACGGCTCCGACGTAGTCCGATTTGGTAATGACTTGGGCCTTGATGAACGGCTCCTCGATGCGGTCAAGCCCAGAAGGATCAGGGTAGTCCGACGGATTGGTCACCAAGAGGGCCTTGTCGACGTCCGCCTTGGTGTAGGCGAAGTAGGACACGTTCGGAACCGTCGTGATCACCGTCATATTGAACTCCCGCTCAAGGCGTTCCTGCACAATTTCCATGTGCAGCATGCCGAGGAATCCACAGCGGAATCCAAACCCGAGCGCCGCCGAAGTTTCGGCCTCGAACGTCAGCGAGGCGTCGTTAAGGCGAAGCTTTTCGAGGGCACCGCGCAGTTCTTCAAACTCTTCGGTCTCGACCGGGTAAATACCGGCGAAGACCATCGGCTTCACGTCCTCAAAACCAGCGACAGCAGCCTCGGCAGGATTGGCCACCGAGGTGATGGTGTCGCCCACTTTGACCTCTTTGGCTTCTTTGATTCCGCTGATGATGTACCCCACGTCACCCGCAGCAACGAAGTCGCGCGGCTCTTTGTTGAGGCGCAAAATTCCGATCTCGTCGGCGAAGTACGTCTTGCCCGTGGCCATGAACTTAACCGACTCACCCTTGCGAATGACGCCGTTTTTCACGCGAAAGATGGCTTCGATTCCGCGAAACGAGTTGTACACGCTGTCAAAAATGACCGCTTGCAGCGGGGCGTTCGCATCGCCTTTGGGCGGCGGAACCCGATCCACCAGCGCGTCCAGCAACTCGGGAACGCCAAATCCCGTCTTGGCCGAAACGCGCAAAATGTCTTCGCGCTTGCATCCGATCAGATCGATGATTTGGTCCTCGACCTCTTCAGGGTTGGCGCTGGGCAGGTCGACTTTGTTGAGGACCGGAACAATCTCTAGATCGTGCTCAATCGCGAGGTAGAGGTTACTAATCGTTTGTGCCTGAATGCCTTGTGCCGCATCCACGACGAGCAGAGCACCCTCGCAGGCGGCAATGCTTCGGCTCACTTCGTAGCTAAAGTCAACGTGGCCCGGGGTGTCGATCAGGTTGATTCGAAACTTCTCGGTTCCGCGCTGGTAGTCCATCTGGATGGCGTGGCTCTTGATGGTGATGCCGCGCTCGCGCTCCAAATCCATGTTGTCGAGGAGCTGGTCCATCTTTTCTCGCGACGTTACGCTTTTGGTTACGTCGAGAAGGCGGTCGGCCAAGGTGCTCTTACCGTGGTCGATATGGGCGATGATGCAGAAGTTCCGAATGTCGTTCATGAAGGATGCAAAGGTAACCTCGCGCGTAGCCTCTTGTTCTTCGGAACTTCCGATATTTGTGCATGGCCACACCGAAACGCCCAGCACTGGGCCGCGGACTCTCCGCGCTACTGAACGACAACGCCGCCGTGACGGCGCAAGACCCCGGCGCGCGCGACGTGGTTTCTAGCATTTTTGAGGTGGCGCTGAGCCAAATCCAGGCCAATCCCAAGCAGCCCCGCACCCAGTTTGAGCCAGGTCCGCTCGAAGAACTCGCCGAATCCATTCGCCAACTCGGCATCATTCAGCCCATCACGGTGCGCCGCATCGAGGCCGACCGTTTTGAAATCATTTCGGGCGAACGACGCTTTCGCGCCGCGCAGCTCGCCGGATTAGATCGCGTCCCAGTGTTTGTTCGCCTCGCCGACGACCAGCAAATGCTTGAAATGGCATTGGTTGAAAACATTCAGCGCCGCGACCTCGACCCCATGGAAGTCGCCTTCTCGTACCAGCGCCTCATGGAAGAGTGCAGCCTCACCCAGCAGCAGGTTTCAGAGCGCGTGGGCAAGCAACGCTCGACGGTGGCCAACTTTCTCGGCCTCCTGAAATTGACTCCCCTGATTCAGGCGGGGCTTCGCGACCGAACCATCAGCGCCGGGCACGCCAAGGCACTTGTGGGCCTCGAAGACCCCAACGTTCAGGACGAGCTCTACATGGACAGCGTGGCCCAGCAGTGGTCGGTCCGCCAACTCGAAGAGGCGGTGCGCCTCGTCCAAAACCCTGACGGAATCCCCGGTTCCGAAACCCCCGAAGCCCTTGCCGCCCCAGCCCGCGGCCGCAGCATCAACGATGTGGCCTCAGCGCAGGCGTTCAAAAACATCCTCGGACTCGCCGCTAAAGTGACCAAAACCGCCCAGGGTTCGGGCACGGTGACATTGAAGTTCCGCAGCGAAGAAGAGCTTCAAAAGGCCCTCAAAAACTTGGGGTTCTAAGAAACCCAACGCGACCCCCCCAACAAAAAAGCCCGCCGTCACCGGCGGGCTTTTGCTTTTTAGGAGCAACCGACTAGCGCAGCGTCATCTCCTTGACCAAGTGGCCGGCGCCGGCGTACTTGTCGATGATAAAGAGCACGTAGCGAATGTCGCACGAAATCGTACGCTGCAGCTCGGTTTCAAAGAAAATGTCGCCCGACATCGCCTCCCAGTTGCCGTCAAAGGCCACACCGATCAGCTCGCCCTTGGCGTTGATCAGCGGCGACCCTGAGTTGCCCCCGGTGATGTCGTTGCCTGAAATGATTCCGACCGGAACGCGGCCCGTTTTGTCGGCGTACGGACCAAAATCCTTGGCCTTGTACAACTCCTTAAGGCGGGCCGGAACCACAAACTCAGGATTCGAAGCATCCTCCTTCTGCATCACGCCGTCGAGGTAGGTGAGGTAGTCGTACTTCACGCCGTCGCGGGGCTCGTAGCTGCCCACGTGGCCGTACGTCATGCGCATCGTCGAGTTCGCGTCGGGCGACCAGGTGCGGGTCGGATCCATTTCGCGCACACCCGCCGTCAGCAGGCGGTAGGCCTTGGTCTTTTTCGCGGCAAGCGAAGCATCCTGACCGCCGAAGTACGTCGTGCGGAAGTCGTTCGCCACCTTCGTCAACGGGTCGTTGGCGAGCGTCGCGGAATCGGGATTCTCAAGGAATGCCGCAAAACGCTTGGCATCCATGTAGATCGAGTTCTCGTAGGCGTTGTTGGCAAACGCCTCAAGCGCTGAAGCGTCACCGTTCATGTCCTGCAAGAACTTAGGCTGCTGTGCCTTTGGTACGTCGTTCATGTACAGCTTCCACAGCGCCATCATCAAGTCGCGGTCGACACCCGCGTGGAACTCAGCGAAGTTCTCGCGCGCCATCTCTTCGATACCGGCAATACTCTTTTTCAGGGCATCGCGGTCTTTTGCCACGCGTTCGAGCGTGCGGCCCATTCGGTAAGCAAACAGCGCCGAAGAGGGTCCGCGCACGATGCCTTCCATCAAAAAGACGTTGTTCACTACCGATGCATTGGTGGCATCGTAGTACTCAGCCATAAGCTTAAGTGACTCGCCGTACTTGGCCTGGCGCTCGGGCGACTGGGCGATCCACGCCTCAAACTGCTTCTCGAGGTCGCGCTTCTTGTCGTAAACCTTGTTGTTCTTCAGCTGCTCGGTCTGGCCGATGTAGTACTTCCAGTAGTTGGCGGTCGAAGCGTAGTTCGAGGCCAGCAAAATGTTGAGTGCGGGATCTGACTCCATGTAGGTGCGCAGAACCGCCAGCTTTTGGTCGCGGATCTTTACCACGGTCGGATTGTACAGGTCAATCGCCTGCTGCACGCCCCAGCTGCTGAGGTAGCGGTCGGTGCGGCCTGGGTAGCCAAAAATCATCGTAAAGTCGCCGTCCTTCACTCCTTTAGTGCTCACGGGCAAGTGGTGCTTGGGAGTCAAGGGCACGTTGTCAGCGCTGTACTCAGCAGGCTTTCCGTCTTTGCCGGCGTAGACGCGGAACATTGAGAAGTCACCCGTGTGGCGCGGCCACATCCAGTTGTCGGTGTCGCCACCAAACTTTCCGACGCTGCTTGGCGGAGTTCCGACCAAACGAACGTCGTTAAACTTCTCGTACACAAACAGGTAGAACTCGTTGCCGTGGTAGAACGTCTCGACCGAAGCCTCGTAGTGCGTGCCCTCGGTGGCCGCCTTGGCAAGCTCAGCACCCTTCATTTGAATGGCTTTAGCGCGCTCGGCCTCAGACATTTGGTCGTTGAGCGATGCGTTGACCGCGGCGGTTACGTCTTCAATGCGCACCAAAAAGTTGGCAAAAAGCCCTGGATTGGGCAGCTCTTGGCTGCGCTCCATGGCCCAAAAACCGTCCTCGAGGTAGTTATGCTTTACCGTCGAATGCTTTTGAATGGCGTCGTACCCACAGTGGTGGTTGGTCAGCAGCAAGCCTTGCGACGAGATGATTTCGCCGGTGCAAAATCCGCCAAACGACACAATTGCGTCCTTTAGCGAACCGTGGTTGATGTCGTAAAGGTCTTTGGCTGAAAGCTTTAGACCTTCTTTCTTCATTTGGGCGTAGTTCAGTTTCTGAATCAGTAACGGAATCCACATGCCTTCGTCAGCGCGAAGGCTTGTCGGCAGCGCAAGCGCCACCGCCAGTAAGAGTGCAATGAATTTTTTCATAGGGCGTTAAAGTTACGCCCCGAGCGGCAATTAGCTCACCAATTCGCCCGTGCGCACCTTGGCGGCAATGGCGTCCCAAAGCTTTAACCGCGCCTCGAGCGCTTCGACGCAGGCATCCTCAGCCTCAAGCCACAGCTCGTCGTCCTCTTTGCAGAGGTTTTTCATCATCTGAATCGCCATCGGACCGTGCTCGTCGCCGTCCAACTCAATATGTCGGTCGAGGTAGTAGACAAAGGCACTCAACTCCGTCGGGTGCTCCGCGTACAGCTTCTTAATGAGTGCGGTAAACATATCCGGAATCAAATCCTCGCGCCCAAACGTGAACGCCGCCGCCGTCTGGTGCAACTTGCCGCGCTTGAGAATGCGGTCCGTGGCCTTCAAAAAGTCCATGGTCGCCTCGTCGATTTCAGCGAGGTTAAAGCGCAGCATGTCCTTGGCCTTAAATCCCGCCTGAAGCTTGCTCACAAATCGCACAATTGAGCGCGTATCGGCTCCGGACTGACGCATCGCATCGAGGTAGAGTTCGTAATGGCTCGCGGGGCGTCCGTTGACGTCCACGTCGGACTCTTCGGCCACCACAATTTCGTTGATGAGTCGGCGCGAGGCGCGGTCTTCGGTCGGAACCCATGCCTCATCCACACACGTGAGATCCCGCTGCAGCGCCTTGAGGAGCCGCATAAAATCCCACACCGCAAAAACGTGGTGCTCCATAAAGGTGCGCACCTCGTTCATGCTCTGCATCATCGGGTAGAGCTCGTGGTTCAAAATCGCTTGGCGCAGAGGCTCAATGCGGCGCTGAAGGGAGAGGATTCTAAATTCCATGTCTACTTGTTTCTGGCTTCTCGTTTCTTGTTCTTGGTTCCTCGCGTAGGTCACTAGAAACTAGGAACCAGAAACTTTAAAGATCGGTACGTTGCTGCACGCCTCGCCGTACATGAGCTTGTCGACCACCTTGGTGAGGTGCTG
>CBFHNK010000018.1:16630-27225 GCA_965657195.1 uncultured Schleiferiaceae bacterium
AGGATTCTAAATTCCATGTCTACTTGTTTCTGGCTTCTGGTTTCTTGTTCAATGTTACTCGTTACTGGTTTCTTGTTGATCGCTTGGCGGCACCAAAGCAAGAAACTAGGAACCAGCAGCCTTAAAGAGGGGCACATTGCTGCAGGCCTCGCCGTACATGAGCTTGTCGACCACCTTCGTGAGCTGCTGTGCGGCAGCGGCGTAGGCTGTGTCGGGAACGGGGTGGGTTCCGCATCCCTTGAGCAGGACTTTGGCGCTGCGGTAGGCCAACCAGTCGTGGGTCGCGAGGGCCTGGGCGTAGTACGCCGAAAGCACTTCAGTTGGGGTTCCGAAGCCCACAAACGCGGCATTCGACGCCAGCGCACTGGCCAGCATTGGCCCCAACCACTGCGGAACAATCACGTCCTGAGCACCCTCAAGGCAGACTACGGCACCGTCGTACGTATGCTTTTCAAAATTTCGTACGTATTCGCGAACGAAGGACTCGCGAACGATGCCTTCAGGCGCCAAATCAGTCAAAGCGATGCGCTGCACACCGCCCGCCGGCCATAAATCCTCGAGGTCAAACGTGACCAGAGAACTTTGGGCAACTCGGTTGGTAATGGGCGCTTCGTTCACAGCACAAACTTAAATCGCGGACTCCACCCAGCGGTAGCGGCGGTATCCGAGGAGGTTGCCCTCGGTTTCGATGCGGTCGAGCACTGCACCTTGTGAAGCCGGCGCCAACGGACCTTGAGCGGTTCGGGCGTGAAGGGCTTCGTACTCGGCAAAACTGACTTCGCGGCGGTCCACGATAGAAGCCTCGAGATTCAGGCCGCGCAGCTGGGCAGCAAAGTCTGCACGCAGCACGCCACTGAAGACTTTGGACTTGGATCCGGAACCGTAGCTCAAAAATCCAAGGCGCTTGCCCCCGAGGTCGCGGCGGTCGGCATAGCCAACCAGGGCGCTCACGAGCCCCATGAAGATGGATGCGGTGTACATGTTTCCGACGCGCATCGAGGCAGCTTCGCCCGGTCCAATTTTTTCGGCCACATAGGCCTTGTAGGCGGCGGACTTGCTCCACGCCTTGGCGAGGGCCTTACGGCCGCCGGCCTCAGATTCAGTCATGCCCGCTTCAGTCTCGACCTGAGCTAAAAGGCCTTGGTCGGCATAGAGGTCAAGGGCGATTTCGGGCCACATGCGGCGCCCCTGAAAGGCGTAGGGCAGGTGAAAGCACATGCCAAACCAGTCGTTCATGGCGCGAAGGCCCGACTCAGATTCGTAGCGGCCCAAGGCCTCGCGCACCCGGCCGACGTAGCAGTCGTTCGAATAGGGTCCGTCAAACACCGGGAACTCCACAAACTGCTCAATCACCGCGTCGGGCGTGGCCCAAAAGGGGTGGTCCGGGCCCGCTTCAAGCGTTCCGCCCACCGCGGCAGCCAATTCTGCCTTGCCAAAGCTGCGGCGCGGCTTAAAAAAGTCGGCGGCACTCTCTACGCTCACGCCCACGGCGTCGTCGAGCACAAGAATGCGCGGATCTTCGGTCACGAGCACGGCCACGGCTCCGGCGCCCTGCGTGTACTCGCCGGGGCTGTGCGGAGCGTACTTCGCCACGTCGGCGGCGATCACCAGTGCCTT
Source organism: uncultured Schleiferiaceae bacterium (assembly GCA_965657195.1). Classification (GTDB taxonomy): domain Bacteria; phylum Bacteroidota; class Bacteroidia; order Flavobacteriales; family Schleiferiaceae; genus TMED14. The sequence goes on from CBFHNK010000018.1 coordinate 18,248, forward strand.
GCGGCCACGGCCGGCGCGCACCCAGTCGGCGGAATTCAGCAGCGCATCTACCCCTCCGGCGCACGCAAACGTCATGTCAAGGGCGTCGCAGTGGGCCAGTGAACGCGGTCCAAAATCTGCGGCAAAGCGCTCCTCGAGCAGTCCGTGCACGTAGGTAGCCGACGGTTTGGCGGCGTCGACGGCACTCTCGGTTCCGAGGTAAATGCGGCCAATCTCGTGGGGCTTAATCCCATGCTGCGAAACCACCTTCCACGCGGCCTGCGCGGCCAACGTCACGCAGTCTTCGTCGGTGTCGGGCACGGCCATGGCCTCGAGGCCCAGACCAAAGCGAAGTTTTTCGTACTCCATTCCGCGGCCCTCGGCGAAGGCCTGCATCGGTAGCACCAAGCGCGGTAGGGCGAACCCTAGCGCGTCGATGCCTACAGACTTACTCATAGCATTCCTAATTCTAACTTGGCCTCGTCGCTCATCATGTCGCGAGTCCAGGGGGGATCAAACGTAATTTCTACTTCCACTTGGCGGGCGGCCGGAAGCGTTCCCACCTTCTCTTTCACCTCCTCGGGCAGCGATTCGGCCACCGGACAGTTCGGAGAAGTCAAGGTCATGAGTACGTGAATATCGCCCTCGTCGCTGACCTGCACGTCGTAGATCAGTCCGAGTTCATATATGTCCACAGGGATTTCAGGATCGTAGATCGTGCGCAGCACGTCCACCGCCTGTTCTCCAATAGATTGCATCTCTGCGTCGCTTAGCATCATTCTTAATTTACCGCTTGGAATGCAACGCCGTACAGGCGCATTTGTTTCATCATGCTTTGCAGGCCGTTGGCGCGCGTAGGGCTAAGGTGCTCGGTGAGCCCGATTGCCGTCAAAAATTCGAAGTCCGCCTTAGCCAGCACCTCGGGCTCGAGTCCGTTGCACACCCGAAGCAGCAGCGCCACCAGTCCGCGGGTAATAATTGCGTCGGAATCCGCCGTAAAGTAGACCAATCCGTCGCGCTTTTCGGCCGTGATCCAGACCTTGGACTGGCACCCGCGAATCAGGTTGTCGTCGGTCTTGATGGCCGCGTCGGCCGCCGGAAGCGACTTACCCTGGGCAATGATGTGCTCGTAGCGGTCCATCCACTCGTCAAAGAATTCGAACTCGTCGACGACTTCGGCTTCGCGGGCCTTGAGGGTTTCGAGGGTGCTCATGATATTGTGCGGAATTTCAACAGATTAGCGAAGCATGCGCAGGGCGCGTTCTACCCCATCAGCCAGGCGGTCTACGTCTTCACGCGACGAGTACGCGGCGAAGCTGGCTCGTACCGTTCCGGGAATGTTGTAGTAGTCCATGATGGGCTGCGTGCAGTGCTGGCCGGTGCGCACGGCGATGCCCTGCTGGTCGAGCAGCGTGCCCAAATCGTAGGGGTGCAGGTCGGCAAACCCAAAGCTGAGTACAGCGGACTTCTCGGGCGCAGTTCCGAACAGCACCAGCCCGTCGATGGCGGTGAGGCGCTCGGTTCCGTAGGTCATTAGGTCGGCTTCGTGGGCCATGAGCGCGTCCATTCCGACTGCACTCATCCAGTCGAGCGCGGCGCCCCAGCCGACTACGGCCTCGATGTTGGGGGTTCCGGCCTCAAACTTAAACGGCAGCCCCGCGTAGGTGCTTTGTGCCATGGTCACGGTCGAAATCATCTCGCCTCCGCCCTGGTACGGGGGCAGTTTTTCAAGCCACTCGGTGCGTCCGTACAGCATTCCGGTGCCCGTCGGGCCGTACATTTTGTGGGCGGAACCCGCGTAAAAATCCACCCCCATCGCCTGCACATCCACCGGACGGTGGGGCAGACCCTGAGCGCCATCCACCACCACACACGCCCCGACGGCGTGCGCCCACTCGGTCAGCTTGGCCACGGGGTTTACGGTTCCGAGCGCATTGGATATGTGGTTGAATGCCAGCAATTTCGTCTTCGAATTGATCAAGCGCTGGGCCTCGTCAAGATCCAGGCTTCCGTCGGCCAAAATCGGAATGTAGCGCAGCGTCGCCCCCGTGTACTGGGCCAGCATCTGCCACGGAACCAGGTTGCTGTGGTGCTCCAACTGACTCACCACGACCTCGTCGCCCGGGCCAATCAAGCTGCGGAACCCGTGCGCCACCAAATTGATCGACCCCGTCGTACCGGTCGTGTAGATGATTTCGTGCTCGTGCTTGGCGTTCACCAAGCGCTGCAGCTTGCCGCGCGTCGCCTCAAAGGCATCTGTCGCACGCTGGCTCAGCGTATGCACCCCGCGGTGCACGTTGCTGTTGATCTGCCCGTAGTAGTGCACGATCGCATCAATAACCGCCTGCGGCTTGTGCGTCGTCGCCGCATTATCCAAATACACCAGCGGCTTGCCGTGCACCTCTTGGTCGAGGATGGGAAATTCCTTGCGGAGCGCAGCAAAATCAATCATGGTACAAAGGTCGGGAATAAAAGCGGAACCATAGGTTTAACCGCGGGGTGGGCGGTTGGTTCTTGGATGGCGGTTTCTTGACTTGCGGTTTCTTGTTTCTTGCTTCTTGTTTTCGGCCAGGGGCCACTGGTTGCTGGTTGCTGGCTTCCGGTTTCTGGTTTCTGGTGGCTGGCTCCCGGTTTCTTGTTTCTAGTTTCTGGTTTTTGGCCAACGGTTGCCGGTTGCTGGCGGCTGGTTACTGGTTGCCGGTTGCTGGCGGCTGGTTACTTGTTGCCGGTTGCTGGCGGCTAGGCACGAGAAACGAGAAACAAGAAACCAATAGCTAGTAGCCAGTAGCTAGTAGCCAACAGCTGTTGTCTTTCGTTTGCACACGATTAGGCCTCGTCGGGTCGTGGCAGCTTTGGCCCATGAAGCAGACAGTCCTACTCCCCGCATGGCCCCTTATGGCCACCCTACTCTCTTATTCGGCGATGGCCCAGACCAGTTTCTGGACCGCGACCGAAACCACCTTTCGCGGCAGCCGCCTCAGCGACATTGCCGATACCGCCTACCTCTTGCCGTGGGATCTTGAGGCCCTGCGCATGCGCGAAACCCAACAGGCTCGCCAGTGGTGGACCGACGACGAAGGTCGTTCGGTCACTGCGGCTCAGGAGCTAAAGGGGGATCGGGACCCATGGATGGGTCCCGCCCCGGCTGCGTCGGCGCAGCCGGGGGAGGCGCCCCTGCGGGCGGCGGTGCCGCCCGCAGGAATTCCGCTCGACCAACCGCTCGAACTCGGCCACGGATGGACCCTCACCTGGAGCGCCTCCATCCCCCAGCAGACCTACGCCAAGGGCGACAGCAGCATCACGCTGACGTGGGCGGCGGCGGGCAACCAATGGTCGGTGGTGGCTGAGGAACGAAACTTTCCGCGGCAAACCCTCAACGGACTGTGCATGCACGACTGGTCGTTCACTGAACGCAGTCCGCTGGTGGGCTACGGCCCCAAGGGGGCTGAGTCTATCCCCACGCTGGCCGTGCAACCGAACCCAAGAGGACGCCAAGAACTCGTGCTCGAACTCGTCGGGCACGACGGGATCTGGCCCTCGGCCGTGCGCTGCGTCGACGCCCAAGGACGTCTGACCGAATCCCAGCCGCCCCAGGGGTCCTTGCCGCTCCGATGGAACCCCGTTGGTCTCAACTCTGGCCGATACATTATTCAAATTCAGATAGGTAACCAAACCTACTCGGTAGCTTTTATTCAACACTAACACCCCTTTACCATGCCTAGTTCTAGCCACCGCGCCGACTCTCCGGCGCCCATCGCCCTCGTGGTAGGGCTCATCCTCAGTCTCACGCTGCTGCTGTCGTGGTCCGCGGCCGCGCAGCCCTGCAGCAATCCCGCCTCGCTTCCGGCCATTGAAGCGGCTCCGGCGGTTCGCGAGGACTTTGTTCCGCCCACCGGATCGCTGCGGTGGTCCAACAAAACGGCCACCAACGGAGACCGCATCGTACACTTCATTCACGGGCTCGGCGGCAATGCCGACAGCTGGAACCTCGTGGCTGCCCGAACCGCCGCCATTGGAACGCCCGGATACCCTGCCCGCGAAGTCGTGTACGCCAACCCGCCGACCTACCTGCAGACGGGTTCGACGCTGGATGCCGCAATGGACATTCACGGCTACTTGACCGCGACGGGCGGGCCTCTTTCGGCGCTGCACGCGATTGACGTCGAAGACAACTTCATGGTGGGGCATTCCTACGGGGGCGTGCTGTCGCTGCTGCTCGACAGCCTGTACGACGACCCCCAAACGTTTACGCGGCAATTTGGCGGAATTGTCGCATTCGGCTCCGCCATCAACGGCGCCTACCTCGCTAAAGCGCTGCACCCGACGGGCGACAACTTGGCCGTGGCCTTTGTCGAGGAAGCCTGCCGTGCCCTGAGCGATCCACGGCTCGTGGCACCGCAGTTCCCGGCGCTGCGCTGGATTCCGGGTCTGGATCCGCTACTACGCACCGCCGTTGACAACGCCTGTGGCCTGGGGAGCAGCTTCGTGCCCTTTGCGCTGCAAAAATTCAACAGTCCGGGCATGGTCGAGCTGTTTCCGTCGGCTCCGCTGGCCCAACGCTTGGGCAAGCGCACCCCTTCGGTGCCGGTGGTGCTGGCCTACGGAGTCGAGGACGAACCTGTGTTTTGGCGCACCGCGACGTCGATGTACCGCAGTGATTCCGTGGGGCTGCTGCTGGCCAACGACCCCTTTAGTATGGACGGCGACGGAGACCTCGTAACCTTTGCCACCCAGCAGCACGACCGCTACGCCGACCAAAAGGTGCAGGCGCTGCAGCGGGCCGCCAACTTCCGCATCGCCGCGTGGGCCCTCTCGCCGACGCTTCTGGGGTCGCTCCTCGCCGAGTGGCAGGCCGTGGTGGCCGAGCGCGAAGCGGCCGCCGCCGACAAAGCGGCCCGCTGGTACCGCGACGCCAACGACAGCTACAAGCAGCTAGTCGGAGCCCGCGTCATGCAAGTCAACGCCGAGGGCTACTGGTGCCGCTGCCGCGACGAATACAATGCTCCCACGTGGTACCCGGTCAACGACCCCGCGGACTGCTTTGGCGATGGAGACTGCCTGACCTTCCCGATCTACGAGTACCAGTTGGTTGAAAAGCAGAGCGACGGCGTGGTCTTGGCCGAGTCTGCCGGCATCTTAAACGGAGCCGTGGCATCCGTGCTCATGCCCAGCACCAACCACCAGCAGATGCGCAACTCCTCGGTGACCAAATCGGTCCTCAACCGCGTCATGAACGGTCAGATTCCGGGCGGAGCCTTCTTTGCAACCCCCACCCGATGAGTGGCGGAACTTCTACCGGGCGGGCGCGCCTCAAGCGCGCGTCCGCCTTGGCGTGGGGCCTCTGCGGCCTCGCCGCAGCGGTCATGGCAATCTGGGGCTGCCGGCCTGCTGAGATTCCCACACCCTCGGCACCAGGAATCATTTGGTCGCGTCCCCTCCAAGGACCCAGCTTTGGCCCTTATGCATTGGGCCAAGGCACGTCTGAAGGAGCCCTTTGGAGCGACGGCGACAGCCTCCGCTGGCTGCGCGCAACCGACGGCCACCCCCTGCAGTCCTGGCCATGGCCCGATGACTTTCGCGACCTGTCGTGGGGCCAAGAAAACGTCGTTGCTCAGCCCGACGCAGTCGTGCTCTTGGGGGCTCAAAGCCTTGCCCTCATTCAGCCGGGGCAGCCGCTGCACCTCATTCCCTACCCCTCGGGCGGAGCCAGTTTTCGTTCCGGCCACCGCGATCCCGAGGGCGGAATCCTTGTGAGCTGGCGCCGCGATTCCGCAGGCCTTGGACCCGAGGCCAACCAAATCCTTCGGTGGTTTCACGGTCAATGGACCGTCCTTGCCACAGCGCCCGGCAGCAAAGGCCTGTTTGATGCGCCCCGCAGCTGGAAGCGCGGCTGGCTCGCAGTTCTTCGGCGCGGAACCCACTGCGAACTCTGGTGGACCGACCGCGGCCGACTCCACCACCAACGCCTCGTGGGCGGCGACGGAACCGGCCACCCGCCCGCCGTGGCGGGCGGCGTGACCTACGTTGCGAGTCAAGACAGCGCCCTCGCGTTCGACCTCATCAAGGGCCAACGGATGTGGGCCCGGCGGCTTCCAGACGGCTTTGACTTTGGCGTCCACGGCCTCAACCCGAGCACCCAAACGTGGGACCTATTGAGCAGCCGCGGCTGGTGGGTTCGCCTCAATCCCGCTACCGGAACCCCAGACGACCAAGGCCAAATCGAACCCCTTTGGTTGGACCGATGGCAGGGCCCACCCTGGACATTTATCAAACACAACACACTGTATTTGTGGAACTTTGGAAAACCTATACCTTCGATTTTGCCCACAGAGGCAAGCGGACTCAACAGCCTTTCCGTCCGCACCAGCGTACTCATTCACCTGGGGAGCACGGCCACAGCCATTCAGCCATAAAAAAAGGGGGGCACCCGCCCCCCTGATTCGCAAAAAGCTCTGGTTTACTTGAACTCTGCCAAGCCCTGCTCGGTCATGAGCCAAGTCTTGCCGCCCATGTGTCCGTCCCAAATGTCTTCGGTATTGGCCACATCGTCGAGGTACGGAACCGTCGTTGCATCCAAAAAAACACTGTGGCCCACTGGGAGGTAGAGCACGAGCTCTACGGTTTGGCCCCGAAAGCGGTCTGGCTTTGGGTAGTGAAGCAGGTCGCCAATTAAAATGCGACCGGTACTGTCGCTGCGCACCTCGTAGGCGACCGCGGCGGCGCGCTCGCGGGCGGCACGGCGCGATCCGCCTTGGGCTTCGGCCGTCCATTCCAAGCTGGGCGTGTCGCGAAACGTCGGACGCACATCCACGTCGATACCGTCAAAGTACACCTCTGAATCTGTGAGAATCCACGAGCTTTCGTCGGTGTCGTCGTCGCTGAAGTGAAGCTTGGTTCCGCCCTCGACCGGAGTCGTAGCCATCACCATGGTCCACTGCTTCACCCCTTGCGGAAGCGCCTCCACGTGCACGACCGTCGCCTCCTCGCGGAATTCCGACCCGAAGCGCGTGCCCAGCACGCCCATCAGTGCGATTCCGACAATGGACAGCATCAGCGCGGTGCCCATAATCGCGCGGTGCACCGGTCCCTTTTGGCGAAAGAGCAAGCGGAGCGCCAGCAGCACCAAGGCCACCAGCGGCCCAACGAGCACAAGGGCCGTCGCCGTCCAGAAGTACGTGAGGCCGTAACCTGCGGGCAAGAAGATGCCCAAGAGTTCCGACACGGATAGGTGTGCACCATCAATGGTGATTCCGTTGCCAAAAACAGCAACGAGAATGGTTGATCCGAAGAAGAACGCAATGACTAAAAACAGTCCGCCCAAAAAGCGACCAAAGCCAAGCAAAATGCTGGTAATCACGTCGCCCACGCCTTGCGCTGCCCGACGCACCTTGCGGTGGTTCTCCTTGTCTTTGAGGCGCGACTCAACGTTCTTAAACTCCTCTTCGACCGTCTGGCGGATGTTGTCAAACGTCGCCGGCTTGCCCTTCATGGCCAAGCGCTCTGCAGGCGTAACCGCCTTGGGCGTCGCTGCCCAGAGGATGAAGTACAGCAGCACTCCGAAGCCCGAAAAGAGGCCGAAGAGCACAAATAGGATGCGCACGATGACCACGTCCACGTCAAAGTAGCTCGCAAAGCCCGAGCACACGCCCCCGATCATTTGCTCTTCGGGGTCGCGGTACAGGCGACGGCGCGAACGCTCCTCAGCCATGGCAGGCTCAGGCTCTTCGGCAGACTCACCGGCAAAGTCCTTGGGCTGGCCCAAGGTGCTCATGGCGGCCTGCACGTCGTCGGTGCTCACCACCTGGCGGGTGCCCGCCATGCGCTGCATGAAGATTTCAGCGATGCGCGCCTCGATGTCGGCGAGCACCTCCTCGCGACCTTCGGTCGCAGCTAAGTGGCGGCGAAGCGCTTCGAGGTAGGCCGACAGTACGGCGTAGGCGTCCTCGTCCAAATGGAAGAGCATTCCGCCAAGGTTGATGTCAATAGTCTTTTTCATGAGTTCTTGAGGGAGTTTACAGCGTCGATAAAAGCGGTCCATTCCGAATTGAGCGCTTCAAGCAGAATTCGGCCGGTCTCGGTAAGTTGGTAGTACTTGCGGGGTGGGCCCGATTTGGACTCTTCCCAGCGGTACTCCAACCAGCCCGCGTTCTTCATTCGGGTGAGTAGCGGATACAGCGTACCCTCTACCACGAGCAAATCGGCCTGCCTCAAGGCTTCTGAGATGTCCGAGGCGTAGGCCTCTCCGCGTCCCAAAACCCGAAGCACGCAGAGCTCGAGGACCCCCTTGCGCATTTGCGCCCTTGCGTTTTCAGTATTCATTAATGCAAAGATATAAATAAAGCTTGGTACTTTGTTTCGCATAGTACTAAAAGTGTGCCAAAGCCGCTCCGCACAACCCACCCATTACCTACCTTAGACTTATGGTATTCAACTTCCACCGCTGGCTCGAAGAGCACCGCCACGAACTCAAGCCGCCCGTCGGCAACAAAAACCTCACGCCCGAGTCTGAGGACTACATCGTCATGGTCGTCGCCGGACCCAACGCCCGCAAGGACTACCACTACAACGAAACCGAAGAAGTCTTCTACCAACTTGAAGGCCGCATCACCGTGCGCACCCAAGAGAACGGTCGCCCCGTCGACCACGTCCTCGAAGCCGGCGACATGTTTGTCTGCCCCGCCAAAACTCCGCACTCACCCATGCGCGAAGCCGGCAGCATCGGCCTTGTCATCGAACGCAAGCGCGCCGGCAAGGGCTTCACCGACGGCCTACTCTGGTTCTGCGAATCCTGCAACCACCCCCTGCACGCCGCCTACTTCGAGCTGCACAACATCGAAAAGGACTTCCTTCCCCACTTCAAAGAATTTTACGGCAGCGAAACCAAGCGCACCTGCACCAGCTGCGGCTACGTCATGGAAACGGATCCGCGCTTCATTTAGCTTATAGCTGAGATTAGCTCGTTGGTAAAATTGGCGCTCGGAGTCCACCTCATAGATGGC
>CBFHNK010000019.1:0-26844 GCA_965657195.1 uncultured Schleiferiaceae bacterium
GCCCTTGACGAGGCCGTCCGCCACTTTGACCAAGAGTACGGAGAGCTCGAGCTGCGTCTGGCCAGACTGCGGTTTTTATGCAGTGTGGTTTAGCTTGTTAGCGAGGTTGGCTCGTTGGCAAGTTGGCGAGGTTGGCAAGGGTAGCGAGGTTCGCTCGTTGGCTAGGGAGCGAGGTTCGCTCGTTGGCAACAAGGTAACCCCCAGCAATGAAAGCTCAGTTACTTGTTCGTTATCGATTCATGAAATTGAAGTAGCTGTAGAATACAGCCCAGGTTGCGCGGACAGGATTGCCGAATTAGATCAACAATTGTGGTTTACTTATGTCGAGACGTCCACTTTCTATATTGGACGACTAGTTTACCGGTTCGAACAATTAGTCCTTTTTAAAGAAGATTCCTACCTGCCGATACTCTACAGAAAGAGAGAACTATTATTAATTACTGAATTATTGTAGGAGGCTACCGAAAAGGACTTACATGCTAATTTGATGACTTCGTGGCAAATCCTAATTCTGAGTTATTGTAACTTTATAAAGTGAAGTATCTCTGCTAGAGAAATAAATCCCTCCACCCCCGAGTCTTTTTAAAAGTACTTAGCATTCATTCAAATGAATAACGTCCAAAAGCCTATACAGAGAGGTAAACTGCGTCAGATCTTGGGCAAAGAATATTTCATTTGGAAACGCAGAATGAAATGGTGGCTAGGCTCAGAGAATTGGACCACGCAAAAACCACTTTTTGAAAAAAGCTATTCTGTTTTTAAACATAAGTCCATGATAATTCGTCCATTAAAGGACGTTGACATGTATTTGCAGGAAAATAAGAGAACCAATCTGCGGATTGCAATTGAAAAAATAAACGGTACTGAAATAAAACCTGGGCAGACCTTCTCGCTATGGAAAAATGTTGGACGACCCACTAAAGCAAAGGGTTACTTGGAGGGGCTTGTACTCAAACAAGGGAGCATTTCCAAAGATACCGGAGGTGGATTATGCCAACTTGGAAATTTACTTTTTTGGATTGTTGCTCATTCACCATTGAAAGTAACAGAAAGACATAGGCATAGTTTTGATGTGTTTCCTGACATAAACCGGCAAGTACCCTTTGGTGCAGGAGCGACGCTATCTTACAATTACATAGACCTTCAATTCAGTAATCCAACAGAAATCGATTTTCAAATTAAACTGTGGATGGATGACGAATATCTTCATGGTGAACTCATTTCTTCAGAAAAACTAAGTTCCACATTCTCCATTGAAGAACGAAACCACCAAATGAATCAACAAATGTGGGGCGGATATACCCGGCACAATCAAATATTCAAGATTGAAAAAGAGAATGACGGCAATATAACCGAACAACTCCTCGTCGAAAATCATGCTATCATGATGTACAACCCTTTTCTTAAAGGTTAAGAACTTATTCTAACAACACATATTACTCATATCCCGGCGCTTTTTACTTTTGGTTATCGTGATAAAAAACAAAGCAACCTTTGATGATACGAGGTTAGATAAAAAACTTAGCAATAATGTAAAATGAACACAGTTGTCATGTCATCATTGGTTATGGTTGCAACCATAATTGGTTGTAATCAAAGAACAAAGGTTAAGGAATTAAAAGACTTAACGGGGACGATTTGGACCTCAGTCGTTGTTGAAGAAATGTGCCTTGATACTTTAACATTTCATGCGGACAATAAAGTATCATACTATACATGCAAAGTTGGTTGGACTTATGATGCGATTTATTCCATTAACGGCGATTCTGTTAAAATTGGAATAAATACAACTCAACTAGATGTTGACGAATTTGACCCGCATGAACCGACTTCAAAATATGTGCTAAGAATTAAAGAAACTGAACTGCAGTGGTTGAAAATTGAACATTACTACGCAGGAGAATTTGAAGAAGTCGGAGCGGAAATTTATAAAAACTTGAAGAATTTTAAAAAGGAATAAAAAAGACTACTTGTATAACCCCGCAAATCAAAACAGATCAAAGGATAAAACCCCCAACCTGTTGTTAGTACAATTAGGGAAAACTCAAACGTCAATCCGAGCAACCAGCAGCCAGAAGCCAACGACTAATTCATCACCACAAACCGAAGTTCCGCAGGCAAGTCGTCGCGGCAAGCAAGGCCGCAGGTTGCCTTGGAGTAGGCAATTAGTTTTTGGTAGGTGGCTTCGCGGGCGGAGCCAGTGTGTGCGTGTTCCGCAGGTTGAGTAGGTTGGGCCATAGGCAGCATTGAGGTTCTGCTACCTAACGCCTCAGCCGTTAGTTTGGTATTTCGACGTGCAGCATTCGCCGCAAGTTGGCTACGGCGTAGCGCATGCGACCGAGGGCGGTATTGATTCCGACCCCCGTCTCTTCGGCGATTTCTTTGAAACTCAATCCGGACTGCAGCCGCAGCTCGAGCACGAGCTTTTGGTCGATAGGAAGCCGCTGCACGGCCTCGTGGGCGTCAATCATCCACTGAGCGGCCACGGCGCGCTCTTCGGCATTCAGGGCTTCGTCGGCGATTCCGTCTGAGGCAAGATCCATGTGGTCGGAATTCGAAACCGGCGAGCGCTGCTGCTTGCGAAAAAAGTCCATGGTGGCGTTGCGGGCGACGCGGTGAATCCAAGCGGCGAACTTGCCCGATTCGGCGTAGTCACCGGACTTGACCGAATGGATGAACTTGATCCACACCTCTTGAAAGATGTCGTCGGCGACGTCGCGGTCTTTGACCTTTGAGACGATGGCCGCGAAGAGCGGATCGCCATGGCGGCGCATTAAAACCTCAAAGGAGCGTTCGTCTCCCGATGCGTAGCGCGTGATGAGCTCGGCATCCTGAACCTCGGAATACAGCATAGCTAGTTGGCATTAAGTCAATTGCGTAGCTGTGCGTCGATAGGCCTGCGGTTCAGTTTTGGATGTGTGATGCGTTCTGACGGTGCAGAACTCGTTCCAAAAATAAGTTTTTTCTCGGAATACAAAGCGGTAAATTTGCGCCTTGCCCATGGAAGAGCTCGAAGTCCGCGTAGAAGGTGCCCGCGTGCACAACTTGAAAAACATTCATGTGGCCTTTCCGCACGGCCATTTGGTGGTGGTCACCGGGGTGAGCGGATCGGGCAAATCCTCGCTCGCATTTGACACCTTGTACGCCGAAGGCCAGCGCCGGTACGTCGAATCACTGTCGGCCTATGCCCGACAGTTTTTGGGCAAGCTCGAAAAGCCCGAAGTGGACGACATCAAGGGCCTTGCCCCTGCCATTGCGATCGAGCAAAAGGTGAGCACGCGGAATCCGCGCTCGACCGTCGCCACCGCCACTGAGATTCACGACTACCTCAAATTGCTGTTTGCACGGGTCGGACGCACCTATGCGCCCAGCGGAGCCGAAGTCAAGCGCCACAGCGTCGCAGACGTGCTCCAGTTTTTGGGGTCCCAGCCCGAGGGAGATTACGCGCTCGTCACAGCTCCGCTCGACATGAAGGACCGAAAGCCCGCGGCATTTTGGGAACTTTTGAGCAGCCAAGGCTACGCCCGTGTGTGGACCCCCTCACAGGGCGTCGTACGCTTGGATGAAAATCCGAGCCCAGAGGGCGTGGAATTGGTGGTGGACCGCGTTCCCACCGGACTCCGCGACGAGGACTGGGACGCCCGAGCGGCAGATTCCATTCAAACTGCGCTCTACGAAGGCCAAGGCACCTGCCGCATCCGCATTGGGGATCAGGTGAATGAGTTCTCGAACCGGTTTGAAGCCGAGGGCGTGCGCTTTGAGGAGCCCACCCCGGGATTGTTTTCGTTCAACACGCCACAGGGCGCCTGCCCCACATGCGAGGGATTTGGTTCCGTACTGGGAATTGACCCGGAATTGGTGGTTCCGAACCCCGGATTGAGTGTGTTCGAGGATGCCGTTGCGCCGTGGCGCGGCGAAAAACTCGGTGAATGGAAGGAGCAGCTGCTGCGCGGAGCCGAGCGCGCCGGATTCCCCATCCACCGCCCCGTACAGCAGCTCAGTCCCGAGCACCACGCGATGCTGTGGAAGGGCTGCGCCCACTTTGCCGGTATCGACGCCTTTTTTAAGATGGTCGAAGAGAGTTCGTACAAGATTCAGTACCGAGTTTTACAGGCCCGATACCGCGGCAAGACGACCTGCCCGGACTGCGGCGGATCTCGCCTGCGCCGCGAAGCCCTCGCCGTACACGTCGGAGACCGCAACCTCGCCGAGGTACTCGAACTCAGCGTGCGCGACGCCAAACGCTGGTTTGACGCGCTGGAGCTCAGCGCCCACGAGACCAAGGTCGGCGAACGCCTACTTCAAGAGCTGCGCCACCGCCTTGACATTTTGGAGCGCGTGGGACTGCACTACCTGACGCTCAACCGGCCCGCCAACACCTTGAGCGGGGGCGAATCCCAGCGGATTCACCTGGCCACCAGCTTAAGCGCTGCGCTCGTCGGGTCGATGTACATTTTGGACGAGCCCTCAGTGGGTCTGCACCCGCGCGATGCGGACCAGCTTTTGGGCGTACTGCAGGCACTTCGCGATGCCGGCAACACCGTCATTGTAGTCGAGCACGACGACGTATTCATGCGCGCCGCCGACACCGTGATTGACATCGGTCCCGGAGCCGGTCGCCTCGGCGGCGAAGTGGTGTACGCGGGTCCCGGAAGCGGTCTGGCCTTGGCCCCTACCCTCACTGGTGACTACCTATCGGGGCGCAAGCAGGTGGGCCGAACTGCGCTCGGAACCGAAGCCCGCCACTGGATCGAGCTTCGAGGCGCTCGTGCACAAAACCTCAAGGATGTCACGGTGCGGATTCCGCTCGAACGCTTGACCGCGGTGTGCGGCGTGAGCGGTTCGGGCAAAACCACCTTGGTGCGCAATATTCTCGTGCCTGCACTTCAAAAACTGCTCGGCGAATACGGCGGGCGGGCCGGCGCGTTTGACGAGCTGACCGGAGACTGGCGGCGCATCAGCGCCGTGGAGGTCGTCGACCAAAACCCCATGGGCAAGTCGTCGCGGTCGAATCCGGTGACCTACCTCAAGGCCTACGACGACATCCGCAACCTGTTTGCAAGCCAAAAATCTGCCCAACTGCGCGGTTATGCGGCCAAGCACTTCTCGTTCAATACTGACGGCGGACGCTGCCCCGTATGCCAAGGCGACGGCTACGTCACGGTTGAAATGCAGTTTATGGCCGACGTGCACCTGAAGTGCGAACAGTGCCACGGCAAGCGCTTTATGGCAGACGTGCTCGAGGTTGAGTTTCAGGGCAAGTCCATCAGCGACATTCTCGAGCTGACCGTCGACGAGGCTATGGAGTTTTTTGCCACTCACCAGCAAAAGAAAATCACCGATAAGCTCCGTCCGCTGGCCGACGTAGGGCTGGGATACATTCAGCTCGGGCAGTCGTCGAGCACCCTTTCGGGCGGCGAGGCGCAGCGCGTCAAGCTGGCTTCGTTCTTGGTCCGCGGGCATTCCGCAGACCCCGTACTGTTTGTCTTTGACGAACCCACTACAGGGCTGCACATGGACGACGTACAAAAGCTACTGAAGTCGCTCGACGCACTTATCGCTCTCGGCCATACCGTAGTCGTGGTTGAGCACCACCGCGATGTCCTCGCGGCCGCAGACTGGTTAATTGAATTGGGTCCAGATGGTGGACCCGACGGCGGTCATCTTTTGTATGCGGGTGACCCCCGTGAAATGAAGGGAATTGACAGCCCTACAGCGATTGCATTGCGCTGAGGCTTAGCAATTTTTGTACAATTCAGTTCAAAATTTAATAATTCCCTAACATCCGCCGGATTGGGATATGTTTTTTACCTCATCTACCTATCTTTGCTTTGAATCTATGAAGTCGATTCGTCGGTGAATTAGGTTTATTGGTTTGGTGTGAAGCCCGGTCCTCGGACCGGGCTTCCTTTTTTACCCAAACTGAGCCTGAATGATCGGGCAGCTACGAACGCTGCCGCAGTCCCTCGTAAAGCACAACCGCTGCGGCCACGCTGACGTTGAGGGAATCAACGGTTCCGCGCATCGGAATCTTAACGCGCTGCGAAGACCCCCACGAGGCCTCTAGCCCGCGGTCTTCGGGGCCCAGAACCATGGCCGTCGGCTGCTTCCAGTCCACCGAATGGTGGGGCATTGGCCCCTCGAGGTGAAGGGCGTGAGGCGCAATACCCCGTTCGGCCAACCATGCCTGCACCTGTTCCCGCGGCGCTGAGGCGAGCTGCAGCGAAAAAATGGCTCCGGTAGAATTGCGCACGGCTTGAGGGCTGTAGGGATCGCAGTCTAAGCTGCTAAAAATGACAGCGTCCACGCCTACCGCGTCGGCGGTGCGCAAAATGGCTCCGACGTTGCCGGGCTTTTCGAGCCCGTCAAGTACCACGATCCAGGGCTGCGCCGGAAGCTTCAGGTCCTCAAGCCGGTGCGCCGGGAGGGTGGCCAGGCCCACGGCTCCGGCGCCGTTCTCACGTACCACGAGCTTGTCGTAGACGGCCGAGGCACAGCGAAAGTGCTGGCCGTGGCCCTCAGCCCACGCGGGGAGCTGGGCGGTCGACGGTTCCCAAAACGTCTGACGGAGCGTCCAGCCAGCCGCCACAGCGCGCTCGAGTTCGCGCACCCCCTCGATGAGGATCACGCCGTCTTTGCGGCGGTGCGCCGACTTGTCGCGGTAGCGCACGAGCTGGCGGACCTTGGGGTTTTGGGTTGAGTCAAGCTGCAGCATCATCCTCCGATTCGTTTGGTTTTTAGTCCCTTGGCCTTGGCCCAATCCTCGACTTTGGTGCGGACGTCGCCCTGAAGCAGAATGCTGGAGGCATCGGCACTCCCGCCCACACTGCAGCGCTTTTTGAGCTCACTTGCCCATGATACGGGGTCGGCGTGGTCGACGAGGTCGGTGAACACGACGGTGGTGGGCTTTCCGTTGCGCCGCTCAAAGCGCAGCTCGAGGGTGCCCTTGGGCGTGGGGCCGGGTTCGGGGTCGTTGGGTGCGGAACCGTCCGCCGAAGGCGGCGGTACCTCAATTCCCTTGGATTCGAGGGCTGAAGCGAGGGCCGCCGCAAACGGATTGTCTGAGGACGGGCCCGACGAAAAATCACCGCGCTTGCTCATCAAGAAGTCGTTGGTAAAGTTGAATGTACTGCGAGCCCACCGCGGCCATAGCGAACTGCTCGGCCTTGGCGCGGGCCTTCTGCCCCATTTCTTCGCGCTTGCCTGGGGTGGTCAAAATGTGAATGACGTCACGGGCCATTGCCTGGGTGTCGCCCACGGGCTCGAGGTAGCCGCACTCGCCGTGGTCGATGACCTCGGGAATTCCGCCCGCCAACGTCGCCACCACCGGAACGTAGGACGCCATCGCCTCGAGGGCCGCCAGGCCAAAGGACTCAGATTCAGACGGAAGCAAAAACACATCAGACATCGAAAGGATGCGCTCGACGTCGGTGGACTTGCCCATCCAGCGCACGTCGTCGTTCAGCCCGCGGGCCGCAATGTCTTCTTCGGCCCGAGTGCGCTCGGGACCGTCTCCCACCAGCACTAAACGCGCCGGAATTTCAGCCCGCACGCGCGCAAAAATGTCGATGACGTCTTGAATACGCTTGACCTTGCGAAAGTTCGACACGTGCACGACAATGGGCATGCCGTCGGGCGCCACCTTGCTGCGGGTGTCGGTGGTGCAGCGGCCGTAGCGTTCCAGGTCCACAAAGTTGGGAATCACCCGAATCCGCTTGCGAATGTTGAAAATGCGCTCGGTGTCGCGGCGCAAGGATTCCGAAACCGCCGTCACCGCGCTCGAGTGCTCGATCGAGAAGCAGACCGCCGGTTTGTAGGACGGATGCTTGCCGACGAGGGTGATGTCGGTTCCGTGCAAGGTGGTGACCACGGGAATCACGACGCCCTGATCCTCGAGGATTTTGCGCGCCATGTACGCGGCATAGGCGTGCGGAATCGCGTAGTGCACGTGCAGCAGGTCCAGCTTTTCGCGCTGCACTACCTGCACCATCATGCTCGACAGAGCGAGCTCGTAGGGCTGGTACTGAAAGAGCGGATAGTCCTGAACCTGAACCTCGTGAAAGTAGAGGTCGGGCTGAAAGACGTCCATGCGGGCCGGCATGGCGTAGCTAATGACGTGGACGCTGTGGCCTTGACGCGCCAAAAAAGCGGCCAACTCAGTGGCGAGCACTCCCGATCCACCGAAGGTGGGGTGGCAGACGATTCCGATGCGCATTAAAGGGTGTTTTTTTTCACGTTGCCCTCTTCGTCGTAGTAGGTCGAGCTGACTTGCTCGCCGAACTGGTACTGGATTTCGGCCGCGATTCCGCCAAGTTCGTAGTAAAAGGTGGTGGTTCCGTGCTTTTGGTTGTTGCGCCACTCGGCGCGCGATTGAATCTGGCCGTCTTGGTAGTAAAGGCGCTCTTCGCCGTGCATGCGGTCGGACTGCCAGGTTTTTACCCACAGCAGGCGGCCCGCTTGGTCAAACATTTTTTGTTCGCCGGACTTTTCGCCGTCGTAGTAGTGGGTGATTCCGTTGATTTGGCCCGAGGCGTGGTACTCAAAGGTCGGACCGTGCAGCAGGCCGTCGCGGTACGAGGCGATGATGCGGGGCTTGCCGGTTCCGAAGTAGGTAACCGCCAGGCTATCGGTGGAAAAGCTCTGCTGGCCCAATTGCGCCTGCGCGTACACCGCGGGCGACGCCACGAGCAAGAGGCTAGCGCAGAGCGCTTTGCACCACTTCTTGAAGTTGGGTGCGAATGCCCATTTGGGCGAGTTTGTTGACGCTGGCATCGGGATAGACACGGTTGGATAAGAACACCAGAACGATTCCGGATTCGGGGTCAGCCCAGGCAAAGGTACCGGTGAATCCGGTGTGGCCGAAGCTGCGCGGGCTCACGCACAAGCACGTGGGGCCGCTGCCCTCGAGCTGGGGTTTGTCAAAACCGAGTCCGCGGCGGTTGCCCTGGTCGCAGGCATGGCAGGCGGTAAAGCGCTGAATAGCTGCCTTGTTGGCGAAGTTTAACCCGTTGGCCTGGCCCTCGTTGAGAAAAAGCTGCATCATGCGCGCCACTCCCTCGGCGGTGCCAAAGATTCCGGCGTGGCCGGCGACTCCGCCGAGCAGGGCGGCGCCTTGGTCGTGCACGGTTCCGCGCAGCTGCTGGCGGCGAAAGCCGCGGTCGTTCTCGGTGGGGGCAATCTGCATCGCGCCCGCGGGGTTGTAGGCGAGCGCGGCACCCAGCGGAGCGTACCAGTCGTCTTCGAGCTGGCGTTCAATGCTACGCCCGTCGCGGCGCTCGAGGTAGCGCTGAAAAAGGTAGTATCCGAGGTCGCTGTACAGGTAGGACTTCGAACCAAGGGGTGCCCGCGCAATCCGCGCAATCAGCGTGTCGTGCATCCACTCCGCGGCCCAGATTCCGGGCGCCACAGGCAGTCGGTACACCGTGTCGCGGACGGTGCGCAGGTAGCGGTGGTCAAAGCCTCCGTCTTGGCGCAGCATGGGTTTGTAAAACGGAATCCACGCCGGCAGCCCCGACTGGTGCGCGAGGACGTCAGCGGCGGTGGCGCGTCCAATCGCGGAACCTTTGAGTTCAGGCAGCAGTTCGTCCATGTGGCGCGACGTAAAGCCCTCGGGGACTTCGCTCTCGGCGCGCAGCTGCAGCGGAACACTCGCGAGGATTTTGGTCACCGAGGCCACGTCGTACCACGTCTCGGGGGTTGCGGGGGTCGAACCGTCCACGGTCCCGTAGGCCTTGCTGTGGACCATGTTGCCGTGGCGCGCGACGAACACCTGGCAGCCAGGGTAGGCCTTGGCGTCAAGCCCGCGCTGCACCACCGCCGCAATTTGGGCGTCGAGGTCTGGGGCGAATCCCGCCTGTTCCGGGCTGGCCTTCGACCAAAACTTCGGGGCGGGAATCCCGCTCACCGGAAGGCTCCCCGGAGCCGCCTGCTGGCCCTTGGCCACTCGAACTGCGAGTTCGCGCGTTTCGGGGGTGTTTTCGTAGCCCACCCAAAGGCCCTCGAGGTCTTCAACGGGTTGGCCGCGCAGGCCGTAGGGGTTGCCGAGGTGCACCACCGAAACCGTACGGCCCGCCGCTCGGTGCTTGGCGAGGGCGGCCTTCATTTCTTCGGTCCAAGCGCCCTTCTTCCAGGCCGTACTGGTTGAGGGGCCGAACATCAGCACCACGCGCTGGTCTGCGGCGGTTGCGGCGCGGAGCCCTGACGGCGGCGTGCCCTCCCCCACAAATTCCACCGCGTCGCAGGCGGGTGCCGGCTTGACCGCCGTGAACGCCTGAGCGTAGATTTCGCGGCGTAGGGCATCCCATTCGGCCTTTTGGGCTTCGTAGTTGGCAGGCGGCAGCGGCGCAGCACAGTTCCAGCGGATTTTCGCGTCGATGATGCGCTGGTAGCGGCGGTGCACCTCAACCGAATCAATGCGTCCGCTGCGTACCGCGGCCTTGAGGGCGTTGATGGCGGCACGCGGATTACCCACAAAAAGCAGGACGTCGTGGCCCGCTTCAAAGGCCCGTACCTCGAGTTCGCCGGGGGCGAGATCCTGAGCTACCCCCTTCATGTTGAGGGCATCGGTGAAGCTGAGTCCGTCGTACTTCAGGCTGTCGCGCATCCAGTGAGTTACCATGGCCTTGCTGAGCGAGGCCGGGGTTCCGCTCGGATCAAGCGCCGGAACGTTTACGTGCGCCACCATGACTGATCCGACACCCGCATCAAACGTCGCGGCAAACGGAGCCAGATCGAGGCGACGGAGCTCGCGGAGCGGACGCCCCACCGTGGGCAGCGTGTGGTGGCTGTCGGATTCCGTGTCGCCGTGGCCGGGGAAGTGCTTGACGCAGGCCATGACTCCGGCCTGCTCCATTCCGCGAATTTGTGCCTTGGCGAGCAGGGCGACGCGGTGCGGATCGCTCCCCAGCGCGCGCTGGCCGATGATGGGGTTGCGCGGGTTGGTGTTGACGTCGACGACAGGCGAAAAATTGACGTGAATGCCCAGCATGCGCGATTCGGTAGCCAACGCGCGGCCGTAGCGGCGCGCGAGCCCTGTGTCGCCTGTGGCCCCCAAGGTCAACGGCCACGGCAGGCGCGGCACACTGTCAAGCCGCATGGCGGCGCCCCATTCGGCATCTTGGGACATCATCAATGGGATGTTCTTAAGCGCAAGCTTTTGCAACCTCTGAATGGCCGCCCTCTGGCGTTCGGGTCCGCCCTGCATCCAAATGATTCCGCCCACCTCGCCGCGGCGAACCATGGCCTCGAGGCGGTCAATTTCTGCAGAGCCTTTGTTGCTGTAGCCCGCGACCATGATCAGCTGGCCGAGTTGCTGGTCGAGGTTTTGCGCGTGCACTGCGCTGTGCGTCAATGCGCTGCATAGTAGCGCTGTCCAAATACGGCGGGGTGAAATCATTACCCCCAAAGTAGGCCAAAAAATCGCGGTACCTTTGGGGGGTATGGCGCTTTTTTCTCTGTTTAAAAACCAACGGACTCCGCGCGGATTCCAACTGCAGCACCGGTACTACGACGAGCGCAAGGAACGCCTTGCCCAGCTCGGCCAGCAATCCGCTGAAACCGAAGATGCCCGTCGAGAACGGCTACGCACGGCGTGGGCCTCAAAACGCACCACCGAACGAGCCGATTCGCGGCGCGTCGTGCGCATGATTGCCATTTTGGCTGCGCTTTTTGCGGTAACTGCCTACTTGCTGCGATGAACCGAGCTCCGATTCGCGCGCTGCCGGAATCGGTGGCCAACCTAGTGGCAGCTGGCGAAGTCGTACAGCGGCCTTCGTCTGTAGTTAAAGAGCTCGTTGAGAACGCGTTGGATGCCGGCGCCACCGAAATTGAAGTTACGCTCAACCAAGCGGGACGCACCCGCATTCAGGTACGCGACAACGGACACGGCATTGACCCCGAGGATTTGCCGTTGGCTTTAGTGCGCCACGCGACGTCAAAGCTTCGGGAGCCCGACGACCTCTTCGCCCTGACCACCATGGGGTTCCGCGGGGAAGCACTCGCGTCGATGGCCGCCGTGGGCCAGCTCAAGCTTCGCTCGCGAACCGCCGACTATGAGGTGGGTATTGAACTTCGCTGCTCGGGAGGCAACCACGAGGGCAGCAGCCCGAGTCCCGGCCCCGTCGGCACTACCGTCACGCTGGACAACCTCTTTTTTAACGTTCCTGCCCGGCGCCAGTTTTTAAAATCGGACACGGTGGAGTTCCGCCACGTGCTTGAAACGTTTGACGCGTTGGCCCTCGCCCACCCCGAGGTGCGCATGATCCTCAGGCACAACGGCAGCGACGAGCGCGTCCTCGAGCCCGGAAACGTACGGCAGCGTGCGACCGCGGTGCTCGGACGCCGAAGCAACCAGCAGCTGGTTCCAGTCGAAGAACCCACCGACCTCGTTACCGTGCACGGATTCGTGCTCCGGCCCGAAGCCGCCCGCAAAACCCGCGGCGACCAGTACCTGTTTGTGAATCGCCGCACGGTGCGCAGCCCCTACATCCACCGCGCCGTACTCGAGGCCTTTGAGGGATTGATTGCGGGCGACCAGCACCCGGCCTACGTCCTCTTTCTCGAACTCGACCCCGAGCGCATCGACGTCAACGTGCACCCCGCCAAGACCGAAATCAAGTTCGACGACGAGCGTGGAGTCTACGCCATGGTGCGAAGCGCCGTGCGCCGCGCCTTGGGAATCCACCAGATTGCGCCCACCCTTGACTTTGAGGTACCTGTGGGCGAGCACATTGACTGGAGTACTCGCAGCAAGCCCGACGCCCCCGGAGTCTACGTCAACACGAACTTCAACCCCTTTGCCTCGGAGCCTTCGCGCCCCAGCAGCGCCGGGATCCGGGCCAACTTAAACTTTTTTGCTCCGCCCACCGAGGCGGAACGCGGAACACAGCGCGAACTCGAACTACCGAGCCACGGATGGAACGACGAGACGCACGAACCCTCAGTCGAACGACCCAGCACAACGGGACGCGCCCTCAATGTGGCCGGCATGTACGCCGTGGTGCCTATGGCCGAACAACTTGTAGTGGTGCACCTTGAGCGCGCCCAACGCCGCATCGACCTCGAGCGCTGGACCGACGGCAGCCCGCGCAACGGGCAAAACTGGCTTTTTCCGCTCGAATGGACGCCACCGCCCGGATTTGCAGACGTCTGGAACGACCGACTCGCGACCTGGGGCTTTGCGTGGGAAGTCTGCGAATCCGAATGGACGTGGACCGCCGGCCCTGGGTTTTGCGCCCCCGAAGCCGCCATCGACTGGCTCGAGGGACTTTCGCGGATTGACTCCGAAGACGATGGCGAACTGCGCACCTGGATCAGCCAGTGGCTCAGCGCCCATCCGAGACGGCAACCTGACGTTCAGGACGTCATGGACCGACTTTTTGCGTGCAGCGACCCCTGGACCGACGACCTTGGTCGTCCCACAGCCAGGTTGCTCAATGCCGACGAACTTGCCCGATTCTTTTAAACTATGTACTACCGCCCCTCTGGCTTCAGCTTTCTTCCGCCGGTTGTTAAAAACCTACTGATTATCAATGGACTCGCATTTTTTGCCACCATCGTCTTTGGGCGAATGGGAATCGATGTGATTGGACGCTTCGGGCTCTACCTGCCCACCAGCGACCTGTTCAAGCCCTTTCAGCTCGTTACCCACCTGTTTTTGCACGACACCCGAGGGCTCGGGCACATCCTCGGCAACATGTTCGCGCTGTGGATGTTTGGAACTCCGCTCGAGAACCGCTGGGGCAGCCAACGCTTTCTGCTCTACTACTTCGTGACCGGATTCGGCGCGGCCGCCCTGCACCTCGGGGTCAACTACTGGGAATACGTTCAGGCCTTTAACCTGCACGCCGCAACGGGCAGTGGCGAGGCCCTATACTTTATGCAGTCGCTGGCGATGACGCCGACGGTCGGAGCCTCCGGCGCCGTATTCGGACTGCTACTCGGATTTGGTATGATGTACCCCAACCAGCAGATCTACCTCTACTTTCTCTTGCCGATTAAGGCCAAGTACTTTGTGGCGATCTACGGCCTTTTTGAACTCTTCAACGGAGTCGCCAATTCTGGATCCAGCATTGCCCACTTTGCTCACGTCGGCGGAATGATTTTTGGGTTCCTGCTCATCAAGCGCTGGCAGTCCAGCGGAACTCGATTCTAACCCCCTCCGACCGTGCGTCCCGCCGACCAAATTCGCCTGTGGATCCAGCAGAGCCCCATTCACCGGCTCATCGCGGGGTTGGTGCTCGTCTTTTTGGTTCAGACCGGATTTGAACTCGCCGGATGGGCCCTCGGCTGGCCCGCCGAGCACGGAATACTTCGCTTTTTTGCCCTGCACACGGGCGGAATCCAGCCCCTCACCCAGCCCTGGACCCTACTGACCTACGGCGCGCTGCACTACGGTCTGCTGCACCTAGTATTCAACGCGCTGACGCTCTACTTCACCGCCTCGCTGCTCGAGACGCTGTGGCCTGCGCCGCGCATCCTTCGACTCTTTGTGGTGGGCGTCGTGGTGGGTGCCCTCGGAGCCTGGTTTGCCGGTATCTGGCGTCCCGCCGTGGTCGTGGGCGCCTCGGCCGGAGTCTACGCCGTGTTCACCGCCGCGGCCGTGCGCATGCCCGATTTTAAGGTCCGCCTCTTTTTCATCCTCGAGCTCAAGCTGTGGATCGTACTGGCTATTCTGCTGGGCATGGACGTCATCGGCCTCTTTGCTCCCGACACGACCGCGAGGGCTGCACACCTCGCGGGAGCCGCCGCCGGATGGTTCCTCGCAAGCCGACCCCACCTGCTCGATTGGTCGAGGTCGAAGGGGGCCGCGAAGCGGTTCCGCACGACGTCCACAAAGCCCCAAAGCCCGCTTAGCGTAGTGCGCCCGAACGAGCCCAGCCTCGACCAGCTGCTCGACAAAATTTCGGCCAAAGGCTACGATTCACTCACTGCTCACGAACGCAAAGTCCTTGCCCGCCACAGCCAAACGAAGTAAGTGGGGCCGCCGGTGGTGGTGGATTCCGCAGTTGCTCGCCCTTCCGGTTACGGGGCTGGCCTGGATGGGTATGGCCACGGACGTCGCGCTGCTGGCTCCGCTCAGCCTGCTGCTGCCCTACCTCGTGCTGTACCACGTGCTGTGGAGCCTGATGGCTACCGCCCACCTTCACCCTTCGGCCCTTTTGGGCGGAACCTTGCTCGCCCTCTTCTGGACTCCGATGGGCAGCTGGATGCAGGTGCGCACCCCTCCGTCGCATTCGCTGGGGCCGCATCATTCGGTGGCGTCTTGGAACGTTCACCACTGGCGCAACCGCACCTGGACCGACGATTCGGCCACCGTGGCCGGCATGGCGCAGTTCGCGCTTGACCTGGACGCCGAAATCCTCGCCCTTCAGGACGTTCGGGGCGGAACCGCGGCCGAAGCCTCGCTTCGCGCCGCGCTGCCCTACCGCGTTGCGGCCTACGACCTTGCGCTCTACAGCCGCTACCCCATTGTGCAGTGGGACCGGGTGGAGTTTCCTGGGGATTCCGGGCGCATCGGATTCATTTGGGCCGACGTGATGCTGCCCGAGGGCGACACCCTGCGCGTCGCCAACGTTCACCTGGTCAGCACCGACGTGGACCTTCGCGAAGCTCAGTCCGAGCAGGCCAAAGCCGGATGGTGGCAAAGCGCCAAATTGCTCTTGCGCCGCATGGTGCGCCGCGCCGAACCGCGTTCGGTTCAGGCCGAAGCCCTTGCCGCGTGGTGGGCCGAGAGCCCGCGCCCCGTAGTAGTTTTGGGCGACTTCAACGACGGCCCTACGTCAGCTACGCACCGTCGCCTGCGCGGCCTTGGTCGCGACAGCTTCATTCAGTGCGGAGCCGGTTGGGGAAGCACCTACCGCGGCCTTCGCCTCGTGCCCCTGCGCATCGATTGGGTGTGGACCAGCGGACCCTGGACCGCCATCGAGCACCGCGTCGTCAAGCAAACGTGGAGCGACCACAACCCCGTGCGGGTGGCCATTTCGGGCAATTAGTTGCTAGCTGCTAGTTGCTGGCTTTGCGGACCCTCCGCAAGTCCAATTCATTCATGGGGTGCGGTGGCGGACCAATCCATTCCTTGGGCCAAGCCCTGAGGCTGACGTCGTAAAAGAGCGGAATAAGGGCAGCCTGACGGTGAAGTTCCGCGTCGAGTTGAGCAGCCTGTCGGGTGCGCTGGGCGGGATCTGAATCGGCGCGAAACGCGTTGTAACCGTTTAACCCGCTGAATCCGCTAACGTTGGGGCCGCCCGATTCGCCGTAGAGCATGAGGTAGTTGCTCGGGTC
Organism: uncultured Schleiferiaceae bacterium; assembly: GCA_965657195.1. Lineage (GTDB taxonomy): Bacteria > Bacteroidota > Bacteroidia > Flavobacteriales > Schleiferiaceae > TMED14. Next base: position 16,282 of record CBFHNK010000019.1, read on the forward strand.
GGGGTAGTCGGCAATCCAGCTCGCACGGTACAGCCCGAGGCGACCCTGGGCTTTGTCTTCGCGAAAGGTGGCCGACGGCAGCACCTGCACTTCGACCGGCAGCCCGAGTTGCGTCCAGGAACTTTGAAGAAATTCCGCCACATCCCGGTACGAGGCGGTGGTGCTCAGGACGAGCGCCGGGATTCCGGGCTTGGGGCGACCGTCGGCGGTCAGCAACCCAGCTGCAGTGAGCAGTATCCGGGCGGAATCAGGCCGGTAGCTCCACGGCGTGGCCCAATCTTCGACGGGGAGGTAGCCCGGCATGCCGGCGGGTAAGATTCCGCCATGCGCCGGAACACCCAAGCCGTTTTTGAGGTAGCGAATGATTCCGTCGCGGTCCACCGCCCAGTTCAGGGCCCGCCGAACCCGCACGTCGGCGAGGTAGCTCGGATTGCTGGGGCCGTAGCGTACCACCAGGAATTCCGTGTTGAGAAAGGGCGCGGTGCGCTGGGTGAACTGATTGCGCCACTGGGCCTTAAGGCTGCCGTCGGGGTCGAGCCACTGGTCTTTGTAGCTGGGATCGATGCCCGTCAAAAAGTCGAGTTCGCCCTGCACAAAGGCCATAAACGCAGACTGGCGGTCGGGCGTAAACGTGATGCTCACAGCCTCGAGGTAGGGCAGTTGCTGCCCCTCTGCGTCGCGCTCGGCGTAGTTGGGGTGGCGCCTCAAAACTAGTTTTTGGCCGCGCTGCCAAGCTTTGAACTGAAAGGGGCCAGAACCCACGGGGTGCTCGCTGAGGTCCGCGCCGTAGCGGGCGATGGCCTGGCGCGGAACCACCGCGGTGTAGGGCACGCTCAGTTTGCTCCACAGCGCCGGATCAGGTGCCGTCAGTGCGAGCACGAGCGAATCCGGCGTCGCGGCCCACACCGAATCAAGGGTTTCGAGCAGCCAGGCTCCGGGGGATGCTGTTGCAGGGCTTTTAAGGCGCTGAAGGCTGGCGGCGACGTCGTGGGCGTCGAGGTGGTGCACGTGCCCCTCGAAGCAGGGGTCGTCGTGGGCAGCAAAGTTTCGGCGGATGCGGATTCCGCAGCTCAAGCCATCAGGCGCGCTGCCCCAGGCCTCGGCGAGTAGCCCGCGAAGTTGGCCCGTCGAGTCGGTCTCAAACAAGGTGGTGTAGAGCTGCCGGATCACCCAGTTGTGGGCCTGATCGCGGGCAAAAGCGGGGTCGAGCGACGAAATTCCGCTGGCCTCGTTGTAGCGAAAGAGCAGGCCTTCAGAACTGCTTTTTTCAGACTGGCACTGCAGGGTGAGGAAGGCCACTGCGCCAGCGGCAAGCAGGCGCCCGAGGCGCGCAGAATTCCAAGCAAAACGAAGCATTTCGGACCAAAGATAGCCGCGAAAATTCGCTATTTTCGCAGGATGCTTCCCACCGGACTTCGCGCATCGTTTCACACCCTTGGGTGCAAGCTCAATTTTGCCGAAACCAGCACTCTGGCGCGCGATCTGTACGCAGCGGGCTTTGTGCGTACCGACTTTGGCGAAGCGGCCGATGTGGCCATCATCAATACCTGTTCGGTGACGCAAGAGGCCGATAAAGAGACGCGTGGGCTCGTGCGCCAAGCACTCCGCGCCAACCCCGACTGCTTTGTCGTGATTACGGGATGCTACGCCCAGCTTCGCCCGAGTGAAATCGCCGCCATGGAAGGGGTTGACCTCGTGCTTGGGGCTAAAGAAAAACCCTTTCTGCGCCAGTTTTTGAGCGACCTACGCAAGCGGCCCGAGGCTGAGGTTCACGCGTGCGAAATCCACGACGTCGACCAGTACCACGCCGCCTACAGCATGGGCGACCGCACCCGTGCCTTCTTGAAGGTTCAGGACGGGTGCGACTACGTTTGCACGTACTGCACGATTCCTATGGCCCGCGGCGTAAGCCGTTCCGCCCCACTCGACCAAGTGGTGGCGCAGGCCCGCGAACTGGCCGCAAAAGGCGTGCTCGAGGTGGTGCTCACCGGGGTCAACGTCGGAGACTACGGCAAGGGCGAGCACGGCAACAAGCGCCACGACCACACCTTTAGCGAGCTCGTGCAGGCGCTCGACCAAGTGGACGGGCTGGACCGACTGCGGATTTCGAGCATCGAACCCAACTTGCTTCGCGACGAAATCATCGACTTTACGGCGCAGAGCGCGCGCTGGGTTCCGCACTTTCACATTCCGCTGCAGAGCGGCAACAACGAGGTGCTGGGGTGGATGAAGCGCCGCTACCGCCGCGAACTCTATGCGGAGCGCGTGGCCCGCATCATCGACCGCATGCCCGACGCCGCCATTGGCGTGGACGTGATTGTGGGCTTTCCGGGCGAAACCGAGGACCACTTTCTCGACACCTACCGGTTTTTGGAGGCGCTTCCCATCGCCTACCTGCACGTATTCACGTACTCAGAACGACCCGGAACCGAGGCCATTCACCTCGAAGGCGTCGTACAGCAGACCGAGCGAAAGGCGCGCAACCGCCGCCTGCGACTCTTGAGCGCCATCAAGCAGCGCGAATTTTACGAGCGCCACCTGGGCACGGTGCGGCGTGTGGTGTGGGAGCATTCCGAGCGCGACGGCCGCATGCTGGGCTACACCGACAACTACATTCGGGTCGAGGCCGAATACGACGCGTTGCTGGCCGGAACCCGCGCCTGGGTTGAACTCACCGAACTCACTCCGCGCGACACGGTGGCCACTCGGCCCGCCGCAGACCCTGCTCAAACCTCGGTCGTATGAACACGCTAGGGTTCACCGAAGCCGTGCGCGCCGTGGGCGACTGGATCCGCAGCGAACGCCGCGAATTCAACGCCAACCACGTAGAGACCAAGGCACTCAACTCACTCGTGAGCTATGTCGACCAGCAGGCAGAGCAGATGCTTATCGAGCGCCTGACCTCGCTGCTTCCCGGCAGCGGAGTACTCGGCGAAGAGGGCGGCGAATCCTGGATCGACGGAGGGTTCAACTGGATCATCGACCCGCTCGACGGCACGACCAACTTCATTCACGATCTGCCTCCTTACGCCGTGTCTGTGGCGCTGATGCAGGGCCGCGACCTTGTGTGGGCCGCCGTCTACGAACTGGGCCAAGGGCGCATGTTTACGGCCGAACGCGGCCGCGGAGCCTTTTGCGATACCCGAGCCCTGGACGTGCGCCAAGGTGCGCCATTGCGCGACGGACTGGTTGCCACGGGATTCCCCTACCACGAATTTTCGCAGATGCCGCAGTACCTCGAGGCGCTGCAGGCCTGCTTTCGCTCGTCGCGCGGCGTGCGCCGATTCGGCTCAGCCGCAACCGACCTCGCTTGGGTTGCCGACGGACGCTTTCAAGCGTTTTTTGAGCACGGGCTAGCCCCCTGGGACGTCGCCGCAGGACTCCTTTTGGTGCGCGAGTCTGGCGGAATCGCCACGGACTTTTTCGGCACGGAATTGGACGACTACGACCTCGTTCGCTGCGGCAGCATCGCCGCCGGAAACCCCCAGGCCTACCGCGACCTCATTCAACTCACCTCTGACGCTTTTACCCGACCATGACGCTGCTCGAAACCCCGATCCCCGGCCTCATCCTCATGCAACCCCGTGTGTTCGGCGACGAACGCGGCTACTTCTTTGAGTCGCTGCGCCGCGACGCCTTGCCCGCCGACATGCCTGAATTCGTGCAGCACAACGAGAGCATGAGCAAGCGCGGCGTGCTGCGCGGGCTGCACTTTCAGGTTCCGCCCCGTGCGCAGGGCAAACTGGTTTCAGTGGTGCGCGGATCCGTCTACGACGTGGCGGTCGACATTCGCGTCGGTTCGCCGACCTACGGCCAGCACTTTGGGCTGGTACTCGACACGGTGACCAAGCACCGCCTCTACATTCCGCCTGGTTTTGCCCACGGATTCCTGACGCTCGAGGACGACACCGTATTTCAGTACCTCTGCACCGACTACTACGCCCCTGAGGCCGAGGGCTGTATCAGCTATGCCGACGCCGACTTGGGCATTGACTGGGGCGGAATCTGGAATTCACCCGAGCCCTTTACCGTCAGCGCAAAAGACCAGGTGGGTCAGGCGCTTCAAACGTTTCAAAGCCCCTTCACGTGGTGAATAAAATTCATCGCAACTGGCTTCTGGCTCTGGTCATCTTTGCAGGCGGCCTGATTCTGGGCAGCCGCAGTGACGCCGTGCTCGATGCATTGGGTCGGGTGGCAAGCACCAACGAAACCGTTCCGGTTCCGCTCCCCCAAAAGCTCGAGGTCTTCGGAGAATCGATTCCAGTGAACGACCCCGACATCGCTGAGGCACTTAGCCGCGAGCTGCACGCCAACACCTACTGGCATTCCAATACGCTGCTCATGCTCCAGCGCCGCCCGCGCTGGGAAGCCCGCGTGGGCGGATGGCTGCGCGAAGAAGGGGTTCCCGAAGAGTTCATCTACCTCCTCGCCGCCGAAAGCGGCTTTCAGCCTACGGCCTTTTCGCCGTCGGGCGCGGCGGGTTTTTGGCAGTTTATGCCGGCTACAGCCCGTGAACTCGGGCTCCGCGTCGATACCCAAATCGACGAACGCTACCACGCTGAGAAGGCCACTCGAGCCGCCGCGCGCTACCTTAAGAACGCCTACGCCAAGACGGGGTCGTGGTTTTTGGCTGCAGCGGCCTACAACATGGGCCTCACGGGCGTGCTCCGCCAAATGGAGCGCCAGGGCGAGCGCAACTACTTCCGCATGACGTGGAACGAAGAAACGGGGCGCTACGCCTTTCGCATTGCCGCCCTCAAACTGCTGCTCGAGCACCCTGAACACTACGGATACCACGTCCGCGCCGAAGAACTGTGGCGCGAAGAGCCGGGGCGCCGCATGACCTTGGACAGCAGCATAACCCACTGGGGGCGATGGGCGCAGCGAGAGGGAATGAGCTACCGCGAACTCAAACGCTGGAACCCATGGCTCCGCGAATCCTTTTTTGACAATCCCGACTCAATGTCGGTTGAACTGGAGCTTCCGCTGAAGCGTTAACCAAAGTATATGAAGCTTCGAATCCTGGGGGCACGGGCCCACAACCTCAAAAACATCGACGTGGAACTTCCGCGCCGAAAACTCGTGGTCGTGACCGGACTCAGCGGAAGTGGCAAGTCGTCGCTCGCCTTTGACACGCTGTTCGCCGAGGGCCAGCGCCGCTACATGGAGACGTTCAGCAGCTATGCCCGACAGTTTTTGGGCACCATGGAGCGCCCCGACGTCGACCGCATCGAGGGCCTCTCGCCGGTTGTTGCGATCGAGCAAAAGACGACGAACCGCAACCCTCGTTCGACCGTCGGAACCGTCACCGAAGTCTACGACTTTCTGCGCCTGCTTTACGCCCGCACGGCGACCGCCTACTCGCTAGCTACCGGCGAAGAAATGGTCAGCTACACCGACGACGCCATCCTTGAACGTGTCGTTCATGACTTTGACGGACAGCGCATTGCACTTTTGGCTCCGGTCGTCAGGGCGCGCAAAGGCCACTACCGCGAACTCTTTGAAGGCCTTGCGAAGCAGGGCTACTTGAAGGCCCGAGTCAACGGCGAGTGGATCAACATCGACCGCGGTCTCAAGCTCGACCGCTACAAGACGCACGACATCGACGTAGTCGTCGACCGACTGAGTCCGGGTGTCGACGAAGACGAACGCCTCAAGCGCAGCATCGCCACCGCGATGCGCCTCGGCCACGGAAGCATCACCGTAGTCAACTGGGACACCCAAGACCAGAAGCATTTCAGCCGCAACCTCATGTGCCCCACCACGGGGCTTTCGTACCCCGAACCCGAGCCCAACAGCTTCAGCTTCAACTCGCCCAAAGGGGCCTGCCCGCACTGCGACGGCCTCGGAAGCGTGCGCGAGCTTTCCCTCAACAAAGTAGTGCTCAACCCGCGCCTCAGCCTGAGGGACGGTGCTTTGGCTCCGCTGGGTACCTACAAAGCGTCGTGGATCTTTCAGCAGCTCGAGCACATTGGGTGGCGCTACGGATACACCCTTGAGACTCCCTGGAAGGATATTCCCGAAGAGGGCCGCAACGCCATCATGCACGGCTGCAACGAGGACTTTACTCACACCCAAAAGGCCGCCGGGATTTCGCGCAAAATCAGCATCAAGTACGAGGGCCTCAAACCGTTCATCGAGACTCAGGGGCGCGAAGGCAGCAAAAGCGTCCAGCGCTGGGCTGATGAATATTTGGACGACGGAATCTGCAGCCACTGCGAAGGCGGACGCCTCAAACCGGAATCCTTGATGTTTCGAATTTCAGGCAAGTCGATTGCCGAGGTCGCCGGAATGCCCCTGTACGAACTGGCCGCGTGGCTTGAGGGTGTGCACCAAAGCCTCCCCCCTGCCCAGCAGCGCATTGGCGGCGAAATTCTCAAAGAACTCAGCACCCGCGTCGGATTTTTGAACGACGTCGGCCTCAGCTACCTGTCGCTGAGCCGCTCCGCGCGCACGTTGAGTGGTGGCGAAGCCCAGCGCATTCGCTTGGCAACCCAAATAGGTTCGCAGCTCGTGAATGTGCTCTACATCCTTGACGAGCCGTCCATCGGGCTGCATCCGCGCGACAACGACCGCCTGATTCGCAGCCTCGAACGCCTGCGCGACCTCGGAAACAGTGTGGTGGTCGTCGAGCACGACGAAGAACTCATGCGCCACGCCGACCACATCGTCGACATGGGGCCTCGCGCCGGAATCCACGGCGGACGCGTCGTCGCCGAAGGCACCTACGCCGAGCTCATTACCTCAGACAGCCTTACAGCCAAGTACCTACGCGGCGAACTGCTCGTATCGGAGCCGCGCGAACCGCGCAGCGGGAACGGGAAGTCGCTGCGCTTAGTCGGCGCTAGCGGCCGCAACCTTCAGGGTGTGGACCTCGACGTTCCGCTCGGCAAACTCGTGGTGGTTACGGGCGTATCGGGATCGGGAAAATCGACGCTCATCAACAAAACCCTGCATCCCGCCATCGCTGGCCCGCTTCAGGGCTTGCTCGACAAGCCCGAGCCGTTCGAAAAGCTCGAAGGCCTCGAGCACCTCGACAAAATCATTGCGGTCGACCAAAGTCCGATTGGGCGCAATCCGCGTTCGAATCCGAGCACCTACACCGGAGTCTTCAACGAAATCCGCAAACTGTTCAGCGAGCTACCCGAAGCGAAAATCCGTGGATACGCCCCAGGGCGCTTCTCATTCAACGTCAAGGGCGGGCGCTGCGAAACCTGCGAGGGCGGAGGAATGCGCGTCATCGAGATGAACTTCTTGCCCGACGTGCACGTTCCGTGCGAAACCTGCCAAGGGCGCCGGTTCAACCGCGAAACCCTCGAGGTGCGCTACAAAGGCCACAGCATCAGCGACGTGCTCAACATGAGCATCGAAGAGGCGATGAAGTTCTTTGAGGCGGTTCCGCGCATTTACCGCGTCCTGCTCACCCTGAACAGCATCGGCCTCGGCTACATCACCTTGGGCCAGTCAGCCACCACCTTGAGCGGAGGCGAAGCCCAGCGCATCAAGCTGGCCACCGAGCTCAGCAAGCGATCCACAGGCCAGACGCTGTACCTGCTTGACGAACCCACCACGGGCCTTCACTTTGACGACGTCAAGGTGCTGATGGACGGCCTGCACCGGCTGGTCGACCAAGGCAACACCGTGCTCGTCATCGAGCACAACCTCGACGTCATTCACCAGGCCGACCACATCGTCGACCTTGGTCCCGACGGCGGAGCCGGCGGCGGCCGCATCGTGGCCACAGGAACCCCAAGCGAAGTCGCAGCCAGCACTGAAAGCATCACCGGGCACTACCTTGCGGAATACATTAACCGTATCAAGCGTTAACCCTATGGCGACCAACGGATCACGGCCGATTAAAACGGCCTTCAAGCACAAGTCATGGAACGAAGTTCGCACCAACGACTCCTGGGCCATTTTTAAAATCATGGGCGAGTTCGTCCAAGGCTACGAGCGCCTGTCGCGGATCGGGCCGTGCGTGAGCATCTTTGGTTCCGCCCGACTGCCCGAAGACCACGCCTGGTACCAGACGGCCCAAGACATTGCCGAAGGACTCGGCGCCAAAGGCTACGGAATCATCAGCGGCGGCGGCCCCGGCATCATGGAAGCGGCCAACCGCGGCGCCAAAGCCGTCGGCGCCCCGTCGGTGGGACTGAACATTGAGCTTCCGCACGAGCAGAAGCCGAACGACTTCATCGACCTCGACAAGAGCGTCGACTTCGACTACTTCTTTGTGCGCAAGGTCATGTTTGTCAAGTACTCCCAAGGTTTTGTGGTCATGCCCGGCGGATTCGGAACCCTCGACGAGGTGTTCGAAGCCATCACGCTCATCCAGACTAAGAAGATTGGCCGGTTCCCGGTCGTACTCGTGGGCCGCGACTACTGGGGCGGACTCGTCGACTGGATCGAAACCACCCTCAAAGGCAATGGCCTCATCAGCCCTGACGACACGAAGCTGTTCAAGCTCGTGGACACTGCCGAGGAGGCCATTTTGGCCATTGACGACTTCTACAGCCGCTACATTCTCAAACCCAACTTCTAGGGCTTCAATAGCTTTTGGGTCCACCGACGCCCCTGGGCGTCGGTGGTTTCGAGCACGTACAGTCCAGATGCAGACGGGTACGGCAGATCCAGTTGGCGGACGTGCAGCGTACCGCTCGAAATGCTACGGCCGTCCATACCCAATAAGGTCCACGTGCGGTCGGCATCTGCCGCAGCAGTCAGCATCCATCCCCGATCGGACTGGCTAACCGTCCAAAGCGCTTCGGCCTCGGGAACCGAGCCGGAGATATCAGCATAAAGCGTATCGCGCACAAAGATTCCGCTGCCCAAATTATAACTTTTGGATTCCGTGTTAAAGTACACCGGACTCACCGTCGAGGGCCACACCAGCGAATCCTGAATGCTGCCCAGCTGTGCGATGGTAATTTTGCCGGAGGCGTCGGGCCACAAGGTGTCGCCCTGGTTGTACCAGTACACGTACTCCACTCCATACAACATTGCGTCGGTGGTGTCAAACATTGCGGTTCCGCCGACACCTCCAAAGCGAATCAGGAGCTGGATTTCAGCGCGGCTCACCGAAGGGTACTCAGGGTCAAGTACCCAAAGACCGGTCTCGATGTCGCTCACCAGAATGCGTCCGCTCGGCAGGTAGGGGTAGGCGCCCCAGGCTCCGTTGTAGCCGGTTCCGCTGTACTGCGGCGAAGTGTCGTAGTAGGCAGCCAGCACGGGCAATTCTGGGAATTCCACGTCGAGCACGTGGCATCCGAAGGTGTAGTACGAGGTCACCAAGTGGTCACCGTCGACGTGGGCATTGTGCGGAATCAAGCCGGTACCCGGCTGCACCTTGTGGCGAAAGAGTTCATCCACGTTGCTGAGGTCGTTGACGTTGTAGGCCGCGACGTAGCCGTTCGCCACCTCGTCGGTGGTGTAGAGCGTGTTTCCGTCGTCTGAAAGCCAGCAGTTGTGCGCAAAGTGGTCCGGTGAGTCAAAGCTGGCAAAGGTCACGGGCTGGCTAGTGAGCGCGACGCCAATGACTTGAATGTCTTCCCAGAGCGCCGCGCCGTAGAGCGTGTCGTTGCGCGCAAATCCGTCGTGCAGGTAGTACGTCGAGTAGTTGCCAATAACGACGGGGTTCCAAGGGTCGCTGGCTACGTCGACGATGACGGCTCCGCCTCCGCCCGCATTCGAGCCAAAGGCGTAGAGCTTGCCCTCTTCATCAATCCAAAGGTTGTGGGCGCGGCGCAGGGTATCGACGCCTCCGCTGCTGAGCGGAACCGGAAGCCGCACCTTCTTGGACACCATGCTGTCCAGGTCGATGATGAGCAGGCCGTCGGTCAGGTTGGTCGCCGTGGGAACGTCGTGCACCACATAGGCGTAGTGGTCCCAGGTCTTGATGTCGCGCCATACCGATGGGGCTCCAGGAACCCAGAGTTCGTTCGTGATTTGGGACGGATTAGTCACGTTGGCGACTAGGGTCCCGTTGCGGTTTCCAATGATGGCGAGCTCGCGCTGGGTGGTTGAGTCGTAGTAGCCCCAGATATCGCTGCAGTACGGCGATGCAGCCAACGGGCCCCACTGCGACACAGGATAATGACCAAGACGCTGTATGTTCAGGCTGTCGTTGCTGGGCTGGGCCCACGAAGTGAGGGCGGCCAATGCAAGGCCGAACAGCACGCTGGTACGTAGATTCATGACTAAAAGTTAAGGGTAATTTGCCCGTCGTCTTCGGTTCCGAAGTCCACGCCGGGTTCGGATGCGCCTTCGACGACCGTGGGCGCTTGGGCGAGGTCCGACCACTCCACCGTGGTTCCCGGCGCGAGGCCCTCGGCGGCTGATTCCACAGGCACCGCGGATTCCTCCTCTTCGGGCTGCTCGGGCTCGTCGCGCTCAGCCGTCACCAGGCTCACCGAAAGGACGGGACCCGCATGCAGCATATTGCCTAGCGCCTTCCATCCCTTGACGGCAATCAGATCTTCCAGAACTACGGTCTCGTCTTCGCGCTCTTTGCCTTTGACCTTGCGGAACCGCAGATTAATGGTGCTTCGATCCGCCACGGTAACC
>CBFHNK010000020.1:0-26676 GCA_965657195.1 uncultured Schleiferiaceae bacterium
GAGCTAGTAGCCAACGAGCTAGTAGCTAACGAGCTAGTAGCTAACGTGCTAGAAGCCAACGAGCTAGTAGCCAACGAGCCAGTAGCTAACGAGCTAGATGCTAACGAGCCAGTAGCCAACAAGCTAGTAGCTAACGAGCCAGTAGCTAACGAGCTAGATGCTAACGAGCTAGAAGCTACGCGGCCTTTGGCCGCGTACTGTCCTTCGGGGTCGTAGTCCAACCCCAGTTCTCCCGCGAGGGGGTTGAGGAGCCCGTTGCAGGGGCCGAGGTCGCCGGCGCGGCGAAGCCCGCCGGCGTCCGTCCATGAGGCGTTCGAGAAGCCTCCGAGGTTGACGCAAACGGCGAAGTCGGCGAAGAGGTCTCGGTCGGCGAGGGGGACAAGCGGCGCGCCTTGGCCGCCGCGGGCGACGCTGCCGCTGCGAAAGTCTCCGACGACCGGGATGGGGCTCGAGGTGAAAATCGAGGCCTCGTGGCCGATTTGCACGGTGATTCCGCGCGAAGGGTCGTGCTCGACCGTGTGGCCGTGGTGGGCGACGGCGTGTGCAGCGAAGTGGTGGCGGGCATTAAAGGACAGCCACTGGTCTTGGCACCAGGTGGCGAAATCACGGCTCACTTGGTCGCGGAACGGTCCCCGGTCGGCGTAGGCGGCGGTGAGGCGTTCGGGCCAAGGGGTTCCGCGGTACGTAATCGTTTCAAACGCGTGAATGCGGTAGTTCCAGCGGTCGCCGAAGCGTTCGAATTCCGCAGCGCAAAGGTCAAGACCGTCCAGCGACGTGCCTGACATGGCGCCGATGAGGCGAAAGGGTCCGTGTTGCGTCCAAATAGCTTGATGCACTAAACAAAGGTGGGGCTCGTGGGTGTTATTTTTGCGCAATCAACCTTTGACATCATGCATTTTCAGTTTACCGAGGAACACCTCATGATTCAGCAGGCGGCGCGCGACTTCGCACAGACCGAACTGCTTCCAGGCGTAATTGAGCGCGACGACCACCAAAAGTTTCCGGCAGAGGGCATTCGCAAGATGGGCGAGCTGGGACTGATGGGAATGATGGTTTCGCCCGAGTTCAACGGCAGCGGAATGGACACCATCTCGTACGTGCTGGCCATGGAGGAGATTTCAAAGATTGATGCTTCGGCTTCGGTGTGCATGAGCGTGAACAACTCGCTGGTGTGCTGGGGGCTTGAGAAGTTCGGCACGCCCGAGCAAAAAGAGAAGTACCTCAAGCGCCTGGCTACTGGTGAAATCATCGGCGCATTTTGCTTGAGCGAGCCCGAGGCGGGTTCTGACGCTACGTCTCAGAAGACGACGGCCATCGACATGGGCGACCACTACCTTTTGAACGGAACCAAGAACTGGATTACCAACGGAAATTCCGCCAGCGTATACCTCGTGATTGCGCAGACTGATGTGGCCAAGGGCCACCGCGGGATTAATGCTTTGATCGTCGAAAAGGGCATGCCCGGATTTATCGTCGGTAAAAAAGAGGACAAGATGGGCATTCGCGGCAGCGACACCCACTCGCTCATGTTTACGGACGTGAAGGTTCCGAAGGAAAACCGCATCGGCGAAGATGGATTTGGATTCAAGTTCGCGATGAAAACCCTGAGCGGAGGCCGCATCGGCATTGCCGCCCAGGCACTTGGAATTGCGAGCGGCGCCCTCGAGCTCGCGGCGAAGTACGCGACCGAGCGCAAGTCGTTCGGAAAGCCGATTGGCGAGCACCAAGGTGTCGCGTTCAAGCTGGCCGACATGGCCACCAAGATTGAGGCGGCCCGCCTGCTTGTGCTCAAGTCGGCATGGCTTAAGGACCAAGGATTACCGTTTGACAAAGAGTCGGCGATGGCCAAGCTCTACGCGTCTGAGGTCGCGATGGAGGCCACGACCGAGGCGGTACAGATTCACGGCGGATACGGATACGTGAAGGAGTACCACGTCGAGCGACTGATGCGCGACGCCAAAATCACGCAGATTTACGAGGGTACTAGTGAGATTCAGCGCATCGTGATTTCGCGGGCGGTGCTCAACGAGGCGGCGGGTATCTAACCACTCGCGTGTTCACCGCAAAAGAAAACCCCGAGCTCGCGCTCGGGGTTTTTTCGTGGGTAGCGGGGGGCAACTTACTTCTTGGCGGGGGCCTCTTCGCTGGCTTCGGGCTTGGGGAGCTTGTTGAGGTATTCCGCGAGCTTTGAGGTGTAGTCGAGGGCTTCGCTGCCGTAGAGCACGTTGGTCTCGTAGATGAGGACGAGGTCGATGTGCTCTTCGTCGCGCATGGCCTCAATGGCTTTGTCCACCTGCTCTTTCACGACTTCGTTTATGGACTGTTCCATTTGCTGAAGCTCTCCGCTCTTTTGCTGTTCGAGCATCTGGTAGTTGTTCTGAATGCGCTGAAAATCCATCTGGGCGCGCTCGAGTTCCACCTTGCTGAGGCTTGGTGCGGCGCGCTGCAGTACGTCGTACTCGGCTTGAAGGTTTTGCTGTCCGCGCACGAGTTCGGCTTCTGCCTTTGTCGCGGCAGCCTCGAATTCCTTCGACATTTCTTTGTGGTAGTCGTACAGGTTAACGAGACTATCCAGGCGAACGTACACGATGCGTGCGCCGCCTTCAGCGACGGGGGCGGAACCGCCAGACTGGCAAGACACCGCGCCAACGGCGAGCAGGGCCGCGGCAGAGAGGGCAATTATTTTTTTCATGGCCGTGAAGGTAGGATTAAAAATGTTCGGCTGCGACGCGGTCAATCAATGAATCGTCGGCGAGTGCGGGAAGGGTCACGTGCAGCCCCGAACTGCGCTCGAGTTCGCGGCGAATGGCGGTCAGCGCTTCGGCGTTGCGGGCCCAGGCGCGGCGCGCGATTCCGTTATTGACGTCGTAAAAGAGCATGCGCTCGAGCTTGGTGTCGGCCTCAGAACTGCCGTCGAGTAGCATTCCAAATCCGCCGTTGATGACCTCGCCCCAGCCCACGCCGCCGCCGTTGTGCAGCGAAACCCAGGTCGCCCCACGGAAGCTGTCGCCAATGGCGTTGTGCACGGCCATGTCGGCGGTAAAGCGCGATCCGTCGTAAATGTTGGAGGTTTCGCGGTAGGGAGAGTCGGTTCCGCTCACGTCGTGGTGGTCGCGGCCGAGGACCACAGGCCCCAATTCGCCGCGGCCGATGGCTTGGTTGAAGGCCCGCGCGATGGCGATGCGGCCCACGCTGTCGGCGTAGAGAATGCGGGCTTGCGAGCCGACCACGAGTCGGTTCTGCTCGGCCTGCTCGATCCAGCGAAGGTTGTCTTCCATCTGCAGGCGAATATCGTCGGGTGCTTCGGCGGCCAAGGCGCGCAGTACGTCGGCCGCAATGCGGTCGGTGGTGCGTAGGTCGTCGGCGGAGCCGCTGGCGCACACCCAGCGGAACGGGCCAAAACCGTAGTCGAAGCACATCGGTCCGAGAATGTCCTGCACGTAGCTAGGGTATGCGAAGTCGAGGCCGTTTTCGGCGATGACGTCGGCTCCGGCACGGCTAGATTCGAGCAAAAACGCGTTTCCGTAGTCAAAAAAGTACATGCCTCGGGCATGGAGCGTGTTGATGGCGGCGACGTGGCGGCGCAGGGTGGCCTGAACCTCGGTGCGGAAGCGCTCCGGGTCCTCAGCCATGAGGCGGTTGGATTCGTCGTAGCTGTAGCCTTGGGGGTAGTAACCTCCGGCCCAAGGGTTGTGCAGCGACGTTTGGTCTGAACCCAGGTCGACGTGGACGTTGCGTGCGACCATTCGTTCCCAAAGGTCGACGGTGTTTCCGACAAATGCGATCGAAGTATTGCCCTGCACGGCTTGTGCGGCCAGCGCGAGGTCAATGGCCTCGTCGGCCGAGTAGGTCAAGCGGTCTACCCAGCCTTGGGCATGGCGCTTTTCGGCGGCAGCGGCGTTGATTTCGCTGGTGATGCTCACGAGTCCCGCGATGGAGGCGGCCTTGGGCTGGGCGCCGCTCATTCCGCCCAGTCCGGCGGTCACGAACAGCTTGCCTTCGAGCGGGCCTTTGGTGAACTTACGGGCCGCGTTCATGACGGTGATGGTGGTTCCGTGCACGATGCCCTGCGGGCCGATGTACATGTAGCTTCCGGCGGTCATCTGGCCGTACTGGCTGACGCCGAGGGCGTTAAACTTCTCCCAGTCGTCCGGCTTGGAGTAGTTGGGGATGACCATTCCGTTGGTCACTACCACGCGCGGAGCCTGCGGCGACGACGGGAACAGCCCCTGCGGGTGCCCCGAATGCATGTGCAGCGTCTGGTCCTCGGACATGGTGGCGAGGTACTGCATCGTCAGCAGGTACTGCGCCCAGTTTTGAAAGACGGCTCCGTTGCCGCCGTAGGTGATGAGCTCGTGCGGATGCTGCGCCACCGCCGGATCCAGGTTGTTTTGGATCATCAGCATGATGGCCGCAGCCTGGGGCGTGCGGGCGGGGTAGTCCCCAATCGGCCGAGCGTGCATCGCATAGGTCGGGCGAAAGCGGTGCATGTAAATGCGTCCGTAGCGGCGGAGTTCGTCAGCGAATTCAGGTGCCAAAACCTCGTGGTGGCGGGGCTCAAAATAGCGAAGCGCGTTGCGCAGCGCCAACTTTTTTTCGTCCGCACTCAAAATGTCCTTGCGCACCGGGGCGTGCGAAACTGAGGGGTCAATTCCCGGATGGGCGGGGAGCTCGGCCGGGATTCCGGCTAAAATGGATTCAGCGAAGGATTGCATGGGGCAAAGGTCGGGCAAAACGATCTTTGGGGAATGCATAGAATCCTCATCCTTTTGCTCGTGGCGACGGGCTGTTCCGCCATCAAGGTGACCCCCGAAATGAGTCCGCGCGAGGCCTATGTGGCACGCTTCGCAGCGATGGCGCGGGCTGAGATGAAGCGCAGCGGGGTTCCGGCCAGCATCACGCTGGCGCAGGGCATGCTCGAGTCGGGCAACGGCACGAGCCGCCTCGCAGTCAAAGTGCGCAACCATTTCGGAATCAAGTGCCACAAGGACTGGGAAGGCCGACGGATTTTTGAAGACGACGACCGCGAGCACGAGTGCTTTCGGCGCTACCGAAGCGTGCGCGAATCGTACCGGGACCACAGCGATTTTTTGCGGACGCGCAAAAGGTATTCCGCCCTATTTGAGCTCGAACCCGACGACTACCGGGGCTGGGCACAGGGCCTTCAGAAGGCGGGGTACGCTACCAACCCGAAGTATGCTGAGCGGCTTACTGCGCTGATTGAAGCTGAGAACCTTCAGCGCTTTGATCGGGGCGCGAAGCGGTTTGCGCGGGCCAGGGCTTCCAGGTAAGGGTCCAGCGGGCGGTTTCACCGTCGTCCTCGCGCAAGGTCCAGAGGTCGCCTCCGCTGCCGCGAAGAAGTTCCGCTTGGATGTAGTCGCCCTCAAACGCGACCGGTTCGAGGCGGAATGCGACGCTTCGGTCGAAGCGCAGCGTGTCGTCGGTGCTGACCCACGTCGACCCAAACGACTTGGTGTAGGCGTACTGCGGGTAGTTTGAGGTCCATCGGTCGTGCACCGAATCAAGCGGAGCCCAGTGGCCGAGCACCTGGCTGCTGTCGCTCCAGGTTTGCCACGAGGCCATGATGAAGGGCTGGCGGCGCACGTAGGTCTTCCATACGCCTTGGCCCGACCCAATTGTTTCGAGTTCGCGCTCGTCGTCGGCAAAGCGCACGGCGTTTCCGCCCACGGCGATGGTGGCTGAATCCACGGGGGGCAGCAGGACGGTTCCGCCCTGGCGAATGGGGCTGGCGAGGCTGTCCGGGTATTCGTATTCCGAGCTCTTTAAAGTGCGCGAACCGTTCCACTTAAAACTCAATGCGGCAGGTGCTCCAAACTGCTGGGCGGCGTCAGCGCTCAAGGCGATTCCTCCCTCGGGAAGCATGTCGAGCAGGGCGCGCCCCGCACTGTCGACAGGTTCGGAATTTTTGCTGCGGCGCAGGACCTCTTCGATGAGCAAATCTGAAGTGGCGATCCACACATAGGCGTCGGTGCGTGCGGCGGCCCACCCGTCGCCTTCATACAGGCTGGTCCCGTTGTAGGTGCGCACTTCGTAGGGCTGGCGCAGCATTGAGGGCTGCCACAGGCCGCTGGGCATGGCGAGCATCCAGGCGGAATTGAATTCTCCAATTCGGTGCCGACTGAGCAGGGCACGGCCTTCGGGCCACTTGGTGAGTGCCGAATGCAGGATGTTCAGGTCTTCAAATCCTTCGAGGCTGTCGAGCAATCTGGACTGGCGGCTCGCGGCGGCCATGGACGGAACATCAACCAGCCACGAGGCATTGGCTGCGAGGGCTCCCGACATGGGGTGCGCGCCTTGAGGTTCGGTAGCGCAGCTCAGGGCGAAGACTGCTGCACTGGCTATGGCGAGGATTCGGTTCACAGGTCGATTTGGAGTTGACGGGGTTTCCATGCAAAACTACGGCGGTGCCAGGGGCTAGGGCCATATGCCTCAATGGCCGCGCGGTGGCCCGGACTGGGGTAGCCCATGTTACGGTCCCAACCGTAGTGCGGAAACTCTTCGTGCAGCGCCGTCATCAGGCGGTCGCGTTCGGTTTTGGCAAAGATTGAAGCGGCAGAAATAGCCTGAAATCGGGCGTCGCCCTTGACTTCGCAGCGGTGCTCAATGCCAGGGTAGGCCTTAAATCGGTTGCCGTCCACGAGCAAAAGGGTGGGTGCGGGCTGCAGCTGCGCGATGGCGCGGTGCATGGCGAGGTAGGTGGCCTGCAGGATGTTGACTTCGTCGATTTCGGCCGGGCTGGCGCTGCCCAAGGCCCAGTGCCCTGCGGGCAGAAGGGATTCAAGCTCGAGGCGCAGCGATTCGCGCTGGCGATGGCTGAGCTTTTTGGAGTCGGTGAGGCCCTCGACTCGGTAGTCGTCGGACCAGAGCACCGCAGCAGCCACGACGGGTCCCGCCAATGGGCCACGGCCGGCTTCGTCGACTCCGGCGATCTGAATCATCGGGTGGGGCGAAGGGTTTCGAGTGCAGCGCGCGCGGTGGCGGCGCTTGCGTCCCAGGTAAACAAGGCCGCGCGATTCAGTCCGAGGTCGATCCATTCCTGGCGGTCTTCGGTGGCTGCGCGGTACAAAAGGTCAGCCCAGGTCTCCACATCGTCGGGTGCGGCGTAGCGCGCGGCGTCACCCGCAATTTCGGGCATGCAGCTCACGTTGCTGCTGAGGACGGGGCATCCCGAGGCCATGGCTTCGACCAACGGAATTCCGAAGCCTTCAAAGCGCGAAGGGAAGCAGAAGGCCACCGCCCCCGAGTACACGGCGTTGAGGTCGCTGCCCTCGACTCGGCCCACCCAGCGAACGCTGGATCCGGCGCTCCGCGCCAAGGTTTCGAGTTCCGCGTCGCGGTGCAGCGGATTGCCCACGAGGACAAGCTGCTCGGTGCGTTCCGGATGGCGCGTTTGAAACGTTTGAAATGCGCGAATCAGAGTCGCCACGTTTTTGCGCGGGGTAAATGCGCCCACAAATAAAAAGTAGGGGTTGCCGCCGGCCCAGCGCTGCTGCGCGGCGGCGGTTCCGCCCTGAATCGGAGCAAAATGCTGCTGGGGCGCGTTCGGAGTCACGGTAATGCGCTCAGGATCCACAGAATACGTCGCCACGAGGTCGGCCTTGGACGTCTCTGAAACCGTGAAAAGTTGGTCGGCTTCGGCGGCTCCGCGTGCGACCACGCTTCGGTAGTACCGACCCACCCGCGGCGGAATGCCCTCGGGCTGGTGGACAAAATTTAAGTCGTGGATTGTAGCCGCCATCGGAAGCGAGCCTAGTCCCACGCGCTTCAACGCCTTGCGCGACGGAAGCAGTCCGTCGGGCGACCAGTAGGCGTCGGCCTTGATCCGGCGAAGGGCCCAGGGGACGGAGCGCTCGTTCCACAGCTTCCACAGCCAGGGGTGGCGCGCCGGCAAACCCACGACGTGCGGGACGGATCCGGGGTACACGAAGCCCTCAACGTCGCGGTCAAAAAAAAGATGAACTTCCCAACCGGGCGTGGCGCACAGCCGTTCGAGCAGCCGGTGGCTGTACCATCCCGTGCCCTCGAGCGCCCCGGGCAGCAGCCATCGGGCGTTCACAGCAAGGCGAAAGGGGCGGGGGTCGTGGGGCATCCCGCCAAAAGTATGACCTTTGCGTCATGCCGTATTCATGGTCCACCCTTTCTACATCGTGGAAGCTTTTGCTGCGCCGGTCGACGCTGGTCCTGGCGCTCAAAGTTGCGGGAGCCCTTGCCGGCTATGCCTTTGCGTACGTGGCCCTTCGCCGCCTGGGCGCCGGGAACTACGGCTACTTCGAATTGGCCTTCACCGTGCTGAGCATTCTGTCGGTGGTCGCCAAGTGGGGCCTGGACGGGTTGCTGCTGCGCGAAATTCCGGCCTTGAATGCTTCTGAAGGGCGCACACTCACTCGCCAAGCGTTGTGGGCTTCGCTGCTCGGGTCACTGGTTCTTGCCGGAGGCTTGTGGCTGTCGGCGCCTTGGTTGGCGTCGGCCTATGGAGGGTTTGCCGGCCTGTGGCGGGCGACCGCCGTCGTGCTTCCGCTTTGGACGCTCGTTCAGGTCTGGTCTGAGGTGCGCCGTGCCCAGCACCGCTACCTCGGATTTGGCCTACTTCAAAACAGCATTCTGCTCGGAATCGTGGCGGCGGCCATGGCACTTTTGCCGTGGTTTTCAGGCGTGGAGCGCGTGCTCTGGGGGCTTGCTGCATCTGCCGCGCTGCTTTTGGGCCGCGGGTGGCTCGACCTTCGGCCGACTGCTCTGCGAAGCCTGTGGGTCTTTCGGGCTCCGGCCACCGCGATGTTCTTGACCGGAACCCTCTTCATGGTCATGACCTGGACCGACACCCTCATGCTGGGCTACTTTTTAGAGCCTGAAGACGTGGGCGCCTACCGCGTCGCTTTTAAAATCGGAACCCTTATCACCTTCGCCCAATTCGCCGTCAACGCATCGCTGGGGCCGCAGATTTCTGAGCTGTGGTCTCGTGGCGACCGCGCGGAACTTCAGCGCGAGGTGCGGCGCGTCGCCCTTCTCAATTCCGCGTTGGGCGTGCCTGCCTTTGTCGGAATCACCGTCCTGGCGCCCTGGCTGCTCAGCTTTTTTAGCCCCGATTTTGCGGTGTATTCCGGAACCCTACGCGTACTCGCCCTCGGCCAATTAGTCAATGCCCTCTGCGGTCCGGTGATGTACCTGCTCAACATGACGGGGCACGAGCAGTCCGCTCGGCGCACCATGACCGTGGCGTCGGTCGCCAACCTTGCCGCGAACGTTGCCCTCATTCCCTGGCTGGGGGTCGCGGGGGCGGCCTGGGCGACGTCCGGAACCATGATCCTCTGGAACGTCTGGGCCCTCGTGGCCGTCTACCGCAAGACCGGAATACGAACCCTCATTTTTGTGCGTTGAATTCGATGCTCGATGCTGTCCTCATTGGGGTTCCGAAGTCCGGAAGCACCACCCTGGCCGACTGGCTGCAGGCCCACCCGGGCGTGGCGATGGCGCGCATCAAAGAGCCCAATTTTTACGCGGCGGAACTGGACCCGCAAACGTTTAGCGAAGCGTTTTTACGCGTTTCACCCGACGCTGGGCCGGACTACTGGGCCCAACCTGATCCGCTACCGCAGCGCCACCAAGCCTTTGTGCGCCTCCAAAAGGACTACGCCCGCCTTTGGTCGAACGCGCAACCTGGCCAGCTGCGCATTGAAGCCTCGACGAGCTACTTCTGGAGTCCGTCGGCGGCACAGTCACTGCCCACTGAGAACCCCACAGCAACGGCGATCGTGGTGCTGCGCAACCCCGTGGACCGCGCCTTTTCGCACTACCGAATGGCGCGCAAGTACGGCCTCGTTTCGGGGAGCTTTCTCGACGAACTGGCACGAGATGCCGCCCAGCCAGTCGGGTGGGGGCAGAGCGAAAACTTGATTGCATTAAGCCGCTACGCCGACGCTCACCGGCGCTGGACGGCGTCGGGGATTCGCATGCACACATTTATCTACGAGCAGGCCTTTGCAGACCCCGAAGTGTTTTGGGTCGAAGTACAGTCGGCGCTGGGCTTGGAAGCGATTCCGCTGCCGCACGCCGAAAAAGTCCATGCGGCCCACGACGTGCGTTGGCCCCAACTTGTGCACTTTGCCCAGCACCACCCCGTGGGGCGTTGGCTTAAGAACAGATTGCCCGAGGGCCTGCAGCAGCGCGCAAAGACGGCGACTGCGGCTACCGAGCCGCTTCGCCTAAGTCCCCAGGACCGAGCCACGGCGTGGACCTACTTCGCCGACGATGTGGCTGAACTCGAGGCACTCCTTGGCAAAAACCTATCTTTGTGGACTTGATTTTGACCTAAACTATGGATCCCAGCTCGCAGAACCTCCTGCTTTTTTTGTTTCGCAACCGCAAGGCGCTGCTCGTGGCTCCGCTCATCGCCGCCGTGGCGGCGGCCATCTTTTCGGGGCCTTGGTTTATTACTCCGCTGTACGAGTCGACCGTAGTCGTGTTTCCGTCGACCACTAATTCGCCGTCGAAGGCGCTGCTTCCGCAGAACACCTACCAGGACGAGGACTTTTTGGAATTTGGAGCCGAAGAACAGGCCGAGCAACTGCTTCAGGTGCTGTCGTCCGATGCAATTTTTGACACCATCACGACGCGATTCAAGCTCATCGAGCACTACGACCTGGACCCGTCGTCCCCGACACTGCGCACTGACCTGCATGAAGAATTCAGCGATAAGATTTCGTTCGAGCGCACCCAGTTCATGAGCGTTCGCATCAGCGTGCTCGACAAGGATCCGCAAATGGCCGCAGATATGGCGAACGCCATTGTTGACTTGCTCGACCGCGTCAAGAGCCGAATCCAACGTGAGCGCGCCGCGGTAGGATTGAAGCTCGTTAGGAATGAATACCAAAAGGTCCGCCAAGAACTACGCGACATGGAGGACGAGATCAAAGCCTTGCGCCGCAAAGGGGTGCACGAGTACGAAGGGCAGTCAATGGTCGTTTCTGAACAGTACGCCACGGCCATTGCCGAGGAGCGAGGTGATAGGGTCATCAAGCAGCTCAAGTCCGTCCTCGATACGCTCGCGAAGTACGGTGGCCGCTACGTGGCTCTGCGCGACGAGCTTCACTTGATGAAAGAAGAAGAGGTCAAGATCAAGACCAAGCTTGATCAATCTCGAGTCGACGCAGAACAGGTGCTGCCCGCCACCTTTCGCGTGAATGCGGCGATTTCGGCCGACAAAAAGAAGTACCCTGTGCGCTGGCTGGTGGTCGTTGTTTCGGCCCTCTCGGCGTTTGTCGCAACCATGGTCGTGATTTTGGGCGCCAATACATGGAAGGAGCTCAAGGACAAGCTTCCGTCGTAAGCGGGCGCTTCGGCCTTTGGGCCGCGTTGACGCTTACCGCAGTGACCGCTTCGGCCGTCGCCATGGAATGGTATGCTGTGGCAGCGGTCCCCTTCGCGGCTGCAGTCGTGCTTTGGGCGCTCTACCACGTTGAAAGTTTGCTGCTTGCCGTGGTGGCCATCACCCCGTTGTCGGTCACGCTCAAAGATTCGGACTTTAACCTCGGGCTCAGCCTGCCCGGCGAAATCCTACTCGCCGGCCTCACATTTTTTGCGCTCATTCGCTTCCTGCACCAGGGCCGCCTACCGTGGCCCATCCTGAAGCAGCCGCTCACATGGGTGATTTTGGTGCAGCTCGCGTGGATGGCATTCACCGTCTTGTTTAGCGAAATGCCCTTGGTGAGTTTCAAGGCAGTGCTCAGTCGCGTGTGGTTCTTGGTTCCGATGTACTTTATGCTAGGGACCGCGTTTGAGCGTCCGTGGGCGCGGAACCTCGTATTCCCCCTCTACGGGTTCAGCTTGGCGGTTGCGGCGCTGTGGACCTTGTACGTGCATTCGCAGTACGGATTCTCAAAAGAAACGTCGACCTGGGTTATGTACCCCTTTTACAAGGAGCATACGGTCTACGGAATGGCGCTGGCCTTCATTTATCCATGGTCCATTTGGGCGGCCTTGCGCCCGCAAAGCTTGGTTTGGCGCTTTATCCACGTGGGTCTGTGGACCCTGCTGACGGTTGCGCTGGTTTTTTCGTACACCCGGGCAGCCTGGTTGAGCCTCGTGGCCGCCGGCGCGGTGTACTTGGTTTTTGCGTGGCGAATTTCCGCCAAACAGATTTTGCTTATCGGAGTCCTTGGCCTCGCCGCACTTTGGGCTACCCAAGACCAGTGGATGCGCATTTTTACCAAGAACGATACGGTTTCGAGCGACAACTTTAGCGAGCACATTCAAAGTGCCTCCAACATTTCGACCGACGCATCCAACTTGGAACGACTGAACCGTTGGGCCTCCGCCATTCGCATGTGGCAAGAGCGTCCGCACATGGGGTGGGGCCTCGGAACCTATCAGTTCCAGTACGCGCCCTTTCAGCACTCGTCCCAACTGACCATTATTTCGACCAACGCAGGGGACCTCGGTAACGCCCACTCTGAATACATTGGCCCGTTGGCGGAACTCGGTTGGCCCGGACTTTTGCTGGTTCTTGCACTCATCACGGCGCTCTATGCAACGGGGGTGCGCGCCTACCACCGAATGCAATCAGGACGTGACCGAACACT
Source organism: uncultured Schleiferiaceae bacterium (assembly GCA_965657195.1). Taxonomy (GTDB): domain Bacteria; phylum Bacteroidota; class Bacteroidia; order Flavobacteriales; family Schleiferiaceae; genus TMED14. Next base: position 12,597 of record CBFHNK010000020.1, read on the forward strand.
CCTTCTTTTGGCACTACTCGGACTAACCACCTATTGGGTTCATGGGGTCTTGAACAACTTTCTGGATATGGACAAAGGGGCCGTCCTTGTATGGTTGAGCGCGGCGATGGTGGCGTGGGCGGATCGGCATTCTCGAGCCAGCGTGTAGACCTACATAATTTTAAATAGTAAATATAAAATTCTTTAATACATTGATATAGAGGAGAATGCGTTTTCTACTTTAGGAGTCCTTAACCTAGAATTAACCTAAATGAAACGCAGAGCATCCTTTATTGCCTTTGTGGCGGCAGCCCTTCTGTCCGTGTCTGCCTACGCGCAGCGCACGGTTACCGGAACGGTTTCCGACGCATCCAACGGCGAAGGCCTACCCTCGGTATCAGTCCGAGTCAAAGGCACCAATGTTGCCGCAGTCACCAACTTTGACGGAAAGTATTCCATCTCAGCTGGCCAGAATGCGGTACTCGTATTTTCAGCCCTCGGCTACGCAGGCCAAGAGGTAACCGCAGCAAATGCCGTGGTCAATGTCAAATTGCAGCCGCAATCAACCAAGCTTGACGACATTGTGGTCACTGCAGGTGGTGTCGAAAAGCAGCGCCGAGCATTGGGCTTTGGAGTCGAAGAGATCAAAGGGTCCTCGATTAAAGCATCCGGGGAATCCAACATCATTTCGGGTCTCTCGGCCAAGGTGAGTGGGGTGCAGGTCACCAACTCGTCAGGTGCCTCTGGGGCAGCGTCCTACATCAAAATCCGGGGTAACGCAACGTTTACTTCAAGTGACAACCAACCGCTGATTGTGGTTGACGGTGTGCCCATCGATAACTCGATGACCAACACCGAAGACCTGCGCAGTGGAGTTGCCTATTCAAACCGTGCAATGGACATCAACCCGGACGACATCGAGAGCATGTCTGTCCTCAAAGGTGGTGCAGCCGCCGCACTCTACGGAACCCGCGGTGCAAATGGTGTGATCCTCATTACCACGAAAAAGGGTGCCTACGGTCAGGCATTCCGCGTCGACGTGAATTCGTCTATGGAAATCACTGAAGTCAATCAGTTGCCATCGCTGCAGACCAAGTACAGTCAGGGCTTGTTTGGCAACTACGGAGGCGGAACGACAACCCCGTTTTCTTGGGGACCAGCACTCTCGGAGCTCGGCTACGACGCCAACGGCAACATTGTGGCTGACCCAGCTGAATTCGTGGGGCCTGCCGGAGTAACCCCGTACGACCAGTACGCCTTCTTCAAGCGCGGAATGCGATTGAACAACTCAGTCACCGTTTCGGGTGGTTCAGAGCGGGCAACCTACTACTTGTCGGTATCGAACTTGGCCGACGAAGGCATTATTCCGCTGAACCGCTTTGACCGTACCACAGTGCGTATGACCGGATCAGCGCAGCTGACTTCAAAACTGAAGGCTACAGGCTCACTTGCCTACACGTCATCAGGAGGTTACCGCATTCAGCAGGGATCAAACATCTCAGGATTGATGCTGGGCCTGCTTCGCACGCCGCCGAGCTTTGACAATGCTGCCGGCTACGAATTGGCTGACGGAACCCAGCGCAACTACCGCAACGGAGGTGGCTACGACAACCCGTACTGGACGGTGAACAAGAATCCGTTCCAAGACAAGGTTTCGCGCACTTTTGGATACGTACAATTGGATTACGCGGCAACCGACAAGCTGCTCATTAACTACCGCATGGGACTGGACGCGTACAGTGATGTCCGCACCCAGATCATGGCTAAGAACAGCCGTTCATTGCCGGTGGGAAGCATCACCAACGACACCTACAACTGGGAGGAACTCAACCAGGACCTCACAGCTCGCTACACCGACAAGTTTGGAGACATCGGTGTAAGCGCGATGGTAGGTCTTAACACCAACCAGCGTCAGCTTCGCAACATCTGGGGCTTTGGTTCTGGACTCGTGATTCCCGACTTCTACAACATGTCCAATGCGACCAACCAACAGACCGGCGAGGGCTTAACCCGCCGCCGTATTTGGGGTGTATACGGTGAAGGTACCGTCGACTACAAGAACTACTTGTTCTTGACCTTGACCGCCCGCCGCGACCAGGCATCGACGTTTGGTGATGTAGGTACTCCGATTCTGTACCCTTCAGCCAGCTTGGGTTTGGTCATGACCGACGCCTTGAACATCAAGAGCGATGTGCTGAGCTACTGGAAGCTTCGTGCCAGCCAGGCCAAAGTGGGTATCGAGCCGAGCTTTGCTTCGAACGCCACCTACTTCAACCGCACTTCAGTAGGTTCTGGTTGGGTGACCGGTTTGGACTTTCCGTTCATGGGCCAAACAGGTTTCTCGTACAGCAATACGCTGGGTAATCCAGGTTTGACGCCTGAATTCACCGTCACTACAGAATTCGGAACCGAGTTCCGCCTCTTTAAAGACCGCGTCAACGTCGACTTCACCTACTACAACCAAGAGTCGCGCGACCTTATTATCGCAGTGCCCGTAGCAGGTTCGACTGGATTTACCTCAGCATTCATCAATGCAGGTAGCATGTACAACCGCGGTATTGAAATTGTCGCTGGTGCGGACCTGATCAAGACCAATGACTTCACGTGGAACGCCGGAATCACCTACACCCGCAACCGAAACAAGGTCACTTCGCTCGCTGACGGCGTAGATGTGATTTCGCTTCCATGGGGCTTCTTTGGCGCAAACCAACGCTTGATGGTGGGCCAGGCCTACGGTACGCTGTACGGCGACGACTGGCAGCGCAACGAAGACGGAATTCCGTTGGTGGATGAAAATGGATACCCTGTCTACAGCTCAACAGAGGTGGTAGTTGGAGATCCTAACCCTGACTTCTTGATGGGTATCACCAATGACCTTACCTACAAGAACTTCAGCTTTAACATGCTGTGGGACATTCGCCAAGGTGGCGACATTTGGAACGGAACGCGCGGTGCCCTGTACTACTTCGGTACCCACGGAGATACCGAATTGATTACCGACAGCGAAGGCAACCAAGTTGAACGCGGTGGTTCGTACGTGTGGCATGATGCCGTGAGCGGAACCAGTGGCGTGTACGCACCAGGTACCATCATCAATGATGTGGACGTGAGCGGACAAGCGAACACTACGTCAATTCTTCACGACGTGGATTCGTACGCACTCGGGCCCTTGAGTGGGTTCACAGGCGCATCGCGTCCGTTTATTGAAGACGGAAGCTGGATTCGCCTTCGCCAGATTGGCGTGAACTACACGTTGCCTGAGAAGGCCTTGGCGGGTTCTGCCTTTAAGGGCCTCAGCTTTGGAGTTCAAGGCCGCAACTTGTGGTTGAGCACCCCGTACACCGGTGTAGACCCAGAGACCAACCTCTCTGGTGCGACCAACAGCCAAGGTGCTGATTACTTCAACATGCCCAACACCAAGGGCTACATCTTCACCCTGAAGGCCAACTTCTAACCGAATTCACATCATGAAAAAATTATTATTTATCCCCCTATTCGCGGCAGGAGTCTTAGCGACTTCGTGTTCAGACGAGTGGCTCGAGGCCTACAAGCTCGATCCGACCCGTCCGAGCGACGCTCCGATGAGCACGTTGCTGCCGTCGGCTCAAGCTTCGTACGCATTTGTGCAAGGAGACGTGCTTCCGCGCCTTACCGGCATCTTTATGCAGCAAATGACGGGCATCGACCGCCAGTCGCTTGCGCACAACCGATATGCGCAAATTGGCGAAGGCGATTTTGACACGCCGTGGAACAATTCGTATGCAGGTGGTCTCTATGACCTCAAGCTCGTCATTGACAAAGCTGACGCCACGGATGCTCCCGCGTACCGCGGAGTTGCCAAAATCATGATGGCGATGTACCTCGGTACACTCACCGACCATTTTGGTGATATTCCGTACACGGAGTCGCTTCAAGGTGCCGAGAATTTCAAGCCAAAGTTTGATACACAGGAATCGATCTATGGAGAGATTGCTCGCTTGCTTCAAGAGGGTACTGCTGATTTGGACCTGCCAAGCAGTGTAGCTCCGACGTCGGACGACTTGATTCACGGTGGAGACCTCGCTAAGTGGAAGGCAACCGCTGCAGCCCTTGGCGCGCGCTACCTAAACCACTTGAGCAAGAAGTCGAGCTATGCACCAGCAAGCGTCATTGCTGCGGCAGATGCGGCCTTGGCTGTTGGTGCCTACACGCGCGTTCCGTTCCAATCAGCGGCACAGAACCAGAATCCTTGGCACCAGTTCACGGTGATTGAGCGCGACGGGTACCTTTCGCAGCACGGAACCATGTTCAACATGATGCGTGCGAGCAACGATCCGCGTGTATCGGTCTACCGCTCTGCGGATTCCGCCTACCTGCCGTTCTACGGAGCTGCGACTGCGGACTTGCCGATTATTACGGATTATGAATTGATGTTCATCAAAGCTGAAGCGCATCTTGCGTTGGGTTCAACTGCCGATGCGCGGGCAAGCCTTGAAGCGGCGATTGCTGCCAACATGGCCTACCTCGGTGTCGATGCAGCGGCGGCTCAAGCCTACATCGCTGCGCTACCCGCGACGACAAACCTCGAGCTCGTGATGAACGAGAAGTACATCGCGATGTACACGCACGTCGAGTCATGGACGGACTGGCGCCGTACTGGGTTCCCCGTAATTTCTGCGCCTTCTGGTGCAAATCTGTCGGAGATTCCACGCCGCATGCCGTACCCTGAGAGCGAGTACCTCTACAATTCGGCCAATGTTCCGATGCCATGGACATCTACTCCTGCTGAAAAGTTTGGAGTTGATGCAACGTACCGCCTCTGGTGGGATAAGAACTAGGGCTTTACTTGGGTTTTTAGGCCCCGCCGGAGACGGCGGGGCTTTTTTATTGGGGATTTGTCAATTATGATTTTTTATGACTGCTATAAGTTGAATGAATATTTTGCCTACTTTGCATCCACCTTAACAATTCATTAACACTTATGAAACGCAGAGCATCTTTTCTTGCCTTCGTTGCAGCGGCCCTTCTGTCCGTGTCTGCCTTCGCGCAGCGCACGGTATCCGGAACGGTGACCGACGCAGCAAATGGCGAAGGCCTCCCCTCGGTATCAGTCCGAGTTAAAGGCACCAACAATGCCGCAGTCACCAACTTTGACGGAAAGTATTCCATCACGGCTGGTCAGAATGCAGTATTGGTTTTTTCAGCCCTTGGCTATTCGTCCCAAGAAGTCACGGCTTCGGGGGCGGTAGTCAATGTATCCCTGTCGGAATCCACCAGCAAACTTGACGAAGTTGTCGTGACTGCCCTTGGCATCACGCGCGACAAGAAAACGGTGGGCTACGCCGTGCAAGAGGTTGGTGGTGCCGAAGTAACCAAAGTGAAAGACGCCAACTTTATGGCATCACTTTCAGGAAAGGTTGCGGGGGTTACCATTCGCCAGTCAGGTACGATGGGTGGATCATCGAACGTCGTCGTTCGTGGTTACAAATCGCTGACCGGTAACAACCAAGCCCTCTTTGTCGTCGACGGAATTCCGATTTCAAACGACGCCTACAACACGGGTAACCAGCGTACGGGCCGAGGAGGTTACGACTACGGTAACGCCGCGATGGACGTCAACCCTGAAGACATCGATAAGATCACAATCCTCAAAGGTGCTGCCGCAACGGCGCTCTACGGATCACGTGCCGCCAACGGTGTGGTGTTGATTACCACCAAAAAAGGAGTTGCGCGCAAGGGCCTTGGCGTAACACTTTCTAGTGGTGTTACCGTGGGTAGCATCAACCCTGACACCTTTGTTCGCTACCAGAAGTCGTACGGTCCAGGTTACGGTTCCTACTACGGAAACACGGACACCATCAACGGGTACTACACCGACTACCGTATGTACGACTACGACTACGACGGAGACGGCAACGTTGATATGGTAACTCCGATGGAAGAAGACGCTTCATTTGGAATGAGGTTCAATCCCGATCTTGATGTCTACACGTGGGAATCTGTCTACGAAGGCCTTCCCGGCTACGGTAAGAAGTTTCCGTTTGTTGCGGGCGCCAACGATCCCACCACCTTCTGGGAGAACTCTACGACCTTTAACAACAGCGTAGCTATTGACGGAGGCAGCGACAACGGTTCATTCCGCATGAGCGCTACGAAGTTTGACATGAAAGGTATTCAGCCGAACTCAAGCTTGAACCGTAACTCGTTCAACTTCAACGGCAACCTGAAGGCGTCAAACCGCCTCACCGTAAGCACGATGGCCGCATTCACGCAGCAAAAAGGTCGCGGCCGTTCCGGTACGGGTTACGATGCGCGCAACGTCAACCAGTCGTTCCGCCAATGGTACAATGTGGGTACGGACGTTGCCAAGCTCAAGGAATACTATGAGTCTACGGGTCGCAACATTTCATGGAACCCCTACGGTCCCTTGTACGCTGATCCTACTCAGCCACACTACTTTGACAACCCATACTTCATGGTGAACGAGTCGTACCAGAATGACGAGCGAAACCGCTTAATGGGTAACATGACGGCAAACTACCGCCTTAACGATTGGCTCGACCTTACCGCGCGCGCCAACATTGACACCTACTCTGATGTTCAAGAGGAGCGTCTCGCTGTAGGTTCAGTTGACGTGCCTTCGTACGTTCGCCGCAACCGCAACTTCACCGAGACCAACTTGGACCTCATTTTGACGGCCAATAAAATGATCGGTGAGGACATCAACTTCAACGGAAACCTCGGAAGCAACATTCGCCGTACCTACTACGACTTCATCGGAGCCGGTACCAACGGTGGATTGGTCGTTCCAGGTGTGTACTCTCTGAGCAACTCAGTGAGCGCGCCTGCCGCACCTTCAGAGCAGAATTTCGCCATCGGAATCGACGGCTACTTTGCTCGCGCGAGCTTCTTGTACAAGAACTACCTGTCGTTGGATCTGACCGGTCGCTACGACATCTCGTCTACGCTTCCCGCTGCGAACAATAAGTACTTCTACCCCTCTGCTTCTGTGGGCCTCATCTTCTCTGAGTTGATGGACCTCGACGGAATCAGCTTCGGTAAGGTCCGCGCGAACTACGCGAACGTGGGTGCTGATGCTCCTGCAAGTTCACTTCGCGACATCTACGTAATGGGTACCCCATTCAACGGAACTCCGTTGGCTTCGGCTCCTTCGACGTCAAACAACGCAAGTTTGCTGCCTGAAACGACTACTTCGTACGAAGCGGGACTTGAAATGCAGTTTGCAGACAACCGATTCGGATTTGACCTGACCGCCTACCGCGCGATTTCTCAGAACCAAATCATGCCTGCGCGCGTGTCTTCTTCAACGGGTACCATTTTCAAGTACGTGAATGCTGGAGTAATCCAGAACCAAGGTGTGGAATTGGTACTGAACGCTTCGGCGATTCGCACTAAGGACATGGGCCTTGACTTCGCCTTGACCTACACGCGCAACCGTAACGAGGTTCTTGAGCTCTTCGGTGATGCTGAAAGCCTTCAGTTGACCTCAAACCAGGGCGGATTCCAACTGCTTGCCAAGATTGGCGAGCCGTACGGAACCATCTTTGGTGTGGCCCACGAGCGCGATGCCAACGGATTGCCTATTGTATACCCGATCAATGCAGACCGTGGATACCGCTACTTGCGCACCACGACTCCGCAGACGATTGGTAACGTGAACCCTGACTGGATGGGTGGTTTGAATACATCATTCCGCTACAAGCGTCTGACTGCTAACGTGCTGCTTGACATGCAAATGGGCGGAAGCTTCTTCAGCCTTGATACATGGTACGGCTACGCAACCGGTATTTACGACTGGACTGCGGGCGACAACGACAAGGGCGTTGAGCGCCGTGAAATGGTGATCGATGGTGGCGGTGTCAACATGGGTAACGTCGCAGTATGGGACGGTTCGACCGTTGACGAAGACGGCAACCCAATCACTGCCGCGAATACCGATGCCATCTACGGCGACATGAACTACTACGGCAACTCATTTGGTTACGCTCGCGCTCCGCAAGAGTACCACGTGTGGGACGCATCGTTCATCAAGCTTCGTGAAGTTGCAATTAACTACAGCTTCCCAATGGACAAGAATTCTTCGATCAAAGGACTCGATGTAGCCCTCGTGGGTCGCAACTTGGCCATCTTGTGGAAGAATTCACCCTACACCGACCCAGAGGCAGGTCTTTCTGCCGGTAACCTTCAAGGTTACCAGTCGGGTGCGTACCCAGCCGTTCGCGAGATTGGTTTGAATGCTAAACTGAAATTCTAATACGAGCCATGAAAAAGATTCTTTTATCTGCAGGCATTGCCGTCGTTGTGGCATCGTGCACCAGCGACATTACAAGCCTCAATGGAAACCCCAAAGCACCGGAGCAGGTGCCTGCGGGAGCTCTGATTGCCAACGCCACGGTGAGCCTCACCGATTACATGGCGAGCATCAGCGTGAACCTGAACAACTTCAACCTGTGGGCTCAGCACTTTACAGAGACTACCTACACGGATGAAGCCAACTTTGACTACGCCAACCGCGACGTCAATGGTAACACCTATGATGAACTCTACACCAACGTGCTTCGCGACCTACAAGAGGCCGAAAAGGCGCTAGAGGCTGACGCGAGCTTGTTGCCTTCGTACAAAGAGCAGCAAATGGCTGTGATCGATGTGCTCGAGGTATACACGTACCACACTTTGGTCGACATCTTTGGTGACGTGCCCTACTCAGAGGCATTGTCTACTGAGACGGTGGTTCCGAAGTACGACCGCGCCAACGTGATTTATGCCGACCTCGCTGCTCGCCTTAAGGCGGACATCGCAGTCCTCGGCGGTGACAATGGCCTTGGTAGCTACGACTTGCTTTACGGTGGCAGTTCGGACGGATGGAAGAAGTTCGCTTCTTCACTTTTGCTTCGTTTGGCCGTTCGTGTAGCGGACGTAGATGCAGCAAGCGCTACGGATTGGGGCACCCACGCCATTACAGCTGGGGTAATCCTGACTCCTGGCGATGATGCGCAACTGGACTATGCTTCAGCTCCGCCGCATGCGAATCCTTTGTGGGACCAGTTTGTTCAGTCAGGTCGTTCAGACTTCATCGCAGCCAACACGCTGGGTGATGTAATGAACACCTTGAACGATCCACGTCGCTCAATTTACTTCCGCAACAACGACAGCACTGGTGCTGTGGTGGGTGCTCCGTACGGACTTGCATCAGCGTATCCGTTGTTCTCTCAGCCAAGCGATCTGCTTGAGGATCCAACGTTGGCGCACAAGCTGTTGGACCACGTAGAGGTTCACTTCTTGCTGGCTGATGCGGCTTCACGTGGCTTTGCGATTCCTGGTGCTACGGCTCAGGGACTGTACGAGGCTGCAGTGACTGCATCGATCCTTTCATGGGGTGGTTCAGCAGGTGATGCCGCAACCTACCTCACTGGGACTGGTGTAGCGTGGGATGCAGCTGATTGGCGCAACTTGGTGGGAACTCAAAAGTGGATTTCGCTCTTTACGCGCGGAAACGAAGCTTGGGCTGCCCAGCGTCAGTACGATCTGTACATGAACGTTGCTGCTGAGGCGGGTCGCGTAACTCCAAAGCGCATGAGCTACGGTGTTGACGAGTACGCTTTGAACAACGCGAACGTAACTGCCGCTGGCGCGTTCTACAATAGCGACAGCGACACGGCTCCGATCTTCTGGGATGCCCAGTAAGTAGAAAAGTTCGAATAGAACGTGAAGCCCCGCCAGCAATGGCGGGGCTTTTTCTTTAGGTGCCTGTCACAGGCACGAAAAAACCCGCTGGGAAGTCCAGCGGGTTCCGTGATTCGAGAGCGATGTTTATTTCGAACGCTCTTTGTAGGTACCCTCGGCGGTGTTGATGACGATCATTTCACCGGTTTCGATGAAAAGGGGAACGCGAATTTCGGTTCCGCCCTCAACCGTGGCAGGTTTGAGGGTGTTGGTGGCAGTGTTGCCGCGCATCCCGGGCTCGGTGTAGGTAACTTCGAGCGTAACGGTGGACGGAAGCTCCACACTCAAGGGGCGGTCTTCGTCAGCGTGGAACATCACCATGCACTCCATGCCGTCCTTGAGGAACTGGGGCGCGTTGATCACCTCTTTGGGCATGGGAATTTGCTCGTAGGAGTCCATGTTCATGAAGTGGTAGCCGTCCGAGTCGTTGTAGAGGTACTGGTAGGTGCGGAACTCGATTTTGATGTCTTCGAGCTTGGTTCCGCTGGGGAAGGTGTGCTCGAGTACTCGGCCGTCGTTGAGGTTGCGCATCTTGGTCCGCACAAACGCTGCACCCTTGCCGGGCTTCACGTGAAGGAATTCGATGATCTGGTACGGCGCATGGTTGAAGTGGATGCACATGCCGTTCTTGATGTCTGCGGTAGTCGCCATATCGCTAAAATTTTGGCAAAGGTACGGAATCCCCCTGCGGCGTCACTCCCTCAAGGCAGTGGCGCACTTCGACAGGGTGGTGGTTGCTTGCCACAAAGAGCATTCGGGCGGAACCTTGCGGTGCCTCAAGCTCCGCGCCCAGCATGTGGGCAAACCATTCTTGGCCTTCGGAGTCGAGGTGATTGCAGGGCTCGTCGAGTAGGAGTAGAGGGGCATCCGTGCAGACTGCTACGCAGAGCAGCAGGCGCTGCCGCTGGCCACTTGACAGATTGCGCAGTGGACGTGACCACATCGGGTCGGACTCGCTCAGGTAGTGCCAAGGGCTGCGGCGCCATGAACGAAGCTGTCCGTGCAGCGTGACCCATTCGCGTCCGCTGAGGTCCAACGGTGGCTGTACGTTGGGGCCGGTCCAGCTCACTTGAGTGGGCCAAGTATCTGTAGTGATGAACGGAGACGTGATGCTGCCCACCGAGGGGGGCATTTGGCCACTTAGGAGTTGGATGACCGTGCTTTTGCCGGATCCGTTGGCGCCGAGTACGGCGACGCGGGCATTTGGCGACCAGTTTGCGGACCACGGGCGGATGATTTCGGTTCCCGAAATCTGCTTGCCGACGCCGTTCCAGTCGAGGCCCGTCATGAGGTTATTGCTTGCGCACAATTCCTCGGTCCGAGGCGAGCACAAACTTGAGGAGTTCGATGCGCTCGGGGCTTGGGTTGACCTCGCGTTCGATTTCGCTCACTGCTTGGGTCGTGTTGAATCCGCTTTGGTACAGCAGGCGGTAGGCGTGGTGAATTTCTTCGATGCGGGCGTTGCTGAATCCGCGGCGGCGAAGGCCGACGGCGTTGACGCCTTCAAAGGTGAGCGGTTCGCGGGCCACGGTGATGAATGGCGGAATGTCTTTGCGGACCAAGGATCCGCCACCGACCATCACGTGCGAGCCGATTTTGACGAACTGGTGCACGGCCGAAAGGCCACCGAGAATGGTCCAGTCGCCGATTTCGACATGGCCCGCGAGGGCGACACTGTTGACGAGGATGACGTGGTCCCCGATGATGCAGTCGTGGGCGACATGGGCGTAGGCCATGACCAGGCATTCTTTGCCGAGGGTGGTTTTGCCGTAGGCTTTGGTTCCGCGGTTGATGGTTGCACCTTCTCGAACAATGCAGCCGTCTCCCAAAAAGACCTCGCTGTATTCGCCGCTGAACTTGAGGTCCTGGGGCATTCCGCCGACGACGGCGCCTTGGTGAATGCGGCAGTTCTTGCCGAGGCGAGAACCGGCGAGCACGTGGCTGCCGCTCATGATCCAGGTTCCGTCACCCAACACGGTGTCGTGTTCGACCACGGCAAAGGCGTCGATGCGGACGTTTCCGGCAACTTTGGCGTCCGGATGGACCGAGGCAAGAGGTGAAATCACGGCTTATTTGTCTTTGGTGATCATCGCCGTGAACAGGCCTTCGGTGACGAGTTTTTGACCCACGTAGGCCGCCCCACGCATCACGACGATTCCGCGCCGAATGGGCTGCGTAAGTTTGAGGTGAAAGTACAGGGTGTCTCCGGGGCCGACCTTGCTCTTGAATTTCACCTCGTCCATTTTGAGAAAGTAGGTGAGGTAGTTTTCAGGGTCGGGGACCGTGCTGAGGGCGAGGATTCCGCCCACCTGAGCCATTGCCTCGAGCTGCAGGACACCCGGCATTACGGGAGCGCCAGGGAAGTGGCCCGGAAAAAACGGCTCGTTCATGGTCACCGCTTTGCTGCCCCAGATTTCGTCTTCGGTCTTGTGGTGGATGCGGTCCACGAGCAAGAACGGCGGGCGGTGCGGCAAAATCGACATGATTTTGGTGGCGTCCATGAGCGGGGCCGCGTTGGGGTCAAAGAAGGGAACCGGGTTGGTGGATTCGAGCTGTTCCATGATGCGTTGGGCCAATAGGGTGTTGATGCGGTGGCCGGGTTTAAAAATACGAACTTCTGCGGCAACGGGTCGGCCGATAAGGGCGAGGTCTCCGAGTACGTCGAGCATTTTGTGCGCGGCGGGCTCCGAAGGCATACGAAAGGGAGTTTGTGGAAGGGCTCCGAGTTCGGTGCTGCGCTCGAGGGGTTGCTGAATGAACTGTTCAAGTGCGGTCCAGTCGGCGTCACTGAGTTCGCGGTCGATGACCACGATTCCGGATCCTTCTTCAGCGCCCTGCAAGAGGCCGCGGTGAATCATGGGCAGCAGGTGGCTGACCAGCGTAAAGGTGCGGGCTGGAGCGATGGCTGAAGCGTAGTCGCCTCCGTAGGTGAAGTGCGCGCTGCAGGGGCCGATGGCTTGGGCATCGTGACTCAGGGCGACGCGGTAGCTCGGGATGGAGGCCGGAGTGGCCTCGGCCCACGAGCCGGTCTCGGGGTCTTCAACTCGGATTGGGGCGTGGAGCGCGTACCCGCGCATCGGACCTACAGGACGGCGGCCTGCTGTTTCTATGGCCTCGACCCAGGGCTGGGCGGATCCATCTAGGATTGGAAGTTCGGGAGCGGAACAGTGGATTTCAGCGTCCAAAATACCGAGTCCGAACAAGGCCGAGAGCAGATGTTCGGCAGTGTGTACCGAAACCTCTCCCTCGCTCAGTGTGGTGCAGCGGTCCGTCTCAGTGACGAGTTCGGGGTGGAGTTTGATCCGTGGTTCGCCACTTAAGTCACTGCGAATGAGGGTATAACCGCTCTCGGGTTCGCCGGGCTTTACGACAACGCGGCATACAGAACCGCTGTGGATTCCGCGACCTTTTGCGCTAAACTCTTGAATTAGTGTGTATTGAATCAACCTCTGCCGGACTTTTGGGCTGCAAAGAAACGGCGGAATTCTCGGGCATCCACGGCCGGACTGCCAAGTACCTCAGCACCAGGCGCTAGCGATTTGGCAACGCCACTTTGGGCTCCGATTCGAGCACCCCGCCCGATGGTGATGTGGCCAGCGATTCCGGCTTGGCCTCCCACGACCACGTAGTCTTCGAGAACACTGGATCCGGCGACGCCCACGTGCCCTGCAAGGACGCAGTGCGCACCGATCCGCACGTTGTGCCCTATTTGGCAGAGGTTGTCGAGCTTAGATCCGTTGCCAATAACGGTTTCGCCCACCACGGCGCGGTCCACGCAGGTTCCGGAACCCAATTCAACTCCGTCCCCAATGCGTACGCGCCCTAGGTGCGGAATTTTGGTCCATCCGGGCGCACCGGAGTGGGGCGGCACAAATCCAAATCCGTCAGAACCCACTACCACATTGGCGTGCAGGATGCAGTCGGCTCCCACGACGGTTCCGGGGTACAGGACTACTCCGGGGTTGAGAATACTTCGGGCCCCTACCACAACGTCTTCGGCGAGTTGGACTCCCGGGGCGACCACGGCGCTGGAATCGACCCCCGCGGGGCGGTTCGCAGCCCAAGCCACCTGCCGTTGGCCGCTTGCTAAGACTGCCGACCACGCAGCATAGGGGTTCGCCACCCGAAGGATGCTTCCGATGAAGCCTTCGGGCTTGGTGACTTCAGTGCTCGCAAGAACGACCGATGCGCCGGATTTGGCCCAAGCCCGGCGGTAGCTGGGGTTGGCCAAAAAACTGATTCCGCCCAGCGCACCAGACTCAAGTGTGCAGGCGAATTCGACAACCGCATCGGGCCCTTCGAGTACACCGCCAAGGACCTTTGCCCACTCCAAAGCAGGGCGCGAGGGCAGAGCGCTAGAACCTAGCGGATCCATGGA
>CBFHNK010000021.1:0-26430 GCA_965657195.1 uncultured Schleiferiaceae bacterium
CCGCGCATTAAAAACGAGCTGGCCGGGCGGGTGCGCCACCAGCTGCGTGTGATTCCGAACCTGCAGTACTTCGCCGACGATTCGATGGAGTACGAGGCCAACATTGACCGCCTTTTGCGCGAGGGCGGAGAAAATCCGTTTAAGTAGTGCGCGCGAGCGGACCGCAGTTGGGCTGGCGCCTGCTTCGCGGCCGTAAGCTCACCCAGTGGGTGGCCCGCCTCGCTGCGCTCGGCGTAGCCGTCGGGACCGCCGCAATGCTCGTCGTCCTCGCCGGATTTAACGGGCTTGAATCAATGGTGCGCGCGGCCTATGAGGGCATGCACGCGCCCTACACCTTATCGCCGACTGAGGGCATTCATTCTGAAATGGACCTCGAGGCGCTGCGGGCCCTTCCAGAGGTTGCGGGGCTGAGCGCGGTGGTCAGTCAAAAGTCGTTGGTGCGCAGCGAGGAGCGCGAAGTTCTTGTGGAGCTCTGGGGCGTGGACTCGGCATTTTCAGCGCTAAGCCCTTGGGGCGCGAACGTGCTGCGCGGGGACGGCGACACCGTAACTGTCTTTGACGGCCTCTACCTCGGAACCGGCGCGTCGAGCCAACTTTTGGTCGACTTCAGCCTTGGCCCCGACCCCGTTGAGCTACTCTGGCCCCAGGCGGGTCTGGACGACTTTCAGCGCAGTATTGCCTTCGTGCGCGGAACCTTCAGTGTCCATCCCCAAATCGACTACGCCTTTGGCATCATGCCGGTAGACGAGCTTCGGGCCCTAAGGCCGTTGGCCGACTCGGGACAGGTTTCACACGTTCTGGTGTGGCCCTCGGCGGGAGCCTCGGGCGACCTGCGCGCCACGTTGGCTGCTGCGGCCCCCGGATGGACCCCCGAACGCCCCGAAGAGCGCGAAGAGGCCATGTTCCAGGTCCTTCGCAGCGAAGGCCTGGCAACCACCGCGATTTTAGGATTCATCGTACTGCTTGCCTCGCTTGGGCTCTACGCGGCCGCCAGCCTCATTATTCTTGAAAAACAGGGCCAGCGCGCCATGCTCGCCGCCCTCGGAATGCCCGCGGACCGCATCCGAGCTGCATTCACCTGGAGCGGAATCTGGCTCACGCTTATCGGCGCCCTAGCAGGCTTTGTACTTGGAGCATCCGTAGTTGCCGCCCAGACCCAATGGGGCCTACTCAAACTTGGCGAAGGCTACGTCGTCGACGCCTACCCCGTCCAGTGGTCTGTGGTTCAGTCGCTCGCGGTGTTAGCGTTGGTGGTTGTGATTGGCAGCCTACTCTCATGGCTCGCCGGACGTCAGGCCGGCTCCGATACGAAGCTGTTGCGCAGCGCGTAGTCTCCGCGAATCTCGTCAAAGGTGGCGCGCAGCATCTCGAGCGAATCCGAGGTCACCAGAGTCTGGCGCAACTCCTTAAAATTGGGGAAGTTCCTAAAGTAGTTCCCGTAGTGGCGGCGCATCTCGGCGATCGCGAGCTTCTCGCCCTTCCAGTCCACCGAAAGCTCTAAGTGGCGCTGCGCGGCGTTGGCGCGCTCGCTGAGCGTGGGCGGATCCAAGTGCTCGCCCGTCGCCATGAAGTGCTTGATCTCTTTAAAAATCCACGGGTACCCGATGGTGGCGCGGCCAATCATCACTCCGTCAACCCCGTAGCGGTCGCGCATCACGAGGGCCTTCTCAGGGCTGTCAATGTCTCCGTTGCCAAACACCGGAATGTTCATACGCGGATTGTTCTTAATCGCCCCAATCAGCGTCCAGTCGGCTTCGCCCTTGTACATCTGACTTCGCGTGCGTCCATGAATGCTAATGGCCTTAATTCCAATGTCTTGGAGGCGTTCTGCGACCTCGACCACATTTTTCGTGCTGTCGTCCCAACCCAGACGGGTCTTGACCGTCACGGGCTTATCCACGGCATCGACGATGGCTTTGGTGAGGCGCACCATCTTCGGAATATCCCGAAGCATACTCGCCCCCGCACCCTTGCACACCACCTTTTTGACCGGACATCCGTAGTTGATGTCGATGAGGTCCGGATTCGCCTCGGCGCAGATTTCGGCCGCCTCAATCATGCTTTCTAATTCGGAACCAAAAATTTGAATCCCAATCGGACGCTCGTACTCAAAAATATCCAGCTTGGCGCGAGACTTTACGGCGTCGCGGATCAGTCCCTCGCTCGAAATAAATTCGGTGTACATGAGGTCCGCCCCGTTCTCTTTGCACAGCAAGCGAAAGGGCGGATCGCTCACGTCCTCCATCGGAGCGAGGAGCAACGGGAAGTCCGGAAGTTCGATGTCCGCGATTTTTACCACGGTGCAAAGGTACTTATTTGCGTGCGAGTGCCACGACTACAGCTGCCGCGGCCGCGAGCCCCACCGGCACCATCCAGCTCCATTCGACCGCCGCACCAGCCGCATAGGATCCGGGGCCCTCTAGTTGCGTCTGTACGTAGGTGATTCCGTTGTGCAGCACGTGCGCCCCCAGCGGAAGCCACAAACGCCCACTCCGTTCGTACAGCCATGCGAGCACGAGCCCTGCGACTACGAGAAACGGAACGTGAATCAAGTCAAAGTGAAATCCCGCAAACAGGGCTGCCGACGCCACGACCGACACCCACGGAGCCACACGGGCACGAAGCATGCGCTGCAAGGCTCCGCGAAAGAAGAGCTCCTCGCCCACCGCGGCAATGACCACAAACACCATCACTGCCAGCAGTTTGTCGCCCCAGTGCGGCAAGAAGAGCATGCGCTCGACCCAACCCGACTGCGTCTCTGCCTGAGCCAAGGCCGACGCCGCCCAATCCTGCCCCTGCAGCACCTGAAACCACAACCCTGACATCCATTCCAACGCGGGCAGCAACGCCGGAAGCAGCGTCCACGCCAGCACGGTCTCGCGCCAACTCCAGGCCGCGTGCCGCGGCAACGCCGGCGTCGCCGGCTCCTCAACCCGCGCCCAACGCTGCTGCAGCGCCAACGCCGGAACCAAAAAGATCGCCAGCGACCCCAATCCCTGCTGCGCCAACAGCGCCCGTGCCGCGTTCAGCTCCTGGCGCAGGATCACCTCACTCAAGTTCATTCCGCCGTACCCAAGAATCTGCATCACCGATGCCCCACCCAGGCCCGAAACAAACAGCATCGAAAGGACCACGGCAAACGCCAAAAACAGGGAATCAGACTTCAAGGAATTCATTGCGGCCAAAAGTACGCGCACTCGGCACGGATCGCAAGGTTGGCTCGTTGGCGAGGTTAGCTCGTTAGCAAGGTTGGCTCGTTGGCGAGGTTGGCTCGTTGGCGAGGTTAGCAAGGTTAGCTCGTTAGCAAGGATAGCTTCTAGCTATTCGTTCCTTGTTGCTTGCTTCTAGCTATTGTTCCTTGCTTCTGGTTCGCGGAACCTAATCTCGCACGGGATGGCATAAGCAGAAGCACTTACCAAAACGAGAAGCTAAATGCAAGGAACCAGTAACCAGAAACCGGCCTTAGGCCTCCGGCCGCCAGAAACAAGAAACAAGAAACCGGCCTAAGGCCGCAGGCCGCCAGAAACAAGAAACCGGCCTTAGGCCTCCGGCCGCCGGAAACAAGAAACAAGAAACCAGTTACCAGAAACCGGCCGAAGGCCTTAGGCCGCAGGCCATAAAAAAAACCCGGCTCCTCTCGGAGCCGGGCTCAAACCAAAACACCAGGCCTTTAGTAGGCCTTGTACAGTTCCTCGGCCGAAGCCGCAGGGTTTGCTGAGTACGACAGCTTGAGGGCCTGCGCCTTGCGCAGCTCCTGCTTGATGTCGCTGATCAAACCCATTTTTGCATCGACGTCAGCCTTGATTGACACGGTAAACTTCGTGCGCTCAGCTTCGTTGATGGATTCGCGCTGAAGGATGACCCACTGCTGCACGTCACCCACCGAAGCGAGTTGGTCAGCAAGCTGAATGCGCGGCTCAGAACCGAGCTCCGCATTTTTTGGGGCACCCACGTAGATGTAGGTTGTCAAGTCCTTGCGCTCGAGCTTTTGGATCTCGGTCGCCTGGGGCTTCTTCAGCTTCACCAGCAACGTCACTTCACGCATCGTTGTGGTTACCATGAAGAAGAACAACAGCATGAATACGATGTCGGGCAGCGATGCGGTCGACAACGGCGGAGTTTCCGCTTTTTTCTTCTTTTTAATCAGTGCCATTATCCACCTACTTGAACAGGTTCTGCTTCAGAAATAAACTGCGGGTAAATCGCGCTTACTTCTTCTTTATCGCCCTCGTTGAGCGACTCGTAGTCGCGTCCGTACTTGCGGGTAGCAAGCTCGTTGCGAAGCTCGGTGTACGCACCCAACAACTCGTTGCGGACCTTCACAAACATGTTGTAGCTGGTTCCGCGGTCGTTCTGCAAAGAGATTACTGCCTTACCTGGATTGTCTGAAGACGCCGGATCACGCAGGCCACGGCAGTCCTCGCACGTACCGTCTCCGTTGTTGTCGATGAATTCTTTGGCCAGGCGGCGCACATCTTCAAGCGTGGCATACTCCTCTTCGATCAGGAGCTGGTCCTGAGCGTTGACGAGCACCACGAAGATGTTCTTTTCTTTAATGTCTTGTTCCTCGTTCTGCTCCTCGGTCCAGGGCGGAAGCTTTACCAGCAAGCCCTTGTCGACGTCCATAGTGGTCGTCACCAAGAAGAAGATCAACAGCAAGAAGGCGATGTCTGCCATCGACCCTGCGTTGATTTCAGGAACTGCACGTTTCTTACTTGCCATACGACCGTCTTACTTGCGCAATCGCGCCACCGATGAGTAAAGCACCGCAACAATTGCGAGTACAAACATGATGTAGAAGGCATTCAGGCCCGTAGAAACCCAACGCGAGGTAGACTCGGTCGTGTTCTTGTAGGACTCAAAGTCGGCACCTGATGAAATCAAGTAGCTCACGAGTACCACTGCGAGCAGGGCTCCAACACCGATGGCGGTGCCTTTGATGCCTGCAGGGTTGATCGCCATTCCGAGTCCGGCACTGAATAGGGCCAAACCAATGGTCACGATAAATAAAATCTCCGTGATGAGAATGGCCGATCCCGCTGCCCCATCAACCATAGACTCACCTCCGAAGAAAATGAGCAAGGTGGGGATTAGGCCAACCGCCCCCGCGAGGATGGCTGCGCCCATGCTGATCGTTCGAATATTCTTCATCGTGAATTACTTCTTCGTGTGTTCTGCTACGAGGTCAAGGAACGAGATCGAAGCGTCTTCCATCTTGTTCACCAAGTTGTCGATCATGGCAATGATCAAGTTGTAGAAGATCTGAAGGATCATCGCCGCAATCAGACCAAATACCGTGGTCAAAAGTGCGATCTTGATACCTCCTGCTACAAGTGATGGGCTGATGTCACCGGCGGCCTCAATGGCGTCGAACGCCGAGATCATACCGATAACCGTACCCATGAATCCGAGCATCGGAGCCAGAGCGATGAAGAGCGAAATCCACGAAACGCCGCGCTCAAGCTTGCCGTTTTCAACTGAACCAAGGCTCACGATGGCCTTGTCGACCATTTCGATACCCTCGTCCATTTTGTCGATGCCCTGGTAGAAGATGGCAGCAACTGGGCCGCGGGTGTTGCGGCACACCTCAAGGGCAGCAGACTTGCCTCCGCTCTTCAGTGCAGCTTCGATGTCAGCAAGCAACTTGTCGTTGTTGCTGTTTGAAAACGCCAAGTAAAGGATGCGCTCAATGGCGATGGCAAGACCCAAGATGAGGGTCAAAAGAACCGGAGCCATGAAAATGGGGTCACCTTCGATGAACTTCTCTTTAAGGACTTGCGTGAAGCTCTTTTCTTCTTCAACGACGGGGGCTGTCTCTTCAACAGCAGCGGTAGCCGTGCTGTCGGCAGCAGCCGCGTTCGAATCAGTGGCAGCTACTTGCTCGGTGGCAGCAGCTTCGGTAGCGTCCTGAGCCAGAACGGGTTGAGTGAACAGAATCCCTGCGACGAAGCACAGAGCGAGAACCTTTTTCATGGGTTTTTGCGAGGTTGGTTAAACAGTTGAAAAAATGTCTTAGAGGAGCAAAAGTAGGGACTTCGCGCCAAAGCCAAAATTATCAGAGCATTAATTTACCGAATATGCAGTATTTATGCCTTTACAGCAGCGCGGTGCAATATATCTGGACTTAAATCGGGGGTAGAAGCAATGGCCGCAACGGCATCTCGAGGGTGGTCGACGACGGTCCAAAGGTCGAGGTGCTCGGGATTCATGAATTCTTCGTCTACCATGCGCTTGAGTTGGCGCAGTAGGTCGTCGTAGAATCCGTTTTGGTTCACGATAACAACGGGTTTGAGGTACTGTCCGAGGCGCTTGAGGGTGATGGCTTCGGCGAGTTCTTCGAGGGTTCCGCATCCGCCCGGAAGGGCAATCAAGCCCTCGGTGTGCGCGAGTAGGCCCGCCTTGCGCTCAGCCATCGTCTGCACGAAGGTAAAGTCGTCGACCAGGGGGTGGTCCATCTCGATGTCTTTAAGGAACTGTGGCATCACGCCCGAGGCCTTGCCGCCGCGCTGAATGACTTCGGTGGCGATGTGGCCCATGAGGCCGGTTTTGCCTCCGCCAAAGACCAGGACAGTACCTGCATCGACGAGGGTTTGGGCGAGCTCAGAGGCTCCGTCCACGTAATCTTGGGCGACGCGCGCCGATCCCGCACAGTAGACGGTGACGCGAGCGCCACGCAGGTCGCGAGCGCTCACTTTTCCTGAGATTTAAGTTCTTCGATGCGCGGAACGAGGGCTTCGGCCTCGGCACGCTTCAGGTCAGAGGCGCGGCGGTCGGTCGTGGATAGCTTGAATGATTCCTCGAGGAGCTGCGTGTACTGCTCGTTGAGGCGGTCCAGTTCGGACTTTTTGCGAAAGAATGAAAACATGCGTTAAAGGTAGTCCTTGTTCCGCACGAAAACCCGGTCTAGCGCCAGCTCGTTTTTAGAAAAAGACCCGCGATGGCATTGGTCGCGAGGCCCGCCACGGGGGCAAATACCGCAGCCTGTACGGCGTAGTTGGTGAAGTTGAAGTAGGCTTCGGCCGCGTCCAAGGTCGCAAGTTGGTTGTCGACGGCGTAGCGAATGAAGTCGGCAAAAAAGTTCGGGTTGATGTAGGTAAAAAAGAGGTACTGGATTCCGACCGAAAGAATCCCCACCGTGGCGCCAACACCGAGTCCCTGGCCCAATGCTTGGAGGTAGGTGAGTTCGCCTCCGAGTTCCGCCTTGCGCGCAAAAAGGCCCCAAATCATTATGGCGACCGACGGAATAAGGATGAGGTTCGTGTACAGCGAATGTAGATTGATGTACGTCGTGTGCAGGCCCACGAGGTATTCTACAATAATCCAAACAAATTGCATCAATGAGAATATGAGGCCAAATCGAAGTGCGGTAGCCATGGTTGCGTATAGGTTTTGTGGTCTTAAGATGCGGCAACGCGGTGAAAGGTTGCATTGGTTCACTGCGAACGCTAACGCTGCGTGCGCCAGCATCGTATGTGTCTGCGTCAGCGTACTTTTGCAGTATGGTTCGCAAACTCATTTGGATCGTTGCCAGCATCGCGCTGGTCGTTGTGGCGCTTTTAGCTTGGCTTGGCGCCTTTAAGTCATTGACGGTCAATGACTCGCCTCAAGGCGGGTACGTCGTGGTGGGCTACGACTACATGGGGCCGTTTGAGAAGATCGGTCCGATGTACGAGCGTGTGGTAGCTACTGGGGACTCTCTGGGCCTGTCGACGGACTCGCTCGTAGGCGTGTACTATTCAAATCCCGAGGAGGTTGCACCCGATTCGCTGCTTTCTTTTGTCGGAATCGTCGTGGGCAACAGCGACGACGACCTCGGAACCCTAGATTTTGGCAAGATGCGCACCGAACAGATTCCTGCAGGCCGTGCGCTGTGGATTGACTTTCCCTACTCGAACACGCTGGGCATGATTGTCGGGATCATGCGCGCCTACGACGCCCTTGGTGAGGCTTCGGTGGCCGCGGGCCTTGAGCCCGGATGGGTGTACGAAATTCATAGCGAAGGCAACGTTCGCTTTGTGTTTCAGGAGTACCCGCAGGCAGAGGACCCCGCCGCTTTTTAATTTTTTGTAGGTTTGGTGGGTATGAAACGCTTGGCCTCTTTTGCTTTAGTTCTGCTGCTTGCCGCGGCGAGCTGGGCATATATGGTGGGCGGTTCTCCCCTTGTGGTGTACCCAAATCCCGTACAGGGCACGCTTCGTGGCCAGTTGGAGTTGAGCGGAACCGCGCCCGTTTCACTAAGCTTGTACGACATGCTTGGCCGCCGCGTGGACGCCAAAAACCTGAATTCCAGCCAGCGGCAATTCGCTTGGGAGGTGACGCACCTGCCTGCGGGTATGTACTGGTTGAAGGCCGAGCAGGGCGACGTCGTCGTGGCTCAGGTTCGGGTGGTACTCGCGAAGTCCTAGCCGTTTACTTACGTTTACCGGACGACTGCACCCCTTAGTGCGTCGCAGCTTGCCCCTCTAAATCGGAGCAAGCATGAACACCTTTTCTTTTTGGGCCATGGCACTCGGCGTGCTGTTCGCCCGTTCGGCCTCAGGCCAAGCAATTGCCCACTGGGCATTTGACGCATCAGTCCTAGAGTGCGACAGCGGCTACGCCCTTGTCGGCGGACTCGGGGTTTCGGAATCTTGGGTTCAAGGACTCGGGGCCGGCAAAGCGCTTTCAGTCAAAGGCTTTGCACCCCAGGGCACTGAATCCGGAGGGCGCGGTTTGTGGATGGAAGCCAATACCGCGGGTATGGACAGCGTGTGGTTGTCGGGCGCCTTGCGGGGTTCGTCGACCTCATCGCGCTGGTGGCACATTCAGGCCTCGGTGGATTCAGGAAGCACGTGGTTTGTAGCCTGGCAACCGGATTCGGGTTGGGGGCCCTTTGACGTGTTTGTTCCATTTACGGCTCCGTTGGCGGGAGTCGCGGGGCATTCGTCGGTATGGCTGCGGTTGGTTTCAGTGTTTTCACCCGTGGCGTTCAGTCATTTTGGCGGCAGTTTTGGGCCCCACGAGGCGTACCAAGGCATGCGCGAGCAGCCCACAACGAGCAGCCAGAACTACAGTACTGCCGGAACCTGGCGCTGGGACAACCTGCGCCTCAATGGGTTGGAGTCCCCACCCACCATTTGGAATGGTGTGTCGTGGTCGCTCGGCGCCCCCGCGGCCGGGGTCAACGCTGTGGTGGCAGCCCCTTATTCAGGGCCCGGCTTTACGTGCGATGTACTACGTGTCGCAAATGGAGTTGCGCTCGAAGTGACTGCGGGCGGAGCCCTTGACGTGCGCGGTCGCGCTTTGGTTGACGGCGAGGTTGTTCTTCGTGCGGGGCCCTCGGGTCAAGCCCAGATGCGCGTGGGTGCTGCAGGGGATGGCGATGTTCGTGCTGAACGATTATGGCCCTCGACGGGCTGGCAGCAGCTGTCGAGCCCGCTGGCTGAGGGTGTGCGAGGACTTTCGGGTGCCGACAGCTTGGGGCTGTATTCGTGGAACGCCGACAGCGGTGAATACCGCGCCCCGGGCCAAGGGCTCAGCGCGCGAGGCCAGGGATTCTACGTGCAGGGCTCGGGATTGGTTTCTTTGCGAGGTGGGCTGCCGCGGATTCCGTGGTCGCAATGGAGTCTGGGGTACGCGGACGTTCCCAACCCCGTGAGCACCGTCCACTCGACCTCGGTGACGGACGGGTGGAATCTATTGGGCAACCCCTTTGCCTGCGGGCTGGATTTTGGGCAGGTTGAGCGCATTGGGGTCGATGCGGCATATTCGGTTTGGAATCCCGCGCTCAACGCTGGGCTCGGGGGATATGCCTACTACAGCCACAGCGGGGGAAGTTTGGGTCCAGTGATACCGCCGATGCAGGGATTTTGGGTTCGAGCTCAGGGCCCTGGTGCCCAACTGATGGCACGGCAGCGCGGAGTTTTGAATTCGCCTCCGCCCAGCCCAAGGGTAGCAATCACGTTAGCGGTTCTGGATCGCAACTGGACCGAAGTGGTGTATTTGGACCCGCGCGAGGACGCGGGAACGGGGTTCGACGCCGACCGAGATGCAGTGGCGCGCCAAAGCCCGACCGGAATTCAGTGGGTTGCAGCCACCGAAACCGTGGATGCCGCGGCGAAGTCTTGGAATCCGCAGACTTCTCTCACCCTGGTTTCGTGGAGTGACAGTTCGCGCTCTGCTGCGGTTTCGGCGGTGGGGCACACCCGGGCGCTTTGGCTGCTCGGGGCAGACGGACAGCGCGTCCGCCTCGACCAAGCCCCCGCTGTAGTCCAACTGGACGGAAGCCAATCTTGGACGCTCCTTGCCGAATCACTGGGTGGAGCAGAGGCTCAGCCGATCTCGTGGCGCACGGGACCCGGATGGCTCTGGGTTCCGGAGGCAGTCCAACTCGAAGTCCTCAACGTGCTCGGCCAAGTAGTCTTGACCCCCACTGGTGCCGCCCACGACCCCATTCCCCATAGCCTTGCCCAAGGTGTGTACGTACTGAGGGTTTGCAGCGTGAAGGGCTGGGAATCGCACAAAATCCTTCTTAAATCCTAATTACTATGAAATCATTGATGATTGCCGCGGCTCTGGCTGTGGCTCCTGCGGCCGCATGGGCCCAAGTTGACGGTTCCGAATCACTTTTTAAGGCCAGCTTTGAAGGCATGTTTGAAGCCCCATCACCGGTGGTCCTACCCCAAGGTGTGATGGAACCCAATCCACCCGTGCCGCTTGACGGCGGAGTGATCTTATTGCTGGCCGGCGGTGCCGTACTGGCCCGCAAACGCCTCAAGGTATGAGGTTGCTCAGCCAACTTTGGCGCATTCGTCATTTGCTTTGGGCGTACCTTCGGATCATCTACGTAGTGGTATGGAAGCTTTAAGTATTTGGATTCGCAGCAATAGGGCCTTTTTGGGTTTTGTCGTCAGGTTTTTGGTAACCTTTTTTGTGCTGAGCTTTCTCTACAGCCTGTACCTCGTGGTGGTCAAGCGCAACGGAGACCTCGACATGGTCACCTACTGGATCAGCCGCTTGAGCCACGAGACTGCCCGATTTATGGGGGTTGCGGATTGTGAGTGGTCCTGTTTTTTGGACGGGTGCTACGTGGGTCGCGAGGGCCGCATGGTGAACATCCTCGAGGGCTGCAACGGGCTTCGCTTGGCCATTGTCTACGCCGCCTACGTCATCGGAATCGGAGGTTGGACCTGGCGCTCACTCGTACAAGCCTTTGTGGGATTGTTTGTCGTACAGCTCTTTAATGTGGTCCGCATCGGCTCGCTCATTGCACTGCGCGACCACGGTGGCGACACCTACTTCTTTTTCATCAAGTACGTATTTGGTGTATTCATTTACGGATCCATCGTACTGCTTTGGATTTTGAAACCCCGCATCGACCGATGGATGGGGGCCAAATAGTCAAGGCCCGTAGTTTTTGGCTGTGGAGCATTGGGTTCCTCATGCTCTCCATGTTCGTGAGTATCGTTGTGGGCGAAGAAAAGCACGCGCTGGGGTTTGACCCCCTTGGGATTCCTTGGGTTCGGAACCTTTATGCCGGAGTCAAAATCGCCCTCGGCCTAGCCTATGTGCGGATCGTGGGATTCAACTGGCTTTGGGTCGCGGGGCTCGTGATCTTTGCTTTGGTAGTGCGCACGTTCGCCGAAGGAACCTTCACCGTAGCGCTGATTGGGGCGGCTATGGCGTACCGGACTTTGGGGAAGTCGTAGCATCAACTATTTATGGTTTCTCGGCGCCATAGCCCCAGGCTATCGGCCATCGAAATGCCCTATTTCGGCGGGTTTTTGGTGACCTAAGTCCCAGGGACCACACGGGGTTCGGCGGAATTTTGACGTGTCAAATAATCCAAAAAACAAAACCAATGGAAGCTACCCCAGCCCCCGTGTACTCAATGCCGCGCATCGGCGATTCGGCTCCGGAATTTACCGCAATCACCACCCAGGGAACCATCAACTTTCCCCAAGACTACGAGGGTAGTTGGGTGATCCTGTTCTCGCACCCCGCCGACTTTACGCCGGTATGTACGAGCGAGTTCATGACGTTTGCTTCAATCGAAGACAAACTCGCTGAAGTCAACACCAAGTTGGTGGGATTGTCGGTAGATGGACTGTACTCGCACATTGCATGGCTCCGCACAATTAAAGAGAAGGTGACCTTCAACGGAATGAGCAATGTTGAAGTGAAGTTTCCGCTGATCGAAGACATAACCATGGAAGTTGCCTCGAAGTACGGTATGATTCAGCCCGGCGAAAGCTCGACGAAGGCGGTTCGCGCCGTGTTCTTTATCGATCCCAAGGGAATGATTCGCACCATTTTGTACTACCCGCTCAGCGTGGGCCGCAACTTTGACGAAATCTACCGCACGGTGGTGGCCCTTCAGACCGCGGACGCGTTCTCGATTGCGACTCCGGCCGACTGGCGGCCGGGAAGCGACGTGATTGTTCCGACCGCTGGGTCGTGCGGCGTGGCCAAAGCCCGCATGGACGGCGACGAAGGTGAAATGACCTGCCACGACTGGTTCTTCTGTACCAAAAAGCTCGACGAGGCCGAGGTTTGGAAGGCGGTTAAAAAGAACTAGTCCGTTAATTCTTGATTCGGAACCGGCCCCTCGCGGGGCCGGTTTTTTTGTGCTTACAGCTTTTGCACCAGCGTCCGAACGGGACGCCCGTCGGCGAGGACCTCGAGGATGTAGGTTCCGGAGGCACATCCCGTGAGGTCCAAGCGTGGGTCATCCACAGAGAGGGCGCGCAGCACCTGGCCTTGGGTGCTGAGCAGACGTGCTGAAGTGGTTCCGTCGGGGTAGACCACGTTGAAGATTCCGCCCGAAGGATTCGGGAAGACCCGAACATAAGGGTGCAGCGGTTCCGAAACCGAAAGGCTGCTTTGGTAGATGCGTACGTAGTCGACAAGCATTTCAGATGCGGTGAAGTTGGGGTCGATGCTCGGCTGAATGGCGATGTTCATGAGGATGAACTGCGGCAAATCAAAGGGCCAAGTGCTTGAATTCCGGACGCTTGGAGCGTAGGTGTAGTGCGTAACGCTGTCCACGGCGAAGGTGATGCTGGTCGGAGTCCACTCCATGCTGTAGGTGTGGTAGCCGGTGCTGGCGCCCGAAACGTACTGGCCGCCGACGTTTTGGGTTCCGCCAAAGCTGGACGGAGTGTGGATGGCGCTCGATACGTAGTTCTGGTTGTGGCCCCAGTGCTCCATGATGTCAATTTCACCGCATTGAGGCCAGGGCTGGGTTCCGAAGCCCTGGGTTTGCCAGTAGGCGCCGGGCTCGGTGATGTTTTGGCCGAGCATCCAGAGGGCGGGCCAGGTTCCGACGCCGGTGGGCAGCTGGGCGCGGATTTCGACGCGGCCGTAGGTAAAGGCGAACTTCGAGTTGAGGCGCGCGGAGGTGTACTCCTTAGTCTCGCCCTGATCGGTAAAGGTCTCTTTGTAGGCGGCGAGGTGCAGGGATCCGCCCTGGACAAAGGCGTTGGTATCGCGGTTGGTGTAGTGCTGGATTTCGCCGTTGTACCAGCTAGTTCCGTTCGGAAGCTGGTGCTGCTGCCACCACTTGGCGGTGTCGAGCGGGCCATCGACCGAGAATTCGTCGGCCCACACCAACACGTCAAACGTTTGGGCATGAAGCGGCGCAGCAAGCAGGGCCAGAAGCAGGCAGAGTACGGGTTTATTCATGCCGTTAAGGTACGATTGCGGCCTACCTTTAGTGGGTAACACGAACAACCCCACCGAATGCGTACACTTTTTACTGCCGGAATCCTGGCGGCCCTTGCGGCACCCTTGAATGCGCAATGGAACCCGAATACGGCCGTGAACTCGCTCGTTTCTGTAGGCGTAACCGATGACCTTCAGGCAATTACGGGTCCGAGTGGGCGTACGTACGTGGCGATGTTTCAACCCGGCGCATCAAGCACCACTCCTTGGCTGCAAATTCTTAACGACCAAGGGGTTCCGCAGCTGGGAACCAATGGTGTTCAGTTCAACAACACCACCCCAATGAGCACGTATACGGTGACCTGGGACATGCGCTTGGATGCGCAAGAGCACGTCTACATTGGCTTTACCGGCACCGGCAACACGGATGCCGTGGTGCACCGACTGGACAGCACCGGTAGCCACGTCTGGAGCCCCTCGGGAGTCGCACTGGGGCAGGGATACGACGTAAAACTCCTACCGTTGGCCAACGGCGACCTGATGACCGGATGGATTGACGCGAACGGCGGCGGAGCCAAGCTTCGCAAGATTGCCGCGAGCGGAAGCTTTGCGTGGCCGGCGGCAATTACGGTTCCGTCGCCCACCGGAACCGGCCAAGTCAACATCGGCGAGATGCTGGAGTACAGCAACGGAGACGTGCTCGTCATTTACTACGTGCGGGCCAGTTTTGGCCCCTCTGCCCTGCCCTACGCCCAACGCTATACCGCGGCCGGAGTGGGCGTGTGGCCCCAACCGAAGGCGCTGACCAACGGATGGTATGTCTCTAGCTTTCGTCGCTACCCGCTCACGCAGCGCGGCGACACGGCCTACTTCGGAATGGCTGCCGCCTCAGGTCTCGACCTTCAGTGCAAGGTGCAGCGAATCAATCCGTTGGGCGGACTTCCCTGGGGCGTGAACGGCAAGGAGTTTTCGACGATTGCCAACCTGTACGAGCGGAATTTAACCCTCGGAATCGCCCCCGACGACCACTACCTGTACGTGGCGGCCGAGGTGACTCCGACCAGCCAAGGCCAAATGGGCACTATGGTTCAGAAGCTGCACCTGCGCGACGGCGCTATGCCTTGGGGCGCTTCGGGCCGCATCGTATTCAACATTAGTTCGCGCGACCAGAGTCCGCGAGGCGAACTGGGTTTTGTCGACACCAAGCCTGTGTTTCTTTACAGCGATGGCTTCAACAACGGCGGAACCCCCGTGCGCTTACTCGCCGCATTTCTCGATACGGCGGGGGCCTTGGTAGACACGATTCCGATGGCCACCTACGCGGCGTCCAAAGGCCGCGTGCACCTCAGCGGAACCACGGGCTTTGACGTCACCGCCGTGTGGTCTGAAGACCGTGGCAACGGAAGCCTCGCCTTTGCCCACCGCATCAACCGCACCCCCTGCCCTGCGGTACTCGCTGGGGCCGACTGGGGATCATCGCTCGATTCTGCGTGGCTGTGGTTCACCGGGGCGGGCGCGGATTCGCTCTTCTGGACCTTAGGCGACGGCAGTACCGCCTCGAGCCTGCCGACCGACACCCTTCATCATGCGTACGGGGCCAACGGTAGCTACACGGTCTGGGTCTATGCCTACCGGGACTGTGGAAGCGTGGATTCCGCCTCAGTCAGCGTGGTGATTTCGGGTATCGGAATGGGTGAAAAACCGACCAAGTCGTTCGTGATTAGCCCGAATCCGAGCCGCGGAACGCTGATGCTGCGAGGGGGCGACCTCGCCCATGCCCGACTGGTCAATGCGCAAGGCCAGGTAGTTGCCGAAATCCGCAACTGGTCTGCCGGCGAAGCGTGGGTACTGCCCGAGGGATTGGCGAACGGGATTTACAGTGTGGTTGGTGACCAACTGCACATTTTGATTGCGATTCAACGCTGATCTTTAGGCCATGAAGGAATACTGGAACCAACGATTTGCCGAAGCCGAATTCGCCTACGGTGACGCTCCGCACGTAAGTGTATGTGAGCAGTTTTGCACCCCCGGTTCGGGACGCGTACTCTGCCTTGCCGAGGGCCAAGGGCGCAACGCCGTGCACCTCGCCAGCTTGGGCTACGAGGTCACCGCTCTGGACTTTAGCGAAGTGGGGCTTCAGCGCGCGCAAGAATTGGCGGCGCGCTCTAGAGTGGTTATTCAAACCCTTCAAGCAGACCTGAGCACCTATGTGTTTGAGCCCGAGGCCTGGGACGGAATCGTCTCCATTTTTGGCCACCTGCCCGCGGCCTTGCGCGCTCAGGTCAATGCCCAGCTTCACGGTGCGCTCAAGCCCGGCGGATGGCTGCAGCTCGTTGGCTACCACCCCAAGCAACTCGAGTACGGCACC
This sequence comes from uncultured Schleiferiaceae bacterium, assembly GCA_965657195.1. Taxonomy (GTDB): domain Bacteria; phylum Bacteroidota; class Bacteroidia; order Flavobacteriales; family Schleiferiaceae; genus TMED14. Next base: position 16,010 of record CBFHNK010000021.1, read on the forward strand.
GGCGGTCCACAAGAACTAAGTATGCTTTACACCGTTGATGGACTAAAGGCTGAACTCGGCCCCGGATGGACCTACGACGTCGCCGAATTGGTCGAGCGCGAGCTCGAAGAGGGCCCCTACCACCGCGGCATGTCGGCCTTTGTTCACATTTTGGCCAAAAACCAGTAACTAGCAACTAGCAACCAGCCCTTATGACTGACTTAGACATTGCCCGTTCCGTCACGCCCCAACCCATTGGCGAAATTGCTTCGCGACTCGGACTCAATCCCGAGCTGCTCGAGCCCTACGGCAAGACGAAGGCAAAGATTCCGCTCGAGGCCCTGCGCGAGTCCAAGGGGCAGTTGGTGCTAGTGACGGCAATTAGCCCGACTCCGGCGGGCGAAGGCAAGACGACCGTGACCGTGGGCTTGACCGACGGCCTCAACCGCATTGGCGAGCGTGCAGCTGCGGCGCTGCGCGAACCCTCGCTGGGGCCGGTCTTTGGCATCAAGGGCGGAGCCGCCGGCGGCGGCCGTTCGCAGGTGATTCCGATGGAAGACATCAACCTGCACTTCACAGGCGACTTTGCCGCGGTAGAGAAGGCCAACAACCTGCTCGCCGCGCTCATCGACAATGACTTGCAGCGCAAGAACCGCGTCGGGCTCGACCCGCGCACCATTGTGTGGAAGCGGGTGATGGACATGAACGACCGCGCCCTGCGGAACCTCGTGATTGGACTGGGCGGCAAGGCGGGCGGGGTTCCGCGCGAGAGCGGATTCAACATCACCGCGGCCTCTGAAGTCATGGCGATTTTGTGTATGAGCCGCGACCTCGACGACCTGCGTGCACGCTTCGGACGCATCTACGTGGGCGACACCTGGGACCGCCAGCCGGTGTTTGCGGCCGATTTAAAGGCCCCAGATTCCATGGCGATTTTGATGCGCGATGCGATCAAGCCGAACCTTGTGCAAACGCTTGAGGGCAACCCTGCGGTTTTGCATGGCGGCCCCTTTGCCAACATCGCCCAAGGCACCAACTCACTAATTGCCACTCGGATGGCACTGGGCTATGCCGACTGGGTGGTGACCGAAGCTGGGTTTGGCGCCGACTTGGGCGCTGAAAAGTTTTTGAACCTAAAGAGCCGCGCGGGCGGCCTGAAGCCCTCGGTCGCGGTGCTCGTGGCCACTGCGCGTGCACTCAAGTACCACGGCGGGGTAGCACTCACCGACCTGGGAACTCCCAATGCCGAGGCCGTGGCCCGCGGAAGCGCCAACTTAGCCAAGCACATTGAGAACTTGCAGTCATTTGGACTTCCGGTGGTGGTTGCGATTAACGCGTTTGCTGCGGATACGCCTGAAGAGCACGAGGCGATTCGCCAGGCAGCCGCAGCCTACGGCGTCGAGGCCGTGCTCAGCGAGGGTTGGGCCCACGGCGGAGCCGGAACCGCCGACCTCGCCCGCGCCGTGGTGTCGGCTTCGAAGGGGCCCGTGGCTCCCAAGTTTACCTACGACCTCGGCGATCCGATGGAAGAGAAAATCCGCAAGATCGCCACCCAGATCTATGGGGCTGACGGCGTCGTGTTTGCTCCAGCCGCTCGCGCTTCAATGAAGCGAATGGCAGAGATTGGACTGGGCGAACTGCCCGTGTGCATGGCCAAGACCCAAAAGTCGTTTACCGACAACGAAAAAATCCTTGGGCGCCCCACTGGCTTTGACGTGACCGTGCGTGGCCTCGAGGTAAGCGCGGGGGCTGGATTTGTGGTTCCGCTGCTTGGCGATATGCTGCGGATGCCGGGATTGCCTGAGGTTCCGGCGGCCGAGCACATGAAGATTGACGGCATGGGGCGTATTGAGGGGCTCAGCTGAGCCAGTGGCTAGTAACTAGTTACTCGCGTGCAGTGTCTAGCAACTAGTTACTCGATTTCTCAAGTTGCATTAAAAAATTAAAATAGAATTATTCTAAATAGTGTTGCCTGCAGCACAGTTCGCGTTGTAGGTTTGTGACCTATTTAAAATCATTCTAAATATGTTTGGCGCAGTACTCGGCCTCGCGGTAGCAATCACTCCGGTGGACTCCACACGAATTGACAGTTTGCAAACCATTGAAATTCAGGCAAGTTCCGCAATGGGAATGGGCCGCAGCGCGCAAGACCTGGGGAGCGGGGCACACGTTTCGGCCAAAGTGCTTCGCCAGATTCTGGCGGTGAACCCCAATGAGCTCGTGGCGACCGTGCCCGGGCTTATGGCCCGAGATGAGGACGGATTTGGGCTGCGCATGAACTGGGGAATCCGCGGAACCGGCACCGAGCGCAGCAGCCGCATCGTGATGATGGAGGACGGTGTGCTCACTGCCCCCGCGGCCTACAGCGCACCCGCCGCCTACTACCAGCCGAGCGTGCTGCGCATGGCGGGCATCGATGTGGTCAAAGGCTCGAGCCAAATTGCGGCCGGACCCCAAACGACGGGCGGGGCCATCAACTTTATTTCGAGCGCGATCGACCTCAGGCAGCGGGTTAAGTTTCGCACCGCACTGGGCAGCTACGGGACGGGATTTGCCCACAGCCACGTCTCGATGGGCGGACCCAAACGCGCAGCCTCGGTCGAGTGGTTGCGTCAGTATTCAGATGGGTTCCGCCAGCTCGACGGGGGTGGATCCACGGGCTTTGACCTCAACGAACTTGTGCTCAAGAGTCAGTTTCGGCTGAATAGCCGCAACACACTCATTTTTAAGGCCGTGGGTAAAGTTGAGGAGTCTGGCCAGTCCTACCTCGGGCTCACTGAGGCGGACTTTACCGTCAACCCCTACCGGCAGTACGCTCTGTCGCAAAAAGATGTGATGAAGGGGCGCTTTGGCCAAATATGGGGCCGCCACCTGTGGACGGGTCGGCGGGCTGAGCTCAGCACCACGGTGTACGCGCAGCACTTTGGGCGGAACTGGTACAAACTTGACGGCCTTGACACAGATGGCCAAGGCGTTGTCCCCATTTCAAGTGTTCTGGTCAATCCGAGCCTCGCACAGTACCGAATGCTCACACTTGATCCTGACGCCGTGGGCCAGGCAGAAATCAGAAACAACAACCGAAGCTACGGGTCACGCGGAATCCAAACGCACGGTCGCCGTAGGCTTGGCCGCGGTACGGAGCTCCGTTTTGGCGCGCGCATGCACCAGGACTTCGTTGATTTTCACCAGTGGAGCGATTGGTTTGACGTCAATCAGGGCGAACTGCAGTTTGTGAGCCGCGGAAGCCGAGGTTCCGCCGGAAACCGACGCCTGACGACCACCGCAGGCTCAGCCTACACCGAAGCTACGCTGCGCCGGGGGGCATGGACCGCGGTTCCGGGAGTGCGCGTTGAATCTATGTACAGCCGAAACCAACGCTGGTCTGCGGGCGACTCCCTTCGAACTGGGGATGCCACGGTGAGCGAAGCCTGGACCACCGTCGCACTGCCCGGCCTGCGCGTGCAGCGCCAGGGTGACCGGAGCCTTCTGTTTGCCAGTGTGCACCGCGGATTCGCCTCAGGATCAGCCAATCCCGACGTACGCGCGGAGCAAAGTGTGAATTCTGAACTGGGACTGCAACTGCGATACAGACGTTTGCAGGGCACAGCCACGGCCTTTGCCACCTACTACCAAAACATGCTCGGCAGCGACCTCGCGGCCTCTGGCGGAGGCGGAACCGGCGAACTCTTCAACGCCGGGTCAGCGCGCGTTCTGGGACTCGAAGTATCGGGCCAGGTTGCGCACCAAACGGGTCGGATTGCGTGGGAGCACCACATCCAAGGCACCTGGGTGCACAGCGCGTTTACCGAAGCGTTTAAAGCGTCTACCGACGTGTGGCGCGACGTGGCTGTCGGCGACCCCATCCCCTATACGCCGGCGCTCCAAGCCAACATTCGCAGCGAAGCCCGCCTCGGGCACTGGGGGCTGGTGGCCAACCTGCAGTACGTGGGGTCCTCGGCGACTGGTCGGGGCGCAGACCTACCCCAGCGCACGCTGCTCCATGGCGGAATCTTTGTCCAGCCCACCCCGAAATGGCGCATTCAGTTGGACGGCAGCAACCTCACCGGCGCGAAGACCGTCGCCTCGCTGCATCCCTCGGGCTGGCGCGTAACCGGGCCGCGAATGATTCGCTTGGGGGTGAGCTACGGGTGGTAAGCAATTGAAGCGTGTTTAAACACGTTAAATGCGTACCTTTGCCGCATGAACATCGTCGCATTCGGGGCTTCCTACAGCCGCACCTCTATTAACCGCCAGTGGGCGGAATTTGTCGCCCGCCAACTTCCCGGCGCCGTACAGGTCCGGGTACTTGACTTAAACGACTACGACTTGCCCGTGTACACGGTTGAGCGCGAGCAAGAACTGGGAATTCCAGAATCGGTAGGTCGGTTTGTCGCCGAGCTTCTGGCTGCCGATGCCGTCGTGGCGTCGTTTGCCGAATACAACGGTTCGTACACGGCCGGATTCAAAAACCTGTTCGACTGGGCCTCGCGCCACACGCTTAAAATGTTTGAGGCCAAGCCCACCGTACTTCTTTCGGCGGCTCCCGGACCCCGCGGTGGACTGACCGTACTTCAGTCCGCGGTAGAGCGATTCCCGCGGCACGGTGCTGAAGTTGTGGGCAGCATGGCCCTTCCTCGATTCAAGGAGACGTTTCACCCTGAGCATGGCCTGACCGACGTAACCCTTCGTGCCGAACTCGACGCCCTTCTTGCCCAGTTTGCGGCCGCGGTAGCGGCTCCGCGCCAAGCCTAAGTGATGGCGCGAATCCTCGCGGTCGGAACCCACCCCGAAGTCATGCCCGTGATCGAGCGACTGATTCGCAGCCAGGACGGCTGGGAACCAGTGGTGGCTTGCTGTGCCGATGAAGCGCTTACTGTGTTGGCATCCGACGAATGTATTGACGTACTGCTCGTCGGAGCGGGCTTGAGCCCCGATGAGGAAGTGCAGTTGAACGCGGCAGCCGGTGCCCAAAATCCAAAAGTGCCCGTGGTCGCTCACTATGGCGGCGGAAGCGGGTTGCTCTTCGCCGAAATCTGGGGGGTTTTAGGTCGTTAAACCCAATTTCACGAACTAACTTTAGGGTCGTGCCACCCTTAGCCGTTTTTATACATTTAGTAACGATTGTACCGGCCGCAATCCTCGGAGCCTACCTTATGGTCGCTCGCAAAGGCAACCCTTCGCACCGCATCCTCGGTACGGCATACATGATCTTAATGGGATTCACCGCGGTGTGGACCCTATTCTTGCCCGCGGAATTTGGTCCTCGCCTCTGGAACCACTTTGGGATGCTTCACCTGCTTAGCCTCCTCACCGCGTGGACCGTTCCGACGGCGTGGCGCGCCGCCCGAAGGGGTGATGTGCGCGGCCATCGCAACGCAATGATTCAACTCTACCTCGGCGGAATCCTAATTGCTGGAAGCTTTGCCATCCTCGGCCAAGGCCGCTACCTGAACGTACTACTCTTTAGCAACTGACCCCATGGACTCGTTTCAAACGACTGAAACCATTATTCTGCGCGACTACCTTGCCATCGAACGCACCCGTATGGCCAACGAGCGCACCCTTCTCTCGTTTTTGCGCACAGGGTTGTACCTCATCATGACGGGATTCAGTATGCTCGAACTAGAGGCCCTTCGCGAAATTTCATGGGTGGGCTACCTCGCGTTAGCCGGATCTGCAGTGAGTTTTGTGCTCGGTTTGAGCCGTTTTTACTGGACCAAGCGCCGCATCAACGCTTCGTACGCCAAAGCTCCGCTTTACCCCCAAGCCGAATGATCGGCGACCCGATCCTCCCCTGCAGCGAAGCGTTTCACACGCTTTACCCGCTTGAAACGAACGACCAGCGCGCCCTCGAGGAGCTGGCTCGCATCCAAACCATGGACCGCGGAGACGTCATCCAGCCCTTAGGTCAGCCCTGCCGGACCCTGTACTTTGTCGCCGAAGGTTCCGTTCGAATTCACAGCGTGCATCAGGGCCACGACGTCACCGAGCGCATTGTGCTTGCCGGCGGCTTTGCTGCGCGAGGCGAAAGTTTGTTTGACCAAAGTCCCGTGGACAAAGGCATCGAATGCCTCTCTGGAGGAACCCTCGTGGCCTTGCCCACTCCCGCACTGTTCGCTGCTTTTGAGGCACACCGGCCCCTTGAACGCGCCTTCTACAAAATGGTCGAACAAGACTACGTCCGTCAGATTAAACGTTTGGAACGCATTCAAACGCTTACCCCCGCAGAACGCTACGCGCGACTCGTGGCAGACGAACCCGAACTGCTCCAAGAGGTTCCGCTCAAGCACCTAGCAAGCTACCTCGGCGTCACCCCCGAGAGCTTGAGCCGCATCCGCGCCCGCCGAACTTAACGATCGTCAAGGCGCAGGCAACCGGCAGCACCGAGGTTTGCCCCATGCCTTCACTCCAGCTCGGCCTTCGCCACAACCTCGCCCAATTCAGCCTTTTAGTGCTGGTTAACGCCCTCGTGGGGGCTATGGTCGGGATGGAGCGCAGCATCCTTGGACCCCTCGCCGAATCGAGGTTTGGGCTGACGAGCACCGCGGTACTGATGCAGTTTTTAGTGGCCTTTGGACTTGCTAAGGCCGTGGCCAACTACGCGACGGCATGGCTGGCTCCGCGCTACGGGCGCCGCTGGGTGCTGCGGTTGGGTTGGTTGCTTGCGCTGCCGGTGCCGTGGATGCTCGGATGGGGTCCGAACTGGGGCTGGGTGGTCGCTGCAAACGTTTTACTCGGATTCAACCAAGGCCTCGCCTGGAGCAGCACCGTGGTTATGAAAATGGACCTCGTCGACGACCGCCAGCGCGGACTCGCCATGGGCCTCAACGAATTCGCAGGATACCTCGCCGTCGCGGTGGCTGCCGCGGCAACGGGTTGGGCTGCACAGCGCTACGGCCTGGATCCGCACCTCTTTATCGCAGGCGGAATCACCGCGGCCCTCGGAACCCTCTTGAGCTTTACCGCCGTGCGCCGCACCGAGGGCCATGTCGCCAAGGCCGCCGCGGACTCCACGCTCGAGCGGCTCTGCTGCCCCTTTGCCCAAACCACCTGGAAGCACCCCGCCCTCGCCAGCGTTTCGCAGGCGGGACTCGTCAACAACCTCAATGACGCCTTGGTGTGGGGATTTGTTCCGGCACTCCTGTGGGCCAAGGGATTCAGTCTGAGCGAAATCGGCCAAGTTGCCGCGGTCTACCCAGCCGTGTGGGGCATTGCCCAGCTCGCCACGGGTCCGCTCGCCGACCGGTTCTCAGCCCGCAACCTAATTTCCCTCGGGATGCTCATTCAGGCCCTCTCCCTTGCCGCGATGCCCTGGCTCGACAGCCCCGAAGCTTGGACCGCCGCCAGCGCCGTGCTTGGCTTGGGTACGGCCCTGGTCTACCCCACCTTCTTGAGTGCCGTGGCCCATTGGACCCACCCGTCGGACCGTGCTTCCGCCCTCGGAATCTTTCGCTTTTGGCGCGACCTCGGATACGCCGTCGGCGCCCTACTGGTGGGAGGACTCGCCGCCACCACCTCTGCCCAAGCCGGAATCCTCACAGTAGCCGGACTCACCTTTGCCAGCGGACTACTTGTGGCGGTTCGCATGCCCACAAGAACTAACTTTAGTACATGAATCCTACCCACCTCCACATCATTTTGGTGCACGTGCCCGTCGCGGCGCTGCTCTTTGGGGCGCTTAGCCTCAAAATCGGAACCTTTTGGAAGTCCCGCCCCGCCCAAATCTTGGGCTATGCGACGATTTTTGGTGGAATCCTCGCCGCATTCGCATCGGGAGCCACCGGCGAAGAAGCTGAAGAAGCGCTCGAGGCCTTGGGCGGATTTTCGCACGACCTCATTCACGCCCACGAGGAAGCCGCCGAAGGATTCATGTTTGGAATTTGGTCACTTGCCGCCGTGGCTCTGTTCGGATTTGTACTCCTACTGCGCAACCACACCAAAGCCACCCTCTTCGCGTGGATTGTCCTCATTTATGCCTCAATCGTGTCGTTAGGCGGAATTCGTGTGGGCTACCTCGGCGGCCAAATCAGCCACCCCGAGGCCTACGACCAGCCCGTATCTACGCCTGTTGCCCAAGATGAAGATTAAGTTCGCGGCCCTAGCTCTCACCGCGAGCATCGCGGCCGCCGCCCAAATCGCCAATCCGGGGTTTGCCGACAGCACCACCGGCGTTCAGATTGACAAAGTCCACCTATCCGGATACCTCGATACCTACGTCGGGTTCGGCCCGCGCACCGCGGGGAGCATGCCCTACATGGTCAGTTCCGCACGAATTGGTGAGGTGAATGTCAACCTCGCGGCGCTTGACCTTCGCTACCAGTCAGAGCGCGTTCGCGCCCGAGTTATGCCGGGATGGGGCACCTACATGGACGCCAACTACGCGCCGGGTGATCCACGGCTTGTGGAGGCTAGTGCCGGATTCCGCCTCAAAACCCGCCGCGAAGTGTGGGTTGATGCCGGAATTTTAGGCTCACCCTTTACCAACGAAAGTGCGATTTCTAAAGACCACCTGATGTACACGCGGTCGCTGGCGGCGGAATACGTTCCGTACTACCTGAGCGGCATTAAACTGAGCTACCTGCCGAGCGCACGCTGGAACTGGTACGCCTACCTCGTCAACGGGTGGCAGCAAGTGCGCGATCAGGTGCGCGGACCTGCCGTAGTGCTGCAGTCTGAGTTCCGCCCTCATGCCAACACGCTGGTCAACGGCAACCTCTACCTGGGCCGTGAGGCGAACACAGTGGGCCAAGTAGGCATTCGCGCATTCGCCGATGTGTACGTGGTGCGGCAAATCGGAACCCGCTGGCGGACCACCGCCGACGCCTACGTCGGGCGCCAGCACACCGGCACCGAAGCACATTGGTGGGGTCAAGCCAACCTTATTGCGGAGCGTCGCCTCAACGAATCATGGCGCGCTTCAGGTCGACTGGAGTACCTGCACGACCCCCACAATGCGGTGGTTGCGTACGATCGGGGCTACCCCGGGTTTCGCACCGCTGCGACCTCACTTGGCCTTGCAAAGCACCTCGACCACGGCCTGCTGCGCCTGGAATCACGCCTATTTTACAGCGCTAACGACAGCTACCCAACACGAGGATTGGGCAAGCTCGCTGGATGGGGCGTCGCGAGCTACACGGTTTGGTTCTAAAAACCAAGCCCCGCCTTGCGGCGGGGCTCAATTTTTAAAATCCGGTTGTACCCGAACACTGGCCAAGGCCAAAAATCCGGATATAACCGGATTTCAAAAAACTTACGCGCGGTCAGCGTCCATGACCTTGGCCCAAGCCGCCACGAAGTCGTGAACGAACTTGTCGGCGCCGTCGGCGCAGGCATAGACCTCGGCTACGGCGCGAAGCTCTGAATTCGAACCAAACACCAGGTCGGCACGGGTGCCGGTCCACTTGACGGCTCCGGTCTTGCGGTCGCGGCCTTCGAAGTGGTCTTGGTGCGGGGTGGTCGACTTCCACTCCGTGCCCAAGTCGAGCAGGTTGGTGAAGAAGTCGTTGGTCAGCTTGCCGGGCTGGGTGGTCAGTACGCCGGTGGCACTGCCGTCCCAGGTTGCGCCGAGCACGCGCATTCCGCCCACGAGCGCCGTCATTTCGGGCGCGGTAAGGTTGAGCAACTGGGCCTTGTCCACGAGCAGGTGCTCGCCCATGGCGCCGTTGTGGCCCTTGTGGAAGTTGCGGAATCCGTCGGCTACCGGCTCAAGAACCGCGAACGAATCGACGTCGGTGTGCTCCTGGGTCGCGTCGGCACGGCCTGGGGAAAACGGAACCTTCACGTCACGGCCCGCATCCTTAGCGGCTTTTTCGATGGCGGCGCAGCCTCCGAGCACGATGAGGTCAGCCATCGACACCTTGGTGGCGCCGGCAGCGTTGAACTCCTTTTGAATGCCCTCGAGCACGTCAAGCACTTTATGCAGCTGCGTGGGGTGGTTGGCCGCCCAGTACTTCTGGGGCGCAAGGCGCAAGCGTCCGCCGTTGGCACCGCCGCGCATGTCGCTTCCGCGGAAGGTCGAAGCCGAAGCCCACGCCGTGGTCACCAGCTCGGCCACGCTAAGGCCAGAGGCCAGAAGCTTGCCCTTGAGTGCGGTCACGTCGGCATCGGTCACAGTGGGGTAGTCGACGGCGGGGATGGGATCTTGCCAGATCAGCACCTCTGCAGGAACCTCAGCACCCAGGTAGCGGTGGCGCGGACCCATGTCGCGGTGCGTCAACTTGAACCACGCACGGGCAAACGCGTCTGCGAACTCGTCGGGGTTCTCGTAGAAGCGGCGTGAGATTTTCTCGTAGGCTGGGTCAAAACGCAGCGCCAAGTCGGCGGTCGTCATGACGGGCTGGTGGGTCTTTCCTGCAACGTGGGCGTCGGGCACGGTTCCGGCTCCGGCGTCGCCCTTGGGCTTCCACTGCCACGCCCCTGCGGGACTCTTGGTCAACTCCCAC